>CAVATZ010000026.1:0-27671 GCA_963591655.1 Clostridiales bacterium
CCGCCGTCCGCTCTGTCCTGTTGATATCCCCCGGCTCTGCAAAAAAATGATGCACTCCTCGTCCTCCTTCTACGTTCTTTGCCGCTATATCGTACCACAAACGGAGCGGTTTGTCTCGCAAAGAGACTCCCCGCCGCAGGCAAAACCTGCGGCGGGGAGTCCTCTATCCCATCCTTATTCGCTTTACGGGTTCGTGCAGGCGCCGTCTGCGCCGAAGCTATAGCTCTTGCCGTTGATCTGGCGGCTGCCGGTGACCATGACGCCGCAGCTGCTGCCCACCTTGGACTCGAGATAGTACCACTTGTCTCCGTCCTGAAGCCAGCCAGTATGCATGTAGCCGTCGCTGTCAAAATAGTACCAGCTGCTGCCGATCTTCTTCCAGCCCTGATTGCTGGCTGTGCCGTTCACCAGATACTGCCACTTCCAGCCGGAGCGCTGCCACTGACCGCCACCGTTGTCTGGTGTGCTGCCGCTGAGTCCCGTATTGGGATTCGTGGCCTTGGAGAAGTTGCCGTCCACCACAGCCTGGTAGTCCGCCAACATTTCCCAGATGTCGTCCACATCGTAGTCGGAGGTGTCCGCAGCGCCGTCTCCGCCGCTCGCCCAGTCACTCACCGCAATGTTGTAATACTTGGCATCGTTCTGCTTCGGCACGGCCCGTACCGTCACCGTGACCTCCTTCTTGGCCGAGGAATTCACATAGGCGCTGACATCCTTGCTGGTGCCGGTGACGCTTTCCTCCTGCTTATGGGTCCTGCCCTGGGCATCCACCCACTTGATCCGCAGCTTGTACTGCTCCGCGCTGCCGAAGGGCTCCCACTTCGCCACGCCGTTCGTGATCTCTACATTTTCATAGCCCTCTTCCTCCGTGGCAAGCGCCCGGACAGAGACACTGACGGTGCCGGTGCTGCTGAGATTCAGTACATCGGCAATATTCAGCTCCGTGTTCTTGCTGTGGCGATGCATCGTCTTCAGATTACCGTTCTTCTGGGTATAGCTGATCACCACCTCGTAGTCCCCGGCATACTGAACGGAGGACCAGCGCAGCTTCTTCGCCGCGTAATCCACCGTCACGTTCTGGGGCGCTGTCAGCTGATAAAAGGGATAGATCAGCAGACGGCCGCTGGCCTCCGTGTTGTCCACAGAGACCATATCCACATAGGTCTGGCGAATGCCGGTGCCCCGGATCTTCAGGTCATCGTCCAGCACGTCATTGTCCGCATGCAGCGTGAACTTCACCGTATAAGGCAGCGTGGGGTTCGCATCCCGGAGCTCCGTGGTGTCCACGCTGAGACTCAGCATGTCCTCATCCTCGTCCTCCAGCTCCAGCTTGGGCAGGAAGGCCTGTCCCGCCGTGTAGCCGTCCAGACTGTCCGTATCCACATTGATCTCCAGGCTCTTGATATTGGCATAGGCCGGCAGCGCTGCCGCCATGGACAGCGCACACAGCACCACCGTACCGGCGCCCAGCTTTCCGAAAATACGCTTTTTCATCTTCTACCTCCCTCAGCCCTTGCTCTTGCTTTTATCCAGGCCGAGAACCCGCTTGATGGCATGCCAGATCTTCTTGAATACGTTGACGATCCGCTGGAAGCTGCTCAGGTTCTCCTCTGCCTCCTCGGCATCCAGGCTCTCCTCCTCATCGTCATCCAGAGAAATCTCCTCGGTCCGGCAGACGATGGACAGCGCCGTGGGCTCCTGGTTCTTCTCACTGGTAAAGGACTCCTTCACCGCATCCGGATCCATGTTCAGGAAGTTGTTCTCCGCCTCCTTCTCGTCCAGCTCATCGTTGATGGACTTCCGGAGATCCGCACCAGAGTTCTTCAGGTTCTTCGTGTTGTCCACAATCTTCTCAGCGTTGTCCACTGCGAGATCACCGGCTTCCAGGGCCGCATCGCCGGCAGCACTCAGATTCTCGCTGGCGGAGCGCAGGGTATCATTCACCGTCTGCAGCGTGCCTGCCAGGTCGTCCGTGGTCTTCTGAATCTGTCCCAGCACATCGTCCGTATTGGTCAATGCCTTCTGCACATCCTCATAATAGTTGTTCATGGTACCGATCAGGCTGTCCAGATCACCGGAAAGCTTGCTGGCACTGTTCAGGAAGCGCGCCGTCTGGAAGGCCACCGCACCCGCGTCATCGGAAATGTCTTCGATATCCGACAGCACGGAATCGATACCGCTGATGAGGGCGCTCGACTCGATGCCGGCCACATCCGCCAACCCGGAGCCCAGCTCCTCCAGTGCGCTCTGCAGGTCGCTGAGCTTCTCGCCGGCCTTAGCACTGCTGTCTGCCGCATTTTTGGAAATATCATCAGCGGATTTCTGCAGGCTCTGCACGGACTGCAGCCGTCCCACGAAGCGGGAGGCCTGCTGCTTGGCGGTGCTGCTGGCGTAGCTGGCATTGTTATTCAGCTGAGCCACCAGCGTCATGAAGCTGCTGTTTCCTGTATATCCGGCCAAGGCACTTGTGTCACCGCCCTGCGCACGCTTCAGCGCAGCCACTGCTGTCAGGAGCTCCTCCGCACTGACGGTGCCGCCTTCATTATCCTCTGTGATCAGGCCGCTGCCCTCACTGTCTGTTGCGGTTCCGTTTCGCAATGCTTTATAAATATCCAGCAGCTGGGCCACACTCTGCTCCGCCGCTGCCTTCACTGTCGCATCGGAAAGATCCGCATCACTGCCCAGACTCTGCTGCACCGCGGAAATCACCGCCTGGGGAAGATATTCCTCCTCATACATGGTGTTGCTGAGGGCCGCATCCGTCACCAGCTTGGCGCTTGCATTGGAGGCGGTGCTCACGCCCTGAGATACCACGGCACTAAGCTCTCCCGCCGAAGAGGAGGCACCGGCCGCATTGGTCTTGATCTTCTTCAGTGCATCGCTGAGACCCGCGTCGTTCATCTCCTTCAGAAGGTCCTGCGCCGTCAGATTGTCGACGCCGCCCAGAGAGGAGCCCAGGGACTTGAGACGGGTGCTGAGGGTCTTCATCTTGCTGGTGGTGTCCAGGAGATCCTGATCCATCGTATTCAGGTTCTTGTTCACATCATACACCATCCACTGCGCGGTCTTCAGGGAATCCGAAAGCGGCGTCATGCTGGCGGACAGATCCCGGAGATCCTGGATGGCCACATCATTGCCGTTGAAGATCACGTCCTTGGAGGCGTCAATCTTGCTCTTGCCGGCCCGCAGCTGCGTCAGCATCTCATTGGTCAGGGACAGCTGCTTCGATACGTCTGTCACATTGTCCATGAGGGCGTCCACGTCGTCCATCATGGCATTGGTGTTGGTGCGGAACTTATCCTTCAGCTCCTTCAGGTCCTTGAGATCCTGCAGGTCTCCCACGGTACCGGGGCTCATCATCAGGATCGCGCCAATGGTTTCGAAGCTGTCCGTACCCAGGCGGACCACGAAGTGGGCCTCCTTCCCGGGCAGCGCCTCGAAGGCCACGCCGGAATACTGGCCCAGGTTGATGGTCTGGGAATCCGGGGCATCCACGGAATACACCTTGTTGTTGTCGATGGGTACCGCGCAGATCAGCATGAAGTTGTTCTTCATGTATTCGGAGGCATTCTCATTGGGATAGCAGTCAATGTCCATCTCGATGGTACCGGAGGCCCCGGCCACATCCTCGGCATTGGTCACCACGCCGTTCACCTTGTAGGTCACGTCAAAGGTCCAGGGAGACACCACCTTCTTGGGGTCCAGCTCTCCCTCAAAGAAGAACTTGCCGCCCTTCTCCGGTGCGGAGAAGGTAACGGAGCCGTTTCCCTCCGCGGGCTTTTCGTCTGTGGACATATTGGTGACGCTCAGGTAGTCGCCGTAATCCGTGTAGCTGGACAGGGAATTGAAATTGATGCCCTTTACCACATTGGCCTTGCTGATGCCGCCGTAATAGTCCAGGTTCAGATACAGGGTCTCATCCACGGAGGCTGTGGCCGGACCGGCCAGGACGCAGACAGGGGCCAGCGCCTCGGTCAGCACCACCGCGGACAGCACCGCCGGTATCATGATCCTTCTCAGTTTTCTGTTTCGAATTTTCATAATTGTCCCCTCTCCTCTTATCTCTTCAGGTCAGGTTCTTTCAGTCTTGCTTACTATATTTTTGAAACGCCTCAGGCGCTCCGGTCCTCCCGGTGCTCTGCCCCGGCTCTAGAGCCGCCGACATTGGCCGACAGGTGCCGCAATGCCTTTTTGATGCGCTCATGCCGCCGTCTCCGCCGGTTCCGGGCATATACCGCCGCCTGATGGATCTTGGCACGGATCATTTTCTTCTTCATGCCCTTGGGCACCACAATGAACTTGTCGATGAGCTTCAGGAGGCACGGCATGCAGCCCACCACGAATAGGATCGAGAAAATGGCGCCTCTTCCCACCAGATGTCCCACCTCGCTGATGGCGGGGATGGAGGAAACCTTGTAGATCGCATAGCCGCAGACCACCAGGATACTGCCGCTGGTGAGGATGGACGGGAAGCTCATTTCCGTCATCAGCTCCGCCGCCCGCTTCTTGTCCGGCTCATGCTGCCGAATCTGAATGTAATTCTCCGTGGACAGGATCGCATAGTCGATGGTCGCACCGAGCTGTATGCTGGATACCACGATGTAGCCGATGAACAGCATGGTGTCTCCCACCAGATAGGGGAAGGCCATGTTCACATAGGTGGCGATCAGAATAGGGATCATGGTCGCCGTCGGAAGCAGCAGGGAGTGGAAGGAAATGGCCACCACCAGGAACACCAGCAGCATGGAAACCACATTCACATAGCTGTAGTCGTTGCTCATGATGGAGCGCATGTCCAGGGTACTCGGCGTACTGCCCGCGATATAGGTCGCGTCCGGATAATAGGATTCCAGCAGTTCCTTGATCTCTCCATAATCCTTGAAGGCCGTCTGGCTCTCACTCTTGGTCTTGATGTAGATCAGGAGACGCGTATAGCCGTCCTTATGGAAGAGCTCCGTGATGCTTTTCGGTAAAATGCTTTCGGGCACACCATCCGGGAGGTACTCCGACATCCCCATCACCGTCTTGACGTAATCCAGGTCGTCGAGCTTATCGATGATTTCCTTTTCCGTGTCCGCCGACTCGTTGGGAATGATGGCCACCAGCAGATTGGAACGGCCGAACTTGGCGTTGATTTCCTCGGTCTGATCGTAAATCGAGGTGCCCGGTGCGGAGGCCACGGCTTCGTTGCCATAGTTGAAGTTGTTCATGTTCTGCGCCACATAGCAGGGCACCGCCACCAGCAGAGCCACACCCAGAATATAGGGCGACAGCCGGTTCACCACGACAGAGAAGCGGTGGAAGCGGGGCAGGAAGGGCTTATGCCGTGTCTTATCGATGCGGTCGGACCAGAGCAGCAGCATGGACGGCATGAAGAAGATGACCATGAACAAGGAGCAAAGAATGGACTTCGACATGACGTAGCCGAGGTCCGGTCCCAGCTTGAAGCGCATCAGCGCCAGCGCCAGGAAGCCGAACAGCGTGGTCAGCGAGCTGGACAGCACCGTATTGATGGTGTTGTTCAATCCCTTCTTCAAGGCCGGTATCTTCGTCAGTCCGTTTTCACGCTCCCGCTCATAGGCATGGAGCAGGAATACGGAATAGTCCATGGACGTTGCCAGCTGCAGCACATCGCAGATGTTGTTGGTGATGAAGGAAATCTCGCCGAAGAAGATATTGGTTCCCTTGTTCAGCACGATGGCAGAGCCGATGACCGTCAGGAACAGCACCGGTTCGAAGTAGCTCGTTGTCGTGAGGAGGAGGATAATGAAGACGACCACCACTGCGATGGCCATGATCATGGTCATCTGGGATTGCACATTTTCCTCGATGAACTTCTGGGTGGGCGACATGCCCACGATATAGCCCTTGTCTCCGATGAGATCCTCAATGTCGTCAATGGCCTGCTGGGTCCGCTTGGAGGTATCGCCCTCCTTGAAGGTGACATCCATAACGGCACAGTTGTCCTTGTAGTAATCCTCTATGTCATCGTAGTTGATGAATTCCGAGGAGGCATAGATCTGGGTCGTGGTGTCGCACCAGACCACCTGGTCCACACCGTCGATCTTCTCCAGCTCATTCTTGTATTCCTTGGCCTCATACAGACTGACGTCCTTCAGCATGAGACGGCCGGTACCCGGATAACCGAAGACCTCCTTCATTTTATTGATGGCGATCTTCGATACGGCGGTATCGGGAAGGTAGGCGGTCAGATCATAGTTAACACCCACAAAAAAATAGCAGATCAGGTTGAAGACAACCAGAATCAGCGCAATGTTGCGGATTCCCTTGTTGTGATCAACGATAAAATCTGCCAGATTCCCACGTTTTTTCTTCTCTTTCAGCTTTTCCATGATGCACACCCAGTTCTTTAATACACGTCCTTCTATTTATTGACACATGTTCATTTCTGTGATAGTGTTCATTATAGAAAGAAGCTGAAGCTTTGGCAATAAGCAATTTTCAGCATGTTGTTATTTATTGAACACTTTTTATCATAGTGTTTAAATTTTACATTTGCATGACAATCCGCCGCATCTGCTGTGCTTTTCGGGCTGTCAGCGATGAAGGGGGAACGATTTATGACCAGCAACAATGGTATGAACGAAAAGGAAAAACAGAAGCCGGTGACGGATCGCCGGATCCGGAAGACCCGGGCCGCACTGAAGCACAGTCTGACGGTGCTTATGAAGGAAAAATCCGTGAAGGACATCTCCGTGAAGGAGCTCACCGGTCTCGCCGATGTGAACCGGGGCACCTTCTACCTTCATTATAAGGATGTTTTCGATCTGCTGGAGCAGTCCGAGGATGATCTGCTGCAGGAACTGCACGAAACCGTCAATGCCTTCTCGCCCACTCTTCTGAACGAGAAGCCGGACCGGCTCTTCAAGGAAATCTATGAGCTCTGTCTGGAGAATGCCGATCTGGTCCGCATTCTCATCGGCGAGAACGGTGACATCAAGTTCCTGAACAAGCTGAAGAAGCTGATGCACGACCGCCTCGACGAATGGAGCAATATCCTGCGGGCCCAGCATCCCCAGGCCCGGGACTTTGATGCCTACTTTGCCTTCCTGGTGGGCGGCTGCATCAGCCTGCTGCAGTACTGGTTCCAGAACGGCATGCAGGAGACACCCGCCCAGCTGGCGGATATTACCTGCTTGTTTTTAGAGAGGTCGGTGTAAGAAAGTCGGGTGATTACAAATGTAAAAGCCCCGGGGAGAACCGGGGCTTTTACACACACTTAAGTTGAGTCTATTTATTTCAGGAGATTTACCGAAACACACATGCTTATGGTCAGGAGGACATGGTGCCCGGCTGCGGATCCTCGGTGGAGATTCCGGGAAATCCGTCCGGTTAGTTTTATCTAACCGATGACTGTACTTTACCACCTGAATTCCTAGTTGTCAACCAGTCTTTGAAATTTATTTACTTTTTTTATTCAGCACTCGCCTGCTGTGTCTCCTCATACTCCCGCAGCACATCGTTCAGATCTGCTGTCAGCGCATCGCTGTCCAGACCATGCACCATGCAGGCCTCCTCCAGGGACTCTGCCATGGAAGACGGGCAATATACACAGCCCATGCCGTTCTGCATCAGGAACGGAGCGATCATCTCGTTCATCTGCAGCAGGTCGCCGATTCTCATATCCTTCGTAATCTCTGTCATCTCTTTCCTCTTTCCTTTTTTACAGCCTGCTCAGCTTCTGCAAAGCATCGCCGGCAATCAATGTTTCCATGTGCTCCTCATAGTATGCCTCATTCAAGGCATTGCCCCGGAGCTTCTCGCCGTATTCCGACAGCAGATTTGCTGTCCGGTTCAGGCTGTCCTTGTCCTCACCGGCATGCAGCACCAGATAGTACCGCCGGTTTTTCTCATCCTTATAGAGCGCATTCTCTCCGGTAAAGAGACTTCCTGCCGCCTCTGCCGCATCACACACCCGCTCCAGCGACTGGAAACGGAAGATCCGGAGCTGCTCCTCTTCACTTCCCGCAGCCTCGTCTCCTTCATCCGCCGCCTGGCCGTTCTTGTCTGCCGCCATCTGCCGCATCAGATCGTGCGCTCCCTCCAGAATCTGGCTCGCCAGCTGGGAAATCCAGCCGTTCTTGTCCGACAGATTCTTGGTAAAATGGGAAAACCGGGTATCCAGCTCCTCCGGATCATCCACCTTGGTGATGATCAGCTGAATGGAGCCTCCCTGGAGAGGAATCGCTTCTATCATCAGAGGGGTGCTGTCCGGTACGAAGCCGACCTCCTCCTGCGCCTTCTGCATCATTTCATTAAAAAGACGCTTGGCTGCCTGAGAGCCGTAGGTCATATCCCGCAGGTTTAGGTTCCGGCTCGACAGATCCAGGCTGGATAAGGTACAGCGTATAGAGTTGTCATCTATTCTTTCTATCTTCATAGGCGCCTCCTTAGCTTCAATACTATACCCTATTCGGCTTCGTTAATCAACTCTCATGCTCCGCATTCACAAATCTCGTAAACTGCGGCTGCCACATCAGGGTAACCGTGCCGATGGGACCGTTTCTCTGCTTGGCAATGATCACCTCGGCCTCATTGGGATGCTCCGTGTCCTTGTTGTAGTAGTCGTCACGATACAGGAACATCACGATATCCGCATCCTGCTCGATGGCGCCGGACTCACGGAGATCCGACAGCATGGGCCGGTGGTCCGGTCTCTGCTCACAGGCACGGGACAGCTGGGACAGGGCAATGACGGGGCATTCCATTTCCCTGGCAATGGCCTTCAGGGAACGGGAGATCTCCGAAATCTCCTGCTGCCGGTTGTCGCTGTTGCGGCTGCCGGAGCCGGACATGAGCTGCAGGTAATCGATCATCACGAGCGACAGCCCCTTCTCCAGCTTCACCTTCCGGCACTTGGAGCGAAGCTCCGTCACCGAGATGCCCGGCGTGTCATCGATAATGATGTTGGCACCGGAAATCCGGTCGATGCCGTCGATGAGATTTCCCCAGTCCTCATCCGTCAGCGTACCCTTCCGGAGCTTATCCGCATCAATCAGGGTCTCCAGCGACAGCATACGGTTCACCAGCTGCTCCTTGGACATCTCCAGCGAGAATACCATGGACGGCATGTTCTTCTTCACACCCACATAGTCCAGAATGTTCAGCACAAAGGCCGTTTTACCCATGGAGGGGCGGGCAGCCACCAGGATGAGATCCGAGGGCTGCAGGCCCGCCGTCCGGTAATCCAGGTCAATGAAGCCTGTGGGCACACCGGTGATGGGCTCCTTCTGCCGGGAGGCCTTCTCGATGTTGTGCAGCACGTTCATGGCCACTTCTTCGATGGGCGTGAATTCCCGGGTATTCCGCTTCTGGAGAAGATCGAAAATCCGCTTCTCCGTCTGGGCCAGAATGTCCTCCACATCCTCCTTGCCGGCATAGCACATGTTGGCAATGTCTTCGTTGGTGCGGATCAGATTGCGCAGCAGCGCCTTTTCCTTGACGATATTGCAATAGGAGCGGATGTTCGCCGAAGTGGCGACCGCCTGCATTATCCCCTTCAAAAAGCCGGTGTCCGAAACCTCCGGCGGCACGTCCTTTTGCTTCAGCCGATCCTGCAGCGTCACCAGATCCACCGGCTTCGCTTCATTGAACAGCTCCCGCATGGCCGAGAACATGATGCCGTACTGCCGCTGGTAAAAATCCTCCTCGACGAGAAGCTCCGTGGCCGTCAGCACCGCGTCCTTGTCACGGAGCATGGCACCGATGACGCCCTGCTCCGCCTCCGCGGAATGGGGCACCACCCGGGCGATTACATTTTCATCCATCTCTGCCATGGCGCACGCTCCTGCTTACTCTGCCGCCTGTACGCTCACATGCAGCTTAGCGGTCACATCCTTGTGCAACTTGATCGCGATGTCATAGCCGCCCAGGTTCTTCAGGGGCACATCACTCTCGATCTTCTTCTTATCCACATCGATGCCGGTCTGGGCCTTCAGCGCCTCGTGAATCTCCTTGGTGGAGACAGAGCCGAAGATACGTCCGTCCTTCCCGGACTTGATCTTTACCACCACCTTGGCTGCCTCGATCTTCTCCTTCAGGGCCTCTGCCTCTGCGAGCTTCTCTGCTGCCAGCTTCTCGGCATTCTGGTTCTGCAGCTTCAGTGTGTTCAGGTTCTTGCTGTCGGCAAGCACGCCGGTCTTGGACGGGATAATGAAGTTTCTTCCATAGCCCTCGCTGACCTCTACAATCTCGCCCTTCTTGCCCAATGCCTTTACGTCCTTCAACAGAATTACTTTCATTATGATGCCTCTCCTTCGTCAATCATCTGGTCAATCGCTTCCTTCACAGAAGCAATGGCTTCCTCTATGCTGCCCTCCCGAAGCTGTGCCCCGGCAATGGTCCGGTGGCCGCCGCCGCCCAGCTTCTCCATCAATACCTGTACATTCATCTCATCGATGGAGCGGGCAGATACATAGATCACATCGTTATACAGTGTCAGTACCACACTGGCCTTGATGCCCCGGATATTCAGGAGCTCGTTGGCCGTCTGGGCACAGATCACTGTCGGACTCTCCAGTCCCTTGCTGGATACGGTACTGAAGGCATAGGCGTTCCGGTAAATGTCGGCGTTGCTGATGGCCGCAGCCTTCGCCTGGTAATCCTTCAGGTTCTCCCGGAAAATCTTACGGATCCGGGTAATATCCGCACCGCAGCGCCGGAGGTAGGCCGCCGCCTCAAAGGTACGGACACCGGTCTGGTTGGTGAACTCCTGGGAATCAATCACGATGCCGCCGTAGAGGCAGTCTGCCTCCATGGACTTCACCTTGATGCCGTCCCCGATGTACTGCATCATCTCTGCGATCATCTCGCAGGCGGAGGATGCATAGGGCTCGCAGTAGCTGAGCACCGCACCCTGTATGGTTTCCGAGCTCTGCCGATGGTGGTCGAAGACCACGATGGTCCGGCACAGCTTCAGAAGCTCCGGTTCGTCAATGATGGCGGGCCGGTTGCAGTCCACCACCACCAGCACCGTATTGGCGTCCACCTTCTCCCGGGCCTCCGGCCCGGTAATGAACATATCCCGGGGATAGTCGTCGTTGTTCAGGAAGCGGTTCTTCAGAGGAAGAATCGGTGCCGTCACCTGATTTTCCACAATATAGGCCCGCTTGCCGAGGCTGGTCACCATACGGTAAACGCCAACAGAGGCGCCCAGACAGTCTACGTCTCCGTTGGCGTGTCCCATGATCAGCACCCGGTCCTTGTTTTCCAGCAGCTCCTGGAAGGCCTGGGCCTTCACACGCGCCTTCACACGGGTGGTTTTCTCCGTGGTCTGGGACTTACCGCCGAAGTAGGTCAGCTTCTCCTGAGACTTCACAACGGCCTGATCACCGCCACGGCCCAGCGCCATATCAATGGAGGTACGGGCATACTCATAATTCTGGGCATACTCGGCCGCACCGTAGCCGATGCCGATGCTCAGCGTCACCGCCATCTCATTGCCGATGCTGACCTGACGCACCTCCTCCAGAATGGAGAATCGGTCCTCCAGCATCTTCGGCAGATACTGCTGCTTCAGGATGAAGAAGTACTTGTCCTTCTCGATCTTTTTCGTGAGACCGTTTACCGAAGACACATAGCGGTTGATTTTCCGGTCCACGAGTGCCGTGAGCAGAGAGCGCTTCACTTCTTCGATCTGATCCAGCACCTCCTCGTAGTTGTCGATGTAGATCAGTCCGCAGACAATGTGCTCATCCGTCAGCTGCCGGCTCAGACGGATTTCATCCGTCTCATCCCGGAGATAGACCGCCACCACCTTGGTTTCCGGGTCCACCAGCGCCGGGAACTGCTCCTGTCCCGCCACGATATGTGTCCGCAGCAGATCAATGCAGTACTTCCTGTCCTGGAAGGCGGAATGGATCTCCAGCATGGCATCCTCTTCCATCAGCATTTCCTTGGTCACATTCGGAAACATGTTGATCAGATTATCCGCTGCAGACGTGTCTTTCGTAATGTTCCGAAAGGCGGTATTCCGCCAGAGTATTTTTCCGTTGTTGTCCACGATGCAGTAGGCTGTGGGCATCTCCCGGAAAAGCTCCGACTGCACCTCGCTGGAGGCAATGGAAAACTCCAGCAGGCCGGACAGCAGAGTGGTGCGCCGGGTAAAGTAAAGCCAGTAGGCAATACCGAAATACACCAACACAAAGCACAGCAGGATCATGGCTGCCTTCAGTGACAGAAAGCCCAGGATCATGACCGGCGGAATCAGCAGCAGTGTGAGCCACAGCGGCCAGGCCAGATAAACATCGATCAGGCTGCGGGATTTTTTATGCTTACTCATAAATGCTTTTCCTTTCAGAAATGTTCTCTAAGTATAGCATATTAATAACGAAAAAACCGGAATAAACAGAAAGCTGTTTATCCCGGTTATGATTCTCAATTAGTCTACCTGATACGGCAGCAGAGCTACGTGTCTTGCACGCTTCACAGCATTGGTGATTGCTCTCTGGTGTGTTGCACATGTACCGGTAATTCTTCTCGGAAGAATCTTGCCTCTCTCAGAAATATACTTTCTCAGTGTAGCAACATCTTTATAATCGATCGGCTTAGCCTTCTCGCTGCAGAATACACAAACTTTTCTTCTGCTGCGGAAACCGCCGGCTCTTCTGGGTCTGGCGGAGCCGCTTCTCTCGGACTTCTGAAATGCCATGGTTTTTCCTCCTATAGATATGTGAGGAATCTCCCTTAGCGTCTTGGCTTAGTTAAAGGGGAGACCCTCGTCTTCTACCCCATCAGGTATATTCATAAAACCATCGCCGATAGAACTGCCGGAGCCCATCATGCCGGAATTGCTTCCGCCCCGATTGCTCTGGTAGCTGCCGGTGGAGGCGCCTGCGCCGCCCTGGCCCTTGCTATCTGCGAACTCCTGATCATCCACAATGATATCCGTTGTATAAACAGTCTGCCCATCCTTGTTCTGATAGCTGCCTGTCTGGATACTGCCGGAAACCAGCATTCTCATACCCTGGTGCATGTACTTCTCAGCGAACTCGGCTCTCTGTCCGAATGCTACGCATCTCAGAAAGTCTGCGGTCTGCTGATTGCTGTCTCCGTTCTGGTTTCTGCGGCCGCGTCTGTCAACTGCCAGTGTATATCTCGCAATTGCCAGGCTGTTCTCACCCTGCGAATACCGGATCTCAGGATCTCTTACCAATCTACCCATTAGGATAACTCTGTTCATTATTTACTCGCTTTCCGCTCGCTTATTTACTCTGCCTCAACTTCTGCAGCAGTTGTCTCTTCAGCCTTCACGGTCTCTGTCTCAGCCTCCGGCTTTACAACCAGATATCTGATCACCGGCTCCATAATGCGAATATGACTCTCAAGCTCGTTCGGAGTATTTGCATCTCCTGTGAAAGGAATGAAGTAGTAGAAGCCTTCCTTCATATGCTGAACTTCATAAGCCAGTCTCTTCTTTCCCCACTCTTCGATGTTCTCTCCTACAGTGCCATTGTAGCGGGCAATATATCCCTTGATCTTTTCGATGGCAGCTGCTCTCTCTTCATCATCGAGCTTCGCACTCAGAACAACGCACAATTCATACTTGTTCATCTGCTTTACCTCCTTTTGGTCTCTTGGCCTCCACTCTTCGTGAAAGCAAGGAATTTCGTGATACGGTTAGATATCTTAGCAGAATGGCAGTCTCTTTGCAAGCCTTTTCTCAACTAATTTTATCGTTTAATTTTTCTTCAGCAACGTCTCAAACTTATGCCGCGGGAGCATCAGCTCATGCCCGCAGCCGCAGCATTTTGCGCGAACATCCGCGCCCACCCGCAGGAGCTCCCAGTCTCTGCTGCCGCAGGGATGGGGCTTCCGCATGACAACGGTTTCACCAACATGCAGCTCCATCATATGTCCTCCGTGATCAGAATCCGTCTCTCCCGGAGCCAGGAAAGCAGTTCTGCGTCCGACCGTTCCCGGCCGCCTGCCAGTGCCTGCAGGCGCTGGCGGTTCAGCACCCGTCCCATGACGATGGCATTTTCCGGCAGTCCGTCGCTGCTCTGCTCTGCCGCAAGGGCCTGCTCCCGGGCTGCCCGGCGTCGGTAATCCTCGTCCTCTATACAGTATACCTCATAGCGCTCCCGTTCCGCCAGAGAAGGCTGCGTCCGAGAGAAATCGCAGAGCTTCTCGAAGCCGAAGGGCAGATAGATGGCAGGATCCGCCGGGATCAGGAAGCAGAAGGGAATCCCCTCCTTTGTCAGCTCCCGAAAGGAAAGCGCCAGCACCTGCCGCATATAGCCCCGGTGTCGGCAATCCTCCCGGGTGGCCACAGCATAGATATAGCAAGCCTCTGTCTCCTGCCCGAGGATCCGCATCCGATAGGGATTGAGATGGGCCATAGAGAGAATCTCGCCCTGCTCCTCCAGCACCGCAATCCGGTTGTCCCGACAGCGGTCCTCATAGTAAAAATCCAGGAAAGCACGGCTGTCCTCCGGAAAAACCTGCTCATACAGCGCCCGGGTCCGCAGCTTCTCCTCCTTAGTTTTCAGAATGTGCAGCTGCATGCTTCGCCTCTTCCTCATACTGGTCCGTCAGCTCCTTCTCATAGCCCCGGAAATCTGTCTGCAGCACCATATACTTTCTGGCATAGCCGATGGGATTGTAGCTTTCCTTGGCCTGCCGCAGTCCCGGCAGCCCCAGATCATCCTCCCGGTTCACGATTTCCGCCTCCGGGAAGGCATGCAGAATAAACTGCTGATTGATGGCCTGGTAAATCCCGGGATAGTCCCGGCTGTTTCCCTTTTCGATGGTGATGCAGGCCATTTTCTCCCGGGGATTGTAGGAGCCGATGGAAAAGGCCTCCAGCCTTCCGTCCACGAAGATGCCGCCGATCCGATGCCGGATCTGAAAGCAGTGCTGCAGCATTTCATGGATGCCGCTGACCTCGTACTTCAGCGTATCCTCCCCCTCGGTCTCATCGGCCTCCCGGTTCTGATACCAGCGGTCCAGGAACTCCCATACCGTCTGCTTATCACCGCAGTCCAGCATCCGGAATTCCCAGCGCCCCTCACAGCGCTTCAGAAAACGATTCAGCTGGTTTTTCTTTTTGTGGAAACGCTTCCCCGGCAAGGTACGCAGCTCCTCCGCACTGTAAAGGTAGTCCTTAAGATCCGTTTCCTCCCGCACCAGGTAGCGGGGATTTTCCTTCAGCTTAAGCGCCTCTACACCCTCCTCATCCGCCAGATAGATCTTGAAGGGAACATGCAGTACCTCATTAAAGTACTGCTCTGCCACGGAGAAGTAGTGCGCCAGCTGTTCCTCCCGGCACCATGGCATGGCCGAGAAGTATTCGCCCCGACTCTGCATCAGGCTCAGCACCGCCTGCTCATCCACGACGGCAAGCCTTGTCTGATAGTAGCCCGCCCACAGATAGGTATCCAGCATGCCGCTGTCACAGGTTTTGTTAGGCCGCAGGGAATAAAAGGGTTCCAGTTTTTCGGCATCCTCTGCCCTGGGCTTTCGAAATTCTATTGTCATGAAATATGCTTCCTTTCAGCTTTCTCTGCCTTCTGGCAGAGCGCTTTACAGTATAGCATCATCCGCTCGAAATATCCATGTGTGCCTCCCTTCTCAGCGACGAAGCCGTTGCTGCTGTCGTTCCTCCGTTTGTGCCGGCTGCCGTTTCGGATACCGTCGCGGCAGTCTCCGCCGTCGTTGCTGCCACGACCTCCGCCGGGTCCTCCGGCTCTGCCAGCGACAATGCTGCCAAATTTGCGAAGGCTGCAGCGCTCCCAGCAGGTTGTCCGTAACGGAAGCTCGCCTTGTCGCTGCCCTGTGCGGGGGTATATTCCGTCCCTTCCCCGCTCAGACGCCAGCCGAGAAACTGATAGCGGGAATCCCCGCCCGGGTCCGACAGCTGCTTCGGCAGCGCAAAGTAGCTGAGGTTTTCATGCAGCGTTCCCTGCGCCGATGAAAATCCCCGTTTCTCCGGCCGTACAAAGCCATAATCATAGCAGATCTCATAATTGTGATTGTAGCGCGCGCGAAACCAGTCCTCATAAATGGTGAACGCATCCTTATTTTCGGTTCCGGCGTAGCCGGAGACCCTCATGACGAATCCGCTGGTCAGGTACGTCTGGTTCTGGTAATAGACCTGAAAGCCGATCTGAAAGCTTTGTCCGTCGAACAGCGTGCTCAGCTGCCGATCCCGTACAAACATGTATTTCGTAAGCGTATAGGGTCTGCTTCCGGAAAACATAACATACCAGGGAATCTCGCTGTCCTCCCCTGTTGCCGGCACCGTCAGTGTCGAATCCTTTCTTCCGACACGGATCCGGAAATACTTTCCCGCCTCGTGGCTGCCGCACAGAAAGCTGTCCTCCGGCACCAGTCTGCTGGCACTGCCGCTGAGCTCTCCCGCAAGAAAAACATCCACATAAGGACAAATCCCCCTATCCTTGACGCTGCCCGTCTCATCCTCCTCAGAGATTTCCTCACCGTCCACATTCACCATGACATACCGCTGCGTAAATCGGGTAATGCCTTCGGCCCGACACTGCCGGGAAACGCACAGCACCCAGGCCGTCAAGAAGAGGAAGCAGCGAAAAAGGAAATCCGGGCCGGGCTGCCGCCTCATGTCTGTACCTCCATACGGATTCCCTTGGGCTGCGGCAGCTGCTTCCGGGTGGCAGCGAAATCCTCTCCCAGCGAAAAGCTTTCTGTCAGCAGGGTGGCCTCACAGCGGTAATATTTTGTTTCTCCCGGAGAAAGCTGCGGCGTCAGGGTGCGCGCCGTTCCGTCTGCCAGGCTTTCCCGGCTGTCCTTGCTGCTGCCGCCGTACCATTGGTAACTCTGAAAGCCCACGGGTTCACTGAGACTGCGATCCTCTGCCGCTACCGCCAGCTCCTGTCCCGCAGCAAGCGTAACGCTCCGTGTCCCGGCTGCCCCCTTGCCAAAGCGGCGGACGAACTCCGCCTCTGTATAATCGCCGTCATTGTCATACAGAATCTTATGCACGCCCTGATCGTTCCAGAGCCCCTGCAGCCCGTAGCTTTGTTCCACACCCCGCATCTCCACGGCCAGACGCCAGTAGCCCTGCTCGGTTCCCGCCGGAATGTAAATGATCTGCTCCGCCGCATCGAAATCCTGCGGAAGAACCTTGTCGAAGCTTCGCTGCTCCTCCGCATAGCTCGTAAATTCACTGTCCCAGTAAAAGTCCTCTGCCATGCTCTGGCCGATCATGTCGTGACCTCCTTTCCCGTGAAATAGTCGTAGTCCTGACGGGTGAGACTGCCCCCAACGAAGGAAAAGCAATACAGATCGGAACGCACTGTCGTTTCTCCTGTCCGCAGCTCGTAATACACCAGCACACTTTCCCCGCTCTTCAGCACCAGCTCTTCTGTCTTTCCTGCGGCAGAGGCCAATGCTGTCCAGTCCGAAATCTCATCTCCCCTGGGGGCGCTGAGCGCCGCACCTTCCGTACTGCGGAACCAACAGATTTCCTCCAGCGTCTCCGTTCCCTTCTCATACAGGGCGGTGAGCTGTATCCTTCGTTCCCTGGGCGGAATGGTCAGCGCCTTGTCGCCGCTGAAATCTCCCAGCACCAGCGCATAGGGGCCGGAACGGAAGCCGTACCTTCCGCTCTGCTCCGTACAGACCGTCACCAGCAGCTCCGCCAGCAGGTTGAAGCTGCCTTCCGGCAGACTGTCCGCGCCGGGGAAGCACAGCTTATATTCATACTTCCGCGTCTCCCCCGGCTGCAGGGCTGTCTCCCCGTCCGGTCCGGTCACAGCCTCCAGTACGATACTCCCCGCCGACTCCGGCGCTCCGTTTCGCTCCAGAATGGTCTCCTCGGAGAGGTACACCGGCACCTGTCCTGTGTTCACCACCTCACCGCTGACATACAGCACCGTATCCTTGCTGATTTCCCGGTCCAGCGTTGCCTCCTTCCCAAAGGCCCGAGTCTCCAGAGAAAGCTGCGCTGCCCGGGTTTCAATGCGCCTTTCCATCCGCTGAACAAAGTAGGCCCCTGCCCCGCAGATGCTGAGCAGCAGAAGAAGCGCAAGCAGCAGGAGCAGCTGCATCCGCCGGTCCCGGTGTCCCGTATTCCGTTTCGAAGACCTGTTTCCCTTCGGCATCGCATCCTCCCGTGTCCTGCTGCCGCTTCGGCACTTCATCCTTATGTACTGCTTGTCACCGTTCCCACATCCGTGGCCGTACTCTTCAGGTTGCTCCATGCCACATTGTCCGTATGATCCGCCTGCACGGTGTAAATGTCTGCCGTTACCGTACAGCTCTTCCCCTGGAAATCATCATCTGCCTTGCTGGCCAGTGCCAGCCAGAAGTTCATATCCACCGATTTCTTCGCCGCATAGTCCGACGACTTCTGGCCGGACAGCTTTCCGCCCTGCACCAGGAAGGTCACCGCCGTAATCTCCTTTTTATCATTAAGCTCCTTGCTCAGAAACTGCACCGTGTCCGTGGAATTGTCCAGCGTAGCATCTTCTGTCTCTGATGATAGATGATAGATGACTTCTCCGTTGCCGAAGGCATTTTTCATGGTTTCCGTGGCGATGAACCATTCGATGGAGTCACTGTCCATGGGCTCTGACGAGGCCACCGTCACCTCCGCCACCACCTTCACATCTCTCTGCCCCTCATTGGTGACCTTCAGACTCAGCGGATTCATATCACCCGGCACCATAGGCTCCGTGGTCAGCTTGAAGGCAGTGGTATCCACCTTGATCTTCATCGTTTCCGGTGTCACCGCCAGGCTCACCGTGCGCTTCTGCGCAAAGTAGGCCCAGGCGCCGCTGATGCTGAGCAGTATCACGCCCATAGAAGCCAATGCTGCTGCACGTTTTCCGAATTTCATCCTGTTGTACCTTCCTTTCCTTACTTATCCTATGCCCAGATCAGGCCCTTCACCGTTCCGTAAATCTGTTCCGGTGCTACGGTGTCCCGATCCTCTGTGTTGTTGTGATCTCCCCGGGTGATGAAGCCCTCCTCGGATTCTCCTACAATGCGGTGAATCACATAGTTGCCGCTTCCCTCCTCCGGGGAAAACATTACAACATCTCCCGGCTCTGCTGCGCGCTTTTGCTTTCTGACCAAAACAATTGCTCCCTTTGGATATGTGGGCTCCATGGATTCGCTCAGGATCAGAACCGGTTTATATCCCATAAAGAAGAAGGGCTTCCCCGTTCTCCTTTCCTGGTACGCTGACAGGGCGAAGTAAACGGCACAGAAAATCAAAAACCACAGCAACAGATTCCCCAGTGCACCGAAAATGCGTCTCGCGCTTTCCTTCATATTTGCTTCCCCCAGATAAATGGTGACGGCTTCGCCGCCGTAAGTCGATTGTGCTTTTTGTATACGCAGATCCTGGACGCCCCGCTCCTCCACGGATATAGACAGGCCACGGCTGTCCGCCATCAGACTCCTTCCCTCCGACACCACTGCCGTCGAGGCCGCCTCCGACGCATCCGTTTGCCGCTTTCGCAGCCGCTCCAGCAGCGCCGTCAGCCGACTGTCCATCGACCCTGTCCCTGTTCCAATGTCTTCTGCTTTTATTTCTGCGGATTCCCGACTCTGATTTTCATTCTGCTGCAGATCCCCTGCCGCCGGCGGATCCTCCGCTGCCTCCAGTACACGATTCTTGCCCGGACTGCCCAGGAAGGAGATGGCACCGCCGAAGAGCACACCGCGGCTGGACTTACCGGCACCACCCTTCGCTTCGGCAGACTCCTTTCTCTGTTCTGCCGCACTGCCTTCCAGCTGTTTTTTTCCAGCAGCGTCCGCATCGGTTCCGACATCCGCCCCGGTTTCTGTCTCTGCAGACTTTGTCGGGTTCTGCACCGTCTCCGCCGCACTTGTCTCCGGCATCTCCGGTACCGCTGCATCCCCGCCGACCAAAGCTTCCTCTGCCGACAGCAGAAGCGTGATCTCCGCTTCACTGCCCATTAGGGACGCCTCCGCCTCCGACGAGAAGTCCAGCGTCAGCTGCAGCACTGTCGCCGCTCCGGCATTCTCCGCCGAAACGGCCGCCTCAGCACCTACGGTGCCTCCGCTGCTCTCGTCCTCCGGGACCGCCGGAATCGAAACAGGGAAAGAATACATTGTCCCAAGCCGGTCTGCCCGCCCCGAAAGCAGGGTCTGCTCTCCGGCTGCAAGCTCCAGTGTGAGATACGGCAGCAATGCCGCTGTTCCGCTGCAGTGAATCCCCTCCACGCTGTACTTCAATTTTTTGTCTGTGAGATTTTCAAGAAGAATCTGCCGTGTGATCCGATCTCCCGGCACCACGGCCTCTGCCGGTGCCAGTGTCAGCGAAAGCTGCAGTACTGCGGCTTCCGTTTCCCCGGCCTCTGCCGGCAGACTTTTGAAAAAAGAGATAAATAAGAATAAAAAAATCAGAACGAAAAGCTGCAGGCTTGTGAACCATGCTTTTCTCATGGCTCCATCCTACACTGTGCTTCTCGTTCTGTATAGACTGTTTATTCGGCTATTGTCCGAAAAAGGCTATTGTCCTTTTTCGGGGTATGTCAGCCTTCGCTTCCATAATAGATTTCCCGGATCTCATCGGTATACTCTCCCACTGCCTTGTAGACAATGAGCGGTGCTTCCACATGCAGCTCCGTGCCACCGCCCTTGATGGCCTCCAACAGGAAGAGATTGGCCTCCTTCCCCGCGAAGGGATAGACCAGCCGCAGGCGTCTCGGCTCCAGCTGCTGCCGCCGAAGCTCCGCCATGATCTCCGCCAGCCGGTTGGGCCGGTGCACCAGGAAGAAGTGCCCCTTGGATTTCAAGCTCAGGGCCGCTGCCCGCGCCACATCGGAGAAGCTGCACAGCACCTCATGCCGCGAAATCAGCTTCCGGTTCTCCGTGCTCCGGAGTCCCGTGTTCATATAGGGCGGATTCGAGGTCACCACGTTCATGCTGTCTGTAAAGCCCAGCTCCCGCACCTTACAAAGGTCTCCCCGCACGATATGCACCCGGTCCTCTGCTCCGTTCAACAATACCGACCGCTCCGCAAGAGACGCCACAGAATCCTGGATCTCCAGTCCGGTGATATCCCCGGATTCCGACTTTGCCGCGATCAGGAGCGGCACGATCCCGGTGCCGGTGCCCAAATCCAGCACCCGGCTCTCCGGCTTCACCGCCTTCAGCGCATAATTCGCCAGCAGCACCGCATCCTGTCCGAAGCAGAAGCCCTCCGTATCCTGAATGATCCGATAGCCCCGGCACTGCAGATCGTCAATTCTCTCTGCCATTGGATCTCGCGGGTCTCTCACCCCGCTCTGACCGACCGCCGCGCTCCCGGCCCTCGTGCTCTGCCTTGGGCTTCCGCTTCTTCGGCTTGAACTTAAGCTCCGATGCCTTGTACTCCCGCAGCTCCTTCTCGTCGCTGCCGTCCAGGCTCACCACCACCTTCACCTTCTGGTTCAGCACCGAAACCGTGCTCACCTCGCCCTTCAGGCCGTCCGGTGTGGTCACAGAATCGCCGATGGCCGGAAGCTTCGCATTCAGGAACTCGTAAACCTCCTCTTCGTTCTTGAGACAGCACATCAGCCGCCCGCAGACGCCGGAGATATTCGTGGGATTCAGCGAAAGCCCCTGCTCCTTCGCCATCTTAATGGAAACCGGCGCAAACTCCGAAAGATAGCTGTGACAGCAGAGGGGCCGTCCACAGATGCCGTAGCCGCCCAGCAGCTTCGTCTCGTCCCGGACACCCACCTGCCGAAGCTCGATACGCGTACGGAAAATCGCCGCCAGATCCTTCACCAGTCCCCGGAAGTCCACGCGTCCGTCTGCCGTAAAATAAAAAAGCACCTTGCCGCGGTCGAAGGTATACTCCACATCAATGAGCTTCATTTCCAGATTGTGCTTTCGAATCTTCTCCTGACAGATCCGAAACGCCTCCCGCTCCCGCTCTGCATTTTCCGCATGCCGGAGATCATCCTCCGCGTCCGCCTTCCGGATCACCGTCTTCAGCGGCTGCACGATCTTTTCCTCCGGTGTTTCCCGGTTTCCCATCACCACAAAGCCGTACTCAATGCCCCGGGCCGTCTCCACAATCGCGTGGTCGCCCCGGCGAAATTCCGTCTCTCCCGGCGAAAAATAGTAAATCTTCCCCGCCGTTCTGAATCTGATGCCTATCACTACTGCCATATATCTGTTTTTCCTTATCTAGTCCAATGTCTTCGGCCCGGCCTCCCGCGCCCCGCTCTTCTCTGCTGCCCCCGCGGCTTTCATGCCCGCTGCCTCAGCGCATCATCAAAAGCCCCTCCAGCTGCAGATCCCGGTTTACATTCAGCCGGACACCCTGCTGTGCCCGCAGAAGCGCATCCGTCAGCCTGCCGATTTCCTCATATTCCATGCTGCTGCCCATCTTGACAACCATGGATTCCGCCGCACTGCCTCCCGTATACAGAAGCTCTGTTCGGCGCGTACTTTTATAGCATAGCACATCCCGCAAAATAATTTCAATAAAAGAAAGGATGTCGTCCATCCCCGCCTTCTCATCATTCAGAAGCTTGATGAGGTCCAGCAGCTCCCGGGTATTCCGAAGCCGCCGCTCCGCGAGGAACTGCCCGAGCTTCTGCGCCCAGGGTTGCTCCCACAAAAGCCGAAAACGTTCTCCCGCGTCCCGCTCTCCCGCCTTCAGCTCGATCACACGGCTCAGGATCGTCGGCAGGAAGGCATCTCCGTTGGCCGCCAGCAGAAGGATCACCACGTACTCCGGCGGCTCCTCCAGCGTCTTCAGGATCGCATTCTGCGCCTGGATATTCAGCATTTCCGCATGCTCCAGAATGTAGATCCGGTACGGGGCCTCGTAGGGCCGCA
The DNA here is from genome assembly GCA_963591655.1 of Clostridiales bacterium. Classification (GTDB taxonomy): domain Bacteria; phylum Bacillota; class Clostridia; order Lachnospirales; family Lachnospiraceae; genus Oribacterium. The sequence continues at coordinate 22,804 of CAVATZ010000026.1, forward strand.
CCTGCACCGTATCCGTCAGCCGCTGCCGCACATTGTCCACGCTGATGGTATGGGGATTGTCCTCCGGCTTGTCCGGCCGCAGCACCACGAGATCCGGATGACTCTCCTCCGAAAGCCGCACTGCCACACTCTCACAGAACGCCCCGTAGCTCTCATAGCCCCGGTTCCGCCAGACCTCCTGGTCCCGCACAAAAAGAGACTTCGCAAAATGAAGCGCAGCCTCCTTCAGCACCGCCATATCCTCTCCCTCGAGAAGATAGGCGTTCATGATTTTATTTTCCGGTATCCTGAATGATTTCATCTATACATTTTTCCAGATCGAGATTCAGATAATGTCGGCGAATCCCCGCAGCAGCGAGCTTCTCCGGTGCAAAGTCGAGGGCATCGGCCTGAAAGCGCCGCGCCAGCTCATCAAAACGCGGCTTCGCTTCCCTGGCCTCCCGTTCCCGGGCCCGTGCCAGCCGAAGCGCATCCGGCACCTCGATATACAGGGGGCACAGCAGCGCTTCACCAAAGTACTGCCGCACCTTCACATAGCTCTCCAGCGTACCGATCATGAGATAATCCCGGTGCGCCGGCTCCCGAATCTGTCCGTCATCCACCGTGGCATAGATCCAGGGACCGCAGACCGTCTGGTAAACCCGCTCCTCAATGAGCTTTCCTGCCGCCTTGAGCGACGCCATCCGCTCCGCTGTCACGAAATGATAGGTTTTTCCCTCGATCTCTCCCGTCCGCATGGGACGTGTTGTATACAGTACTACCTCCTGCCAGTCCGGCCGCAGCTCCCGGAGCCGCCGATACAGCGTATCCTTGCCGCTGGCGGATTTTCCCATCAGATAATAGATCATCTATTCCACCGGTCCCTGTCCGATCTGCACATCGGCACCCGGTCCGCTGACCGACGCGGAATCGCCGCCCGCCGTGGGTGCCTCTCCTACCACCGCACCGCCCCGGATGGGCTTCTCCTCTGTGGTATAGTCCCGTTCCTCGTAGTCACGGTCCGCCGCAGTGGCCTTCGTTTCCGCCTGCTTTGCCGGTCCCTCGTCAGAGATGCTGGCGCTTTCCTTCGCCGCGTCCTTCGACGCCTTTTCGTCCTTCGTGCTCTCCGCTGTGCTCTTTTCCGCGGTGCTTTCCTCTTCAGCCTCGGTCTCGCTCTCGGCTTCTGTCTCTGTAGTAGATTCCGCCGTGGTGACGACTGCCGTTTCCTTCGCCTTCGTTTCTGCTGCTGCCGTCAGCATCTGCGGGGTCTCCGATTCCGCCGTGCTCGCCAGGGTCTGCCGCAGCTCCGGCAGCGAAAAGCCGCTGACATGCTGCACCACAAAAAATGCCGCCATGATCGCCACGATCAGCATGGATACGGCAAACAGCACCCGGAACAGATCTCCCACCAGGTTCGCCTCATTCCGCCGTCTTCGCTTTGTGCTTCGCTTTCTGTAATCCGCCATTATCGCTCCACTTCCTGTCCGTTGTCCGCCAGCCGCACCGATACCTCGCCGTAGACCAGTGCATTCTCACTGCCGTCCGCCTCCTCAATCAGCAGACGTCCGTCCTCTGCGATACCCGTTGCCTTCGCGGGCCGCCGCTTCTCGCCGTCGATCACCACGATCTCATGCCCCGGCACCATGTTTCGCTCAATGTATTCCGGTGCCAATGTTTTCTGCCCGGCAAGCTGATAAAACTCCCGGATGATCTCCGCCGCGAGATGATTGCGGTCGATGCGCCGCCCCTCCGAGCGCTTGCCCAGCAGCGAACCCGCGCGGCTCCGGATCTCCGCCGGAAATCCCTCCTCCGGCTCGAAGACATTGACCCCAAGGCCCACCACCACGAAGTCAAGTCGGCCGGTCTCGAAATTGGCCTGGCCCTCGGACAGAATGCCGCAGACCTTCCGCATGCCGAGATAGAGGTCGTTGACCCACTTGATGCTGAGCTCAATGCCGCAGACCCGCTTCACGGCGCGGTACACCGCCACCGCCGCCTGGGCCGTCAGGATCAGATTGTCCGTCACCGCCGTTTCCGGCCGCAGCAGAAGGCTGAGATAGAGCCCGGTGCCCTTCGGCGAGAAGAAGCTCCGGCCGAGACGACCCTTGCCGCCGGTCTGATAATCGGAAACCGCCACGGTGCCCGCCTTTGCATGCGCCGTCAGCGCCATCTGCTTCAGCACGTCATTCGTAGAGCCGATCTCCTGATAGACATTGACCGCCACCGCGGGATCCTGCAGCCAGCGCTCAATCTCCCCCTGCGACAGAATATCCGTCTCCGACGCCAGCGCATAGCCCCGGTTCTGTACCGCCGTGATCTCACAGCCCTCTTCCCGCAGCTGCTTCACGGCCTTCCAGACCGCCGTCCGGCTGCAGCCCAGCTGCTCCGCCAGCTCCTCCCCGGAGAGATACTCTCCCTTATTTGCCAAAAACAGATTCATCAGCTCCGACTTCACCGACATTTCCTGTCCTCCCTCTCAGCTCTTCTGCACCTTCAGCTCGAAGCGGATGCCGTCCGGCAGCATGAACCAGTGATGACCCTTTCCGGGCACCGGCACCGCACCGTAATGAGACGCCTTCGCCAGCACGCTGTCCACATCCATCACCTGAAAGGCCAGATGATGGAAACGGCCGTTGTCCATGCTGGGCTCCTCCACATGCAAAAGCTGAATGCCGCCGTCCAGCCAGACCGACTCCGGGGCCTCCGCTGAGCCCTTGATCCGCCATACCTTCATGCCGAACACAGTCTCAAAAAAACGGATATACTTCTCCATATCCGCCACATCAATGGAAATATGATCAATCGGGCAAAAGCTGTCTGTACACTCACGCATAAAAATTCCTCCTTGCACACGCGCCCATCGGCGCTTTACTGCCACTATGAACTAAACTGAAGTATAAGGAAATAGCACAGGCATTGCAAGGGCTCCTTTTACCTGCCTGATGATATTCCTCACCTGTAAATGTCCTCCAACGTGATCAGCTGAACCTCACCACGCTCACCTGCCTGCAGAAGCCCATCCGTAAATCCGCCTTTCGAAAATATATAGTAATGATATCTGTTCCCTTTTCCAAAAACAGCTGCATAATCCCGGATTAACGCAAGCTCATCTGTACCGATCTTTTCATTTTTGTACTTGCATGAACCTATGATATACTCTCTCCCCACAGCAGGCGTTCCGACAATATCAATTTGAACCTGCTTTTTGCTCTTCGGATCTATCCCCCACCACTGACCGATTGCACGCAGCTCTATGGGCAATTCATCCGCATAATAAAGCAGATAATCCTGGCACATCTTTTCAAAAATCAGTCCCATATAGTCCGGAAGATGCTGCCGAACGGCATGTGGATAAGTCTTTGCGATTCTTCCGGAGTCAATGGCACTCTGGTTCACCGGCACAAAACGATACCAAAATCGAAAAAAATTATCTGCCAGCATATAAATGGTTTTTTTACCCGGCTTCTCCGTAATCGGTGTTTCTTTTTTAACGATGCCGAGATCCATCAATGTTTTCAGATATTTTGATATCACCGCATTTTCCGCACCGACCTTCATCTTGATATCGTTCATACGGGAAGCGCCCTCTGCAATGGCTTTGATAATCGCATTATATACAGCCGGTTCCCGGAGCTCCTGCTTCAGCAGGTTTCCCGGTTCTTCATACAGATAACTGGAGCGATCAAAAAAATTGTCCAGCAGTGCTTCGTCTACACTGCCTCTGACATCCAACTTATTAATATAATGCGGAACCCCTCCCGTGATGCCATAGATCAGAGAATTGTCCTCGGCAGACAACTCCGGATGAAACACTGCCGTTTCCTTATAGTCCAATGCTTCCATCCTAAACTGTCCGGTTCTTCTGCCATACAACGGACTCTCTTCACCAAGCACCTGATTCTCCATAAAGCTCATGGAAGAACCGCAAAGAATCAGATACATGCGGGATTCAGACCATTTGTGATCAATGATATGCTGCAGCATTGCCGAGATTGCCGGCTTTGCTTTCGCAAGATACGGGTACTCATCAATCACAAAAACAAGTCGTTTTTCCTTTGCCAATGCCGTCAGCTCCTCCAAAGCTGCATCATAAGACCCGAACGCAGGCACAAACTCCCTATCCGGCCTCTCAAAGCTCATGATTGCTCTTGAAAGTGCCTCCAGATTTTCCTTTCCTGTTGTATTCAAGGCAGAAAAGAAAATCGTTGGCTTATCTTTGCAAAACTCATTGATCAGCGCTGTTTTTCCAACACGCCGCCTGCCATAGATGACGATACACTCAAAGCCGTCTCCAGCATATCTCTTATTCAGCTTTCGAAGCTCCTCCGCACGACAATAAAATCGCCCCATACGCTCGCCTCCAAAAATGATACTCATGAGTTAGTAACTCATGAGTTACTTTCTTATGAGTATCATGTATCAACGTTTCTATGAAGTCAAGCAAATTCTGCCCTATGCCGCTGTTTTTACCGTTTCTCCGGCCAGATGACCCGCGGAATCACCCGTCCGGTCCGCTTCATCTCCGAAATGGTATAGTTCTGGGCCTCCACCTTCCGGCGGGTCTTCTCCAGCACCGCTTCCACCTCCTCCGGCCGCAGCACCAGAACACCGTTGCAGTCCCCCACGATGAAATCCCCGGGCCGCACCTCCACGCCGCCGCAGAGCACCGGCACATTCATCTCTCCCTGGTTTTTCTTCTGGGCAGAGCAAGGCAGAACCCCCCGGGCGAAAATCGGCAGCCCGATCTCCCGGCAGCCCTCCAGATCCCGGAACAGCCCGTCAATGACGATGCCCTCGGCCCCCTGCATCTGGGCGCAGAGACTTCTGTGATCTCCCCAGTAGCTGCTGCCCGGAAATGCCTTTCCCGCGATCACCAGCACCTGCCCCGG
>CAVATZ010000027.1:0-27651 GCA_963591655.1 Clostridiales bacterium
CCGGCCTTCTTCCATTGCCTCAAACGGCTGCGCCTCCAGTTCCCTTCGGCAGAGGCGTAAAATCAAAGCATTCAGCGCGCAAACAAAGAGCGCCCCGGCAGCTGCCGGAGCGCTCTTCGTTTCATATGTCGCGCTAAACAGGTGCCACTGGCACATAGCGCCGCTGCGAAGTTTGCCTGATGCAAACTTCTTCACTCTCACTTCAATCCCTTTACGGTATTTACTACGTTCTCCACAGTGAAGCCGAAGTGCTCGAAGAGGAGACCTGCCGGTGCGGAAGCGCCGAAGGAGTGCATGGAAACGGTGGCACCGTCCAGACCCACATACTTAGCCCAGCCGAAGTCGGAAAGGGCCTCTACAGCCACTCTCTTGCGGACGCTGTTGGGCAGAACGGACTCCTTGTACTCTGGGGTCTGCTGCTCGAAGAGCTCCATGGAAGGCATGGAAACGACTCTTACCTGGTAGCCCTCCTCGGCAAGCTTTGCCTGAGCGTCCAGTGCGAGACCCACCTCGGAGCCGGTGGCGATGAGGATATACTCACAGGGCTTCTCGGAATCCTTCAGGACATAGGCGCCCTTCAGTGCCAGTTTGCCGTCCGGGCATACCTGCGGCAGATTCTGACGGGTCAGCACCAGCGCGGTAGGGGTGCCGGAGGAGGTCAGTGCGGCATACCAGGCAGCCTCGGTCTCAGCCCGGTCGCAGGGGCGGAATACCCGGAAGTTCGGGATGGAGCGGAGCATGCAGAGCTGCTCGATGGGCTCGTGGGTGGGTCCGTCCTCACCGACACCGATGGAATCGTGGGTCAGCACGAAGATCTGCGGCAGCTTCATCAGAGCGGAGAGTCTTGCCATGGGCTTCAGATAGTCGCTGAAGACGAAGAAGGTGCCGACATAAGTCCGGAGACCGCCGTGCAGCAGCATGCCGTTGGCGATACCGGCCATGGCCAGCTCACGCACGCCGAAGTGGAGGTTTCTGCCCTCCGGGCACGCCGGTGAGAAGAAGGGCTCGCCCTTCATATCGGTCTTGGTGGAGGGTGCAAGGTCAGCGGAGCCGCCGAAGAGGTTCGCGATCTTGTCCTTCAGCACATTGATGACAGCGCCGGAGGAAGCACGGGTAGCCTCTGCCTTCTCAGCAGGTGCCCACAGCTCCGCATCCTCGGTGAGCTTTGCAGCCTCATCGTGCGCATGGTAGCTCTGCCACTGCGCGTAGAGCTCCGGGAAATCCTTCTCGTAGCCTGCCATCAGGGCCTGCCAGCTCTCCTCCGGTGCAGCCTTGGCTGCGGCCAGCTCATGATAGTGTGCATACACCTCATCCGGCACATAGAAGGGCTCCTGTGAAGGCCAGCCCAGGAATTCCTTCATCTCCTTGATGTTCTCCTCGCCCAGCGGCTCGCCGTGTGCAGCGGCCTTGCCCTGCTTTGCGGGGCAGCCGTAGCCGATGGCCGTCTTTACGATAATGAAGTAGGGCGCGGAGGCATCCTCTGCAGCGGTGTTCAGTGCAGCGCCGATGGCAGTGAGGTCGTTGCCGTCCTCTACGGTCAGAGTCTTGAAGCCGAAGGCCTGCATGCGCTTCTCCACATCCTCTGTGAAGGCGATATCGGTGGAGCCCTCGATGGAAATGCTGTTGGAATCATAGAGAATGGTCAGCTTGTCCAGCTTCCAGGTGCCGGCCAGAGACAGGGCCTCGGAGGAGATGCCCTCCATCAGGCAGCCGTCGCCGCAGAGGGCATAGGTGCGGTGATTAACGATCTCATAGCCCGGACGGTTGAAAATGCCTGCCAGATGCTTCTCGGCAGCTGCCATACCGACTGCCATGGAGAGACCGGCGCCCAGGGGGCCTGTGGTGGCTTCTACGCCGACGGTGTGGCCGTACTCGGGATGACCCGGTGTGAGAGAACCGAACTGACGGAACTGCATCAGGTCCTCCTTCTGAAGACCGAACTCAAAAAGATGCAGCAGAGAATAAAGCAGCATGGAGCCGTGGCCGCCGGAGAGAACGAAGCGGTCCCGATCCTCCCAGGCGGGATCCTTGGGATTTACCTTCAGATGATGTGCCCAGAGCTCATAGGCCATGGCGGCGGAACCCAGGGGAAGACCGGGATGACCGGACTTTGCCTTCTGAATCGCATCGGCTGAAAGAACGCGGATGGCATTGACGCACTTTGTTTCAATTTCCTGATTCATGACATTTTCTCCTTTATAAGGAAAGGAGCACAGAGCTCCCTTCGGATCATTTGAAATTATCTTAGCACAGATTCGTGACAATGTATATTTAAACGAGGTACAAGGCGGGAAGTATTTGTCATTAGGAACAGAGAAAGGACGATTTTTGCAATACAACTTCAAAGTTGTATTGCATATGCGGGAGAAAATGAAAGAAATATCCGAGATAAAGGGTGAAAATGTCGGATAAAAGCCACAAGATGACAGAAATCAGTGGGCAATACAAGCATTTCGCACAATCATTATGAAATAAAACTTGCAATTCATTGAAAAAATGCTTATAAAGAATACAACTTGACTAAAAATATTTCCTGCATTTGCTTGTGCGAATCGACAGGTGCTGTTATGATTTCCTCAACAAGGGTTGTGAAAAACAACCAAACGTGAACAACAGGGAGGAAAAAGAAATGAAAAAGATGATGAAGAAGTTTGTGGCGGCAGCGACTGCCTCGGCGATGGCAGCAGTCAGCCTGGCAGGCTGCGGCAGCTCCTCAAGCGGCACAACCGCCACCACGGCGGCAGCAGCCGGTACAGAGGCGGCAGCTGCAGAGAGCAGCGATACCGCGGCTTCTTCCGTGGACAACCAGGACATCAAGATCGGCGTATCCATCTGGTCCTCCACCGATGTACTGGGATCCCAGTGTAAGCTGATCCTGGACGAGGCAGCCAAGGCGCTGGGCGTGCAGGTACAGTATGTTGACCAGGGGCATGTTTCCGAGAAGGTTACCGCTTCTGTGGAGCAGCTGGCAGCAGCCGGATGCCAGGGCATCGTGATCTGCAACTCTGCAGACACAGAGATGACCTCCGCCATCAAGACCTGCAACGACAACAAGGTTTACCTGGCACAGTTCTTCCGTGTCATCAGTGAGACCAACAGCCCGGACATCTATCAGATGGCCACAGAGTCACCGTATTATATCGGTGCCGTTCACGAGGACGAGCCGGCCAACGGCGAGGCGCTCATGAACATGTTGCTGGAGAAGGGCGACAGAAACATCGGTCTCATCGGCTGGGAGCAGGGTGATGCGACATGGCTCGGCAGATGGGAAGGCTACAAGGCCGGTGTAGAGAAGTGGAATCAGGAGCATCCGGATGATCAGGCAAAGCTTTCCGAGCCGCAGTACGCAGGTACTTCCTCTGAGGGTGGTTCCAAGGCAGCTGAGGCCCTGATGTCAGCCGATCCGACATTGGATGCATTGATCCCGGCAGGCGGCGGCGGAGATCCGCTCCAGGGTGCCATCGCAGCTGTAGAGCGTGCCGGCAAGACACAGGATATCGACATCGTTTCCACGGACTTCCTTCCGGATCTGGGAGAGAGACTGGAGAACGGCTCCATGGCAGGTGAGTCCGGCGGACATTACTGCGATCCGCTCATCGCCTTCATGATGGTTTACAACGCAATCAAGGGCAACTACACAGGCTTCGAGGGCAAGTTCGAGGATGTTCCGTTCCCGTATCTCTATGTATCTTCTGCAGATGACTATAAGTCCTATGAGAAGTACTTCGTAGATCAGCTTCCTTATACAGATGAGGAGCTGGTAGAGATGTCCAACCTGGATCTCGCAGGACTGAAGGAAGCCGCAGCGAAGGTATCCATCGAGGATGCAGCCGCTCGTGCAGGTGCTTAAAAGAAAAACATGAGGCTTTAAGGCTATAGAGGAGGCCGGTATCGCGCGGCGATACCGGCCTCTCCTGTCGGATGAGCGGCGCGAGACGGACCGTTCGTCTGACGAAAATCACAATAGGAAGAGGTACATTATGAATTCTGCTAACGAGCTTGCGGGAAAGAAACGAATGTCCGGCACGGTGAGAGGCTATCTCATTCTTTGCGGACTGGTGGTGCTTTCCTGGGCGATCTTCAAGGTGCTGACCCCCGGCAATTTCGGCTCCTTCAACAACATGCTGAGCTATTTCCAGGCCAGCCTCATTGCCACAGTGGGTGCCGTGGGCTTCTACTTCGTCATGGTAATGGGCATGTTCGATTTCTCCATCGGCGCCAACATTATGCTGTCTGCCATTGTGGGCTGCGTTTTTGCCAGCCGCTTCGGCATGGGCTACCTGGGTCTGATCCTGGGAAGCCTCATCACCGGCGCCATTGTGGGACTCCTGAACGGCGTTTTTTATGTGAAGCTTCGTATCCCGTCCATGATCGTGACCACCGGTCTCGCACTGATCTATGAGTCCGTGGCCAACTACATCGCCGGCGGTGTGGAGCAGACCCTTCCCTCGAACCTCCGGGCCTTCGGACAGATGCCCGGCAACATTATCCTGGCAGTGCTGTCCTTCGTGGTGGCCTACCTGATCCTCAACTATACGAAGATCGGTACTTATACCTATGCCATCGGCTCCAACGAATTTGTGGCGAAGAACATGGGCATCAACGTGGATCTTTACAAGGTCATTGCCTTTGTGCTCAGCGGCGTGTTCCTGGGCCTCATGGGCGTTCTGACCATCAGCTACGGCTCCTCCATGGTGGCCACCACCGGCATGGCATCCATGAGCCGCAACTTCGTACCTACCATGGGCTGCTTCTTCGGCGTGGCCTTCAAGAAGTACGGCATGCCGCTGCAGGCCATCATCATCGGTGAGTTCGTCATCAACATCATTTTCTTCGGCTTCATCGCCATGGGCGCACCCACAGCCATTCAGGACGTCATCACCGGCCTGGCACTGCTGATCATCATCACGGTGACCACCAGAGTCAGCAAGGGCGAGATCGTGAAGTAAGGAAGGAGAATGCAATGAGTGAGATCAGATTAGAGGTTCAGAATCTCTGCAAATCCTTCGGTATCACGAAGGCGGTGCAGAACGTTTCGTTCAATATCAACAAGGGCGAGGTGCATGCCCTCATCGGCGAGAACGGCTCCGGCAAGTCCACACTGACCAATATGCTGACGGGCATTTACAGCATCGGCAGCGGCAAGTTCATCCTGGACGGCAAGGAAATCCATCCGAAAAACCAGGTGGAGGCCAACAACGAGGGTGTCTCCATCATCGTGCAGGAGCTGGGTACATTGTCCGGTCTGACGGTGGCGGAAAACATTTTCCTGGGACACGAGGATCAGTTCGTGCACCTGGGCTTCAAGAACACCAATGCCATGAACAAGAAGGCCACGGAGCTTCTGAAGCAGTACGGCTTCGAGCGGATCAAGGCCTCGGACATGATCGATGAGTACAACTTCGAGGATCGTAAGCTGGTGGAGATCGTGAAGGCCACCTACTTCAATCCGAAGATTGTGGTCATCGATGAGACCACCACAGCCCTTTCCCAGGAGGGACGTGAGGAGCTCTACAAGCACATGAATCGGATCCGGGAAAGCGGCAATTCTGTCATTTTCATTTCCCACGATCTGCCGGAGGTGCTGGAGAAGTCCGATACCATCACGATTCTTCGGGACGGCGTTTACATTGATACCGTGAAGAGCAAGGATGTCACGGAGAACGACCTGAAGCGGCTCATGGTTGGCCGTGAGGTCACCGGTGACTATTATCGTGCCGACTACGGAGAGCCTGTTTCCGATGAGGTGGTGCTGAAGTGTGAGGACGTTTCGGTTCCGGGACTCATTGAAAATGTCAGCTTCGAGCTCCACAAGGGTGAGATCCTCGGCTTCGGCGGACTGTCCGAGTCCGGCATGCATGAGGTGGGCAAGGCCATCTTCGGTGCCTCCTATGACCGCACCGGCCGGGTGACGCTGCAGGACGGCACGGAGATCAATGACATCCCCACCGCCATCAAGCATTCCATCGCCTATACCTCCAAGGACAGAGACAACGAATCCGTGGTGCTGAACCAGAGCATCGGCGACAACATCTGCCTGCCTTCCCTGGATAGCCTGGCCAATAAGGCACATCTTCTCAGTGACAGGAAGCTGAAGAGCTTCGCCAACCAGTATGCGAAGCAAATGTCGGTGAAGATGGTGAACGTGGACCAGTTCGTATCCGATCTTTCCGGCGGCAACAAGCAGAAGGTTGTGCTGGCGCGGTGGATTGGCAAGGATTCCGATATTGTGGTGCTGGACAGCCCCACCAGAGGTATCGACATTAAGGTAAAACAGGATATTTATCAGCTCATGAATCATATGCGGAAGAACGGCAAGTCCATCATTATGATCTCTGAGGAGCTGATGGAGCTCATCGGAATGTGCGACCGCATCATTATCATGAAGGACGGACGCACCAGCGGAGAACTGACAAGAAGCCGTGATCTGGACGAGAACAGTCTGATCACGATGATGGTATAAGGAGGCAGGCATGGAAAACCAGGCAACAACAAGTGTAAACAAGGAGCAGGAGCTGAAAAAGCTTTCCAAAATGACCATGATCCGCTCCCTGCTGCCCATTGCAGGACTCGTCCTCGTATTCCTGCTCTTTAACTTTCTGACCAACAACCGGATGATCGGCAACCTTCCGCTGGTGCTTTCACAGGTTTACGTGACCATGATCGCCGCCACCGGCGTGTTCTTCATCATGACCATGGGCGGACTGGATTTCTCCCAGGGCTCCATCCTCGGCATCGCCTCCATTGTGGTCTGCATGCTTTCCAAGACCAGCATTCCGCTGGCCATCGTCGGCGGCATCGCAGCAGGAGCGGCCATCGGTGCCCTGAACGGCTACTTCTATGTATACCGGAAGATCAAGTCCTTCATCGTGAGCATCTGCACCATGTTCCTGTTCCGCGGCTTCATCAAGTACCTCACCACCAATGCTCCGGTGGCCGGTGCCGCAAAGCTCATCAACTTCGATTCTACGGAGCTGAAGCTGGGCTGCACGCTGGTGGTGCTGGTGATCGGCTTCGTGCTGTTCCGCTTCACCAAGTTCGGTACCTATCTGAAGGCCATCGGTGCCGGTGAGAAGGCTGCCATGTTCTCCGGTATCCGCACCGACCGCATGAAGTTTCTGATCTATGTGCTGGCCGGCGCCATTACCGGCTTCGCCGCCTTCATTAACGTCATCAAGGTGGGCTCGGTAACCTCCTCCGGCGGCAATCAGCTGGAGACTCAGATTTTGATCGCACTGGTGCTGGGCGGCATGCCCATTTCCGGCGGTGCGAAGGTGCGCTTCGAGAACATCATCGTCGGCTCTCTGCTCTACATCGTATTAAACAGCGGTCTCACCATGATGGGCTATTCCACCCAGATGATGCAGCTCATTCAGGGCGTAGTATTCCTGGTGTTCGTGGCGGTATTCGCCGATCGACAGTCACTGCAGGTAATTAAGTAGATTAAGATAATGTCTGCGGTCCGCATACCGGGCCGCGGCATACAGGAACGGCGGGCGGGAGACAGCAGAGAGAAGGACAGCATGGAGAAAGGTATTGTAAAACAGAACAATGAAAATCTGAAGTACCGGAAGCTCTACGGCTGGGGCCGGACGCTGATCCAGTCCGGTGTGCTGAAGAAGGGCGACAAGTTTCCCTCCGAGCATATCCTGGAGAAGAAGTTCGGCTATTCTCGGCAGACCGTGCGGACGGCATTGGAGCAGCTGGAAACCGAGGGGCTCATCAGCCGAATCCGCGGCAGCGGCACCTATGTGGCCTATGAATCCGGCAAAGAGGACAAAGAAAAACCGAAAGTTGGCTTAATTCTCAGTTATTTTGCTGACTATCTCTTTCCGCAGGTGTATGATGGTATAGAATCCATCATGAAGGAAAAGGGACTGGATATCGACGTGGCGGTGACCAAGAACCGCCTAAACGACGAGGCGATGTACCTGGAGGGCTTCCTCAAGGGCAATGTCTCCGGGCTCATCATCGAGGGCACCCGCTCCAGCTTTCCGAACCCCAATATCCGGCTCTATCAGGAGCTTCGGCGGCGGAACATTCCGACCCTCTTCATTCATAACCACTATGAGAACCAGCGCTTTGATAGCGTGGAAATGGCGGATGCCCGGGCCGGCTATGAGCTTTGCCGGATCCTGATCCAGAACGGGCACCGGCGCATCGGCGGCATGTTCAAGTATGATGACCGTCAGGGCATTGAGCGTTACCGGGGCATGGTCGAGTGTCTTTCCGAAAACGGCGTGCGCTTCGACGATGACTGGATCCGCTGGTATTCCACGAAGGATATGGAGGAGAAGCTGTCCCGAAAGAGCCTGCAGCGCTTTTTCCGGCGGACCCGGGACTGCACCGCCATGATTTTCTACAACGAGGAGATTGCCGCCATTTACATGGATTTCCTGCGGGAGCGGGGGCTCTCCGTACCGGAGGACGTGTCGGTGGTTTCCTTCGATGATTCCAGCCTGCTGGAGGACAGCGGCATTCGCATACTGTCTGTCATTCATCCCAAGTATGAGCTGGGACGGCTGGCCGCCCGGAATCTGCTCCGTATGATGGAGGATCCGGACTGGCAGAACAAAAATTATTCACATCAGTTCCCGGTTTCCATCAATCATGGAAATTCGGTCAAAAATTTAAATCATCCAATCTTTTAAAGGAGGATACGAAGATGAAAAAGTTATATTTTGTGGTAGGCTCTCAGGATCTCTACGGAGAGGAATGCCTTCGGCAGGTGGCGAAGGACAGTGCCGACATGGTGGCATTCCTGAATGAGAAGCTGGCAGGCACCATTGAGCTGGAGCTGCTGCCCACAGTAGAGACCTCGGAGATCTGTATTCAGGATATGCGCCGGGCCTCCAACGACGATGACTGTGTGGGTGTCATCACCTGGATGCACACCTTCTCCCCGGCCAAGATGTGGATCAAGGGTCTCCAGGAGCTGAGAAAGCCGCTGCTGCACCTGCATACCCAGGCCAATGAGAAGCTGCCCTATGCCGACATTGACATGGATTTCATGAACCTGAACCAGTCCGCCCACGGCGACCGCGAGTATGGCTTCATCGTAGCCAGAATGGGCATCCCTCACGAGGTGGTGGCAGGCTATTACAAGCACGAGGACGTCATCGCAAAGATTCGCCAGTTTGCCGATGTGGCAAAGGCCATTGATTATTCCAAGCACCTGAAGGTGGCTTCCTTCGGAAACAATATGCGTGAGGTTTCCGTGACCGACGGCGACAGAGTGGAGAGCCAGATCAAGTATGGCTGGGAGTGCAACTACTTCGCACTGGGCGACCTGGTGGAGCTCATCAATGCCGTGACCGAGGAAGAGATCGACGCCAAGATGGCTGCCTATACAGAGAGCTACACCATGAAGACCGACAACATCGCTGCTGTGCGCGAGCAGGCGAAGTATGAGGTGGGTCTCGAGAAGTTCCTGAAGAAGGAGGGCGTCGGTGCCTTTGCAGATACCTTCCAGGATCTTCATGGTCTTCGTCAGCTGCCGGGCATTGCCGCACAGGATCTCATGGCCCAGGGCGTCGGCTTCGGACCGGAGGGCGACTACAAGATTGCAGCGCTTTCTGCAGTGCTGATGAAGATGGCGGAGGGCAGAGAGGGTGCCACCGGCTTTATCGAGGATTATACCTACGACCTCACACCGGGACAGGAGCTCGAGCTGGCTTCCCACATGCTGGAGGTTCCGCCTGCCTTTGCTGCCACAAAGCCGGAGATTCAGGTGCATCCGCTGGGCATCGGCGGCAAGGAGGATCCTGCCAGACTGGTATTTGACGGTGTGACCGGTGACGGCATCCAGGTGACCATGGTGGACATGGGCGACAGATTCCGCATCATCTGCGCCGACATTGAGCTGGTGAAGCAGCCCGAAGTGATGCCGAAGCTTCCGGTAGCGAGAATCATGTATCGTCATAAGCCCAACTTCCAGATCGGTACGGCAGCATGGTGCTATGCCGGCGGCGCACACCACTCAGTGGTTTCGACAGCATTAACCAGACAGGACATCGCAATGTTTGCCCGTCTCACCGGCACAGAGCTCATCACCATCGGCGATGACACCACCGAGGCAGATCTGCAGAAGTTTTTCATGAAGTAATAAGGAGAAAAGCATGCTTGAGGAACTGAAACAAAAGGTATATGAAGCCAATATGCTGCTGCCGAAGTATCACCTGGTGACCTTTACCTGGGGCAATGTCTCCGGCATTGATCGGGAATCAGGCCTCTTTGTCATTAAGCCCAGCGGTGTGGAGTATGATGTGCTGAAGCCGGAGGATATGGTGGTCATGGACCTCGACGGCAACCGGGTGGAGGGAGAGCTGAATCCCTCCTCCGACACCAAGACTCATCTTGAGCTGTACAAGGCCTTCCCGGAGATCGGCGGCATCGTCCATACCCATTCTCCCTATGCCGTGGGCTTCGCCCAGGCCGGAAAAAGCATTCCCTGCATGGGCACCACCCAGTGCGACTACTTCTACGGCGACATTCCCTGTGTGCGGCATCTGACCCCGGAGGAGATCGAAGAGGACTACGAGAAAAACACGGGTCTCACCATTGTGGAGACCTTCCGGGAGCAGAACATTAACCCGGTATATGTGCCCGGCTGCATTTGCCACAGCCACGGTCCCTTTGCCTGGGGCAAGGATCCCAGCAACGCAGTGCACAATGCAGCGGTGATCGAAGAGGTGGCCAAGATGGATCTTTTCGCGCTGACCCTGAATCCCGAGGCCGGCAACGCACCGAAGCATTATCTGGAGAAGCACTTCATGAGAAAGCACGGACCCCATGCTTACTACGGACAGGGGCATCAGAGCTGAAAGGAGCAGAGAATGGGCGCAAAGGAAATCATTGAGCGCGGCGAGGCTGCGCTGGGCATAGAATTCGGATCCACAAGAATCAAGGCAGTGCTGATCGACCGGAAGGGCGCGGTGCTGGCGGTGGGCTTCCATGACTGGGAGAATTCCCTCATTGACGGCATCTGGACTTATCCCCTGGAGGAGATTCATGCGGGACTGCGGGACTGCTACAGCTCCCTCCGGAAGGCTGTGGAAGAGAAGTACGGCATCACGCTGAAGAAGCTGGGCGCCATGGGCATCAGTGCCATGATGCACGGCTATATGGCCTTTGACAAGGAGGGTACGCTGCTGACACCCTTCCAGACCTGGCGGAACAGCAATACAGAGAAAGCAGCAGATGCATTGACGGCGCTGTTTGACTTCAACATTCCGCTGCGCTGGACCATTGCGCACCTCTACCAGTGCATTCTGGATGAGGAGGCGCATGTGCCGCAGCTTTCCTTCGTGACGACACTGGATTCCTATATCCACTGGCGTCTGACCGGGGAGAAGGTGACCGGCATCGGGGACGCCGCCGGCATTTTCCCGATCGACTCGGAGGCGCACGATTATGACGGGGCAATGCTTTCGAAGTTCGATAAGCTGATCGAGGGCAAGTATCCCTGGAAGACCCGGGATATTCTGCCGAAGGTGCTGTCTGCCGGAGAGCAGGCAGGCGTGCTGACCGCAGAGGGCGCGGCCTTCCTGGACGAGAGCGGAAATCTGGAGCCCGGCATTCCGCTGTGTCCGCCGGAGGGAGACGCCGGCACCGGCATGGTAGCCACCAATTCCGTGGCACCCCGGACCGGCAATGTGTCCGCCGGCACATCCACCTTTGCGATGCTGGTGCTGGAGAAGGGCCTCAGCAAGCTCTACCGGGAAATCGATATGGTGACCACCCCGGACGGCTATCCCGTGGCCATGTCCCATGCCAACAACGGCACATCGGACCTCAATGCCTGGGTGAACATCTTTAAGGAGTTTACAGAGCTGTTCGGCATGAAGGCGGATATGGGCGAGCTCTTCGGCAAGCTCTATCAGAATTCCCTGACGGGAGATCCGGACTGCGGCGGTGTTCTGCCCTACGGCTATTTCTCCGGTGAAGGCATTACCCATCTGAATGAGGGACGGCCGATGCTGATCCGCATGCCGGACAGCCGCTTCACGCTGGCCAACTTTATGCGGGCAAATCTCTATTCCTCCCTGGGCGCTGTGAAGCTGGGCCTTGACATCCTGCTGAAGGAGGAGAAGGTCAAGGTAGAGAAGATCATGGGCCACGGCGGTCTCTTCAAGACCAAGGGTGTGGCACAGCGCTATCTCGCCGCTGCCGTGAATGCACCGGTAACTGTCATGGATACCGCCAGTGAGGGCGGCCCCTGGGGTGAGGCAATTCTCGCTGCCTACATGCTGGACGGCAAGGGCAGAAGCCTTTCGGATTATCTGAATGAGGAAATCTTTGCCAGCCAGTCCGGCAGCACCATCGCACCGACAGAAGAGGATGTGGCAGGCTTTGAGGCTTTTATGGAGCGCTATAAGGCGGGAATTCCGGCAGAGAGAGCTGCAGTGGAGTGCTTGAAGTAAGATTTGCCTCAGGGAGTATAGGCAAACGGCTTGAGACGGCTGCTGCAAAGGAGTATACTAATCACAGTTTATAATAGCTTTGGGGCGGAGTGCCCCGGAAAAGAGGAAGGTATGCAGTTTTTTATTGATACAGCCAATGTAGAGGAAATCAAGGAAGCCTGGGAGATGGGCATCATCACCGGTGTGACCACCAACCCGTCCCTCATTGCCAAAGAGGGCAGAGACTACATGGAGACCCTGAAGGAGATCACCGACATCGTTGACGGTCCCATCTCCGGTGAGGTAAAGGCCAGCACCACAACCGCTGAGGGCATGATCGCCGAGGGCAGAGAGATTGCAAAGATCCATCCCAATATGGTGGTAAAGATTCCCATGACCACCGAGGGACTGAAGGCTGTGAAGGTGCTTTCCAAGGAGGGTATCCACACCAACGTGACACTGATCTTCTCCGCAACCCAGGCGCTTCTGGCAGCCAGAGCCGGTGCCACCTACGTTTCTCCCTTCCTGGGAAGACTGGATGACATTTCCACAGACGGCGTGACCCTCATTGAAGATATCATGCAGATTTTCGAAATGTATCCGGAGATCGAGACCCAGGTGATCTGCGCATCGGTTCGTCATCCCATGCACATCATCCAGTGCGCAAAGACCGGTGCAGACATCGCCACCGTTCCGTACAAGGTACTGATGCAGATGACCAAGCATCCCCTTACCGACAGCGGCATCGAGAAGTTCGTGAAGGACTATGAAGCGGTATTCGGTAAATAACAACAATAATTTATGGAAATTTCAGAAATAATTTGGAATTTGTAACAAACAGGACATAATCCGGACATATTCTCCGCTTATACTGGATCTGTAGTATGGAACAGTATCAGCGGAGGATTTTCTTTTTATGAATATATTGTTTTTTCTGACACCGAAGTGTGACACCGCTTTTCTGGAGGAGGATGACACATTGCGCAGTGCCCTGGAGAAGATGGAATATCATCGCTACCAGGCCATTCCGGTGCTGGCCAAGGACGGCAGCTATTACGGCACCATTACCGAAGGCGACCTGCTTTTTGAAATCAAAAATACCCTGAATCTCGATCTGCGGGAAGCAGAGAAGATCAGGGTAAGAGACATTCCCATGCGGAATCATTATCAGCCGGTGGACGTGTCCTGCTCCATGGAAAGTCTGGTGAAGCGGGCGCTGAACCAGAACTTTGTGCCGGTGGAGGACGATCTGGGACACTTTATCGGTATTGTTCGCCGCCGGGAGCTTATGAATTATCTGTACCAGCATGCGGAATTTGACGAGCTGCCCTATTTTCGGGAAACGCTCATACAGCCGGTCCGCGCCGAGGGTCAGAAGGTTTTAATGTAGTCGCTTTCGGCTTCACCGGTTTTCTCCAGCTTGCGGATCACCACGAAATAGCTGCCGCCGTTTCCGGTATCCACCGCCACCCGGTCGCCGACCCGGTGACCGAGCAGTGCCTTGCCCATGGGGGACTCGTTGGAAATGAGTCCCTCCAGGGAGTGGCCGCGGATCGAAGTCACGATGCGGTAGGTTTCCTCCTCGTCATCCTCCTCAAAGTAGACGGTAACGGTATTGTTGAGGCCCACCTCATCGGCCTTGGAGCGGTCGTCTATGATGGTGGCGAAGCGCAGCATCTTCTCCAGGTAACGGATCCGGGAATTGTTCTGGCCGTTTGCCTTCTTGGCGGCATAGTACTCAAAGTTCTCGGAACGGTCTCCCTGGGCAGCGGCCTCCGCCACCGCCTTTGTCAGCTGGGGCCGGAGCTCTACCTTCCGATGCCGGATCTCGGCCTCGATTTTTTCTACATCAGATTTTGTCAGCTGTTCTCCCATTGTTTATTATGCTCCTGGATATGTAATCAGAGAAGTTACATCGTATTTGCTGAGGCGATCTCTGCCCTTGAGACCGGCGAGCTCCATGACCACAGCAAGCTTCACCACCTGGCCGCCCAATTCTTCAATGAGCTTGCAGGCAGCCTCCAGGCTGCCGCCGGTGGCCAGCAGGTCATCGATGACCAGTACCCGCTCACCGGGCCGGATGCTGTCCTTGTGGATCTCCAGCTCTGCTTCGCCGTACTCCAGTGCGTACTTCACGGAGACAGTTTCCCGGGGAAGCTTGCCCTTCTTTCGTACCGGAACAAAGCCCTTGTGCAGCTGATAGGCAAGGGGCGTGCCGAAGATGAAGCCGCGGGATTCGAGTCCCACCACGGTGTCGAATTCCACGTCCTTCACGGCGTCCAGGAGGCCGTCAATGGCATCTGCGAGGCCATCCGGATCCTGTACCAGAGAGGTGATGTCCCGGAAGAGAATACCGGGCTTCGGGAAATCCGGAATGCTCAGAACGTAGTTTTCAAGCTTTTCTTTTTTCATAATGGTTCTCCTAACAGTTACTGATATTTACAAATTAATGCTTATTGTATTTAGAGGCGTAGGTCTGAATCGCGGCAACGGTCTTGCCGTCGGTCATCTTGCCTTCATAGATGAGCTGCTGCAGATCCTCGAGCTTCCAGGGCTCTACGCCCAGCTCCTCGTCCTCATCCCAGTGCACCTGACCGGGCTTCAGATCCTTGGCCAGATAGATGCCGATTTTTTCATCCAGAAAGGCCACGGTGGTGTTCACATAGAGGAGAAACTCCAGCTTGTCGGTTTTGAAGCCGGTTTCCTCCTCCAGCTCCCGCAGGGCACAGGTTTCAAAGGACTCATCCTCGGAATCCCGCTTGCCGGCAGGGATTTCCAGGGTATAGCGGTCCAGCGCATGCCGGAACTGGCGTACCATCAGGATGCGGCCGTCCTCCAGCACCGGGAGAACCGCAGCGGCTCCCATGTGGTGAATGAAGTCCCAGTGGGTCTTGTGCCCGCCCACGTCCACATAGTCATCATAAACCTTCAGAACCTTGCCCTGGTATTTCAGGGTTCTTTCCAACAGCCGAACCGGCTTCTCCGCATTCTCAGCATTCAGCATAGCAGATTCTCCTTTGTGTGAAACAGTCACTTTTTTTGACAGGAGTCCGGGTACATACCTGCATCGAAAAGCAGGAGCGTCCGATTCCGTAACTCCAATCATATATTGTAGCATAGAATCAGGGTCCTGTTTACCCTTCTGCCCGAAATATAGATTTGAAGCCGCCTGCATTGCCCGGAAATGGATGCCTTTCCGCCCCGCGGGCTTTGACAAGGCGGGTATGGGATAGTAGAATAAGGAAATCATGTGAAAAGGGGTGGGCAGTATTATGATAGATAAGCAGGAAGAGATCGAGCTGGAGAGACCGGCAGACAACACACCGCCGGAGGAGCTGTATCAGGATCTTCTGAAGGCCATCCGGAAGTATCATCCCTCCGGAGATCTCACAATGATCGAAAAGGCCTATCAGGTGGCGAAGGAGCAGCATAAGAACCAGAAGAGAAAGTCGGGGGAGCCCTACATTATCCACCCCCTCTGTGTGGCCATCATTCTGGCGGACCTGGAAATGGATAAGGAAACCATCGCGGCGGGACTGCTCCATGACGTGGTGGAGGATACCGGCATGACCCTGGAGGAGGTGAAGCAGGCCTTCAATCCGGATGTTATGCTGCTGGTGGACGGCGTCACCAAGCTGACCAAGCTGAATCTGAACACGGACAAGGTGGAGATGCAGGCCGAGAATCTCCGGAAAATGTTTGTGTCCATGGCGAAGGACATTCGCGTCATCATCATTAAGCTGGCAGACCGTCTTCACAATCTGCGGACGCTGGAGTACCAGACGCCGGAGAAGCAGAAGGAGAAGGCCCGGGAATCCCTGGAAATCTATTCTCCGCTGGCGGATCGTCTCGGTATCAGCAAGATCAAGATCGAGATGGATGATCTGTCCCTTAAGTATCTGGAGCCGGAGGTTTACCACGACCTTGCAGAGAAGGTGCATCTCAAGAAGGAGGCCCGGGAGGCCCGCATCACCGGCATTGTCCAGGAGGTTTCTGCCCATATTCAGGAGGCCGGCATCGAGGCGGAGATCAACGGCCGCGTGAAGCACTTCTTCTCCATATATAAGAAGATGGTGAACCAGAACAAGACCATCGACCAGATTTATGATCTTTTTGCGATCCGGGTCATAGTGGATTCGGTTCGGGACTGCTATGCGGTTCTGGGTGTCATTCATAAAATGTATACACCGATTCCGGGACGTTTCAAGGACTATATCGCCATGCCGAAGCCGAATATGTATCAGTCCCTGCATACCACGGTCATCGGCAAGGACGGCGTGCCCTTCGAGATCCAGATCCGCACCTTCGAAATGCATAGGACAGCAGAATTCGGTATTGCGGCGCACTGGAAGTACAAGGAGCAGGGCGGCTCCCAGGCAAAGGCCACAGAGTCTGAGGTGGCCAAGATGAACTGGCTGCATGAGATTCTGGAGTGGCAGAAGGATGAGTCCGACTCCAAGGAATTCATGAACATGGTGAAGTCGGACCTGAACCTCTTCAATGAGGACGTGTACTGCTTTACCCCCTCCGGCGATGTGAAGAACCTGCCGGCGGGCTCCTGTCCCATTGACTTTGCCTATGCCATTCACTCAGCGGTGGGCAATAAGATGGTGGGCGCCAAGGTCAACGGCCGCCTCGTGCCCATCGAGTACAAGCTGCAGAACGGCGACCGGGTGGACATTGTGACCTCCCAGAATTCCCGGGGACCCTCGAGAGACTGGCTGAAGGTGGTGAAGTCTGCCCAGGCCAAGAACAAGATCAACCAGTGGTTCAAGCGGGAGCAGAAGGATGAGAATCTGGACCGCGGTAAGGATCTGCTGGAGCGCTATGCCAAGTCCAAGGGCTATTCTCTGGGTGAGCTGACGAAGCCGGAGTATGTGGAGGGCGTGGTACGCCGCTACAGCTATACGGACTGGGAGTCTGTTCTGGCCTCTGTGGGTCGGGGCGGTCTCAAGGAGTCCCAGGTGGTGACCAAGCTTCTGGATCTCAAGCAGAAGGCAGAGGCGAAGAATGTGGACGACAGCGACATTCTTCAGAACATCGAGGAGCTGAGCCGGAAGCCGGAGGTGATCCGGAAGTCCAAGTCCGGCATTGTGGTGAAGGGCATTCACGATCTGGCCGTGCGCTATGCCCGCTGCTGTACGCCGGTGCCCGGCGACGAGATTGTGGGCTTCGTCACCCGCGGGCGCGGCATCACCATCCATCGGACCGACTGCATTAACATGATCAACCTGTCGGAGGACGAGAAGGCCCGGCTGATCGAAGCGGAGTGGCAGAAGGACAGCACAGAGGAGACCTATGCCACCGAGCTCACCATTTATACCAACAACCGTGTGGGCCTGCTGGTGGATATATCGAAGATTCTGACGGATGCGGAGATCGACATCAAGACCCTGAGCTCCCGGGTGGGCAAGAACGACAAGGCCACCATTTCCCTGTCCTTCGACATTCATAACCGGGAGGAGCTGACGGAGCTGGTGGGCAAGATCCGGAAGATCAACGGCGTCATCGATATCGAGAGAGCGCAGGGCTGACGCTTCGGCGCGGTCCCTGTTTACTTTACATAGGGAGAGAGGCGGAACAAGGAATGGAGCTGAAGCTGACAAAGTATACGGCCGGCGTGGTGCAGACCAATATTTATTTTCTGAAGAATGCGGAAACCGGGGAGTGTGTGATTCTGGATCCCGGTGCCAATGCCCCGAAGATCATGGATATCGCGGAGAAGCAGCTGGGGGCGCGTCCGGTGGCGGTGCTGCTGACCCATGGCCACTTTGATCACATCATGGCGGCCCGGGAGGTAGCGGAGCACTTCGGCGTAAAGATTTATGCCCTGGAGGCAGAGCGGGAGCTGCTGGGGGATCCGCAGATGAATCTGTCCACGAACTTCGGGCTGGAGATCTGCATCACGAAATTTGTGCCCCTTCAGGACGGCGAGCATCTGGATTTCCTGGGACTGGACTGGCAGGTCATTGCGACGCCCGGCCACACCGGCGGCTCCTGCTGCTACTACATTGAAAACACCGGGGCAGCGCCTATGCTTTTCAGCGGCGATACGCTGTTCCAGGAATCCTACGGACGGACGGACTTTCCCACCGGAAGCGAGCGGCAGCTCTTTGCCAGCATTCAGGAGAAGCTCCTGCTGCTGCCGGAGGACACGCGGGTTTATCCCGGACACGAGGGAGAAACCACCATTGAAAATGAAAAGAAATACAATCCGGCGGCCTATCTCGGCAGACTGGGTTAAGGAGAGGGCATGATCAGACTGGTATTGGACGGACAGACAGAGGAATATGAGCAGGACATCCGGGAGCTTTGCAAATCCTTTTATCCCGGCGAGGACTTCGAAATTCATACCCCGAAGGGCGTGCATCTGTCGGAGACCACCCAGGAGGAGAAAACCGCGCTGAAGCGGGGAACCCGGGGGCAGTCCGCCGCTATACGGCTTTCCCTGGAACTGGAGGGCAGCAAGCTCGCCCTGACGGGAGACCGGAAAAAGGATAAGTCCTATCTCAAGGCAGAGCTCTACAGCATTCTGTCCGCCATGACCGGCCGGGAGCTTCCCTGGGGAGACCTGACGGGCATTCGGCCCATTTCTCTGGTGAGCCCGCTGATGGAGGCTGCCGGAAGAAAGCAGAAGGACGGCCTGCCGGATGCAGCTGCCCTTACGGATATCCGCGAGCGGATGCAGAGGGAGTATCTGATTTCCGGTGAGAAGCTGTCGCTCATGATGGAGATCGGCCTTCGGGAGCAGAAAATTCTGCGGCGGATCCGCGAGAAAACGGGCCGGGACTATCACCAGGGCTGGAGTCTCTACATCGGCATTCCCTTCTGCCCCACCCGCTGTCTCTATTGCTCCTTTACCTCCAACCCCATCGGAAAGTGGGAGGATCGTCTTGCGGAATACCTTGACAAGCTGCGGCAGGAGGTGCGCTTCAGCATGCAGGCCATGTGCGAGGGCAAGGGGAAGTATCTGCAGACCATTTACATCGGCGGCGGCACGCCGACGGCACTGCCGGCGTACTGGCTTGAGAAGCTGATGACGCTGGTGCAGGAGGAGTGCTTTGCGCATCCCATGGCCAATGTCTGCGAATTCACTGTGGAGGCAGGGCGCCCGGATTCCATTACGGCGGAAAAGCTGCAGATTCTGAAGGCAGCCGGAGTGGATCGGATTTCCGTGAATCCCCAGACCTTCCAGCAGAAGACCTTGGAGCGCATCGGCCGCCGGCATACGGTGGAAGCGGTAAAGACTGCCTATGCCATGGCCCGGCAGCAGGGCTTCGACAACATTAACATGGACATCATTCTGGGGCTGCCCGGAGAGCGGCTCCCGGAGGTGACAGAGACCCTCTGCGAAATCACCCGGCTGCGGCCGGACAGTCTGACGGTGCATTCCCTTGCGGTGAAGCGGGCGGCCCGGCTGACACTGGAGAAGGACTACTGGGCCGGCGTATACCGGGCCGGCGGTGACAGCCGGCGCTTTGAGGAGGAGATGCCCCTCGAGGCACTGCGGGAAGCGGGTATGGCGGAGGATGCGCTGCCGGTGCAGCAGCTGACGGAGATGGAGCGGATGATGAAGGCGTCGGAGTATACGGCCCGGCGGCTGGGCCTAAAGCCCTATTACCTCTACCGGCAGAAGAACATGGCCGGAAACCTGGAGAACACGGGTTATTGTGAGGAGGGTAAGGAATGCCTTTATAACATCCTCATGATGGAGGAAAAGCACACGGTCATCGGCTGTGGTGCCGGTACCTCCTCCAAGGTCTGCTATGAGGACGGCCGCGGCGGAAAGCGCATTGAGCGCTGCGACAATGGCAAGGACATCGGAAATTACCTCGATCATCTGCCGCTGATGCTGGACCGGAAGCGGAAGATACTGGAGATGAAGTAAAGTCGAGCGGGAAGAAAGCAGGGAAGGGAGGTGCCGATTGCCTACCATTAAGGATATCGCAAAGCATGCCGGTGTGTCCCACGGCACCGTTTCCAATGTGCTCAATCACCGGGGCAATGTCAGTGCGGAGAAGATTCAGCTGGTGGAGCAGGCGGCCCGGGAGCTAGGCTATCAGCTGAATGCGCAGGCGCAGCAGCTTCGAGCAGGTCTTGCAAAGAAGGTTTGCGTCATTCTGCCGGGACTTAACAGTCGGCGTTATCAGGACTTCTTTGCCGGTCTGGAGCCCGTGCTGCGGGCGCAGGGAGTAGAGGCTTCGCTGTTCTGTACGGATCGGCAGGTGCTGCAGGAGAAAGCGGCCGTGGGAAAGGCAAAGTCTATGCACGCCATGGCCATTGTCAGTATCAGCGCCCTGCGGCGGAATCGGGGTCTCTATGATGCGGATACACCGTTGTACTTTGCGGAGCGACAGCCCAAGCAGGCGCCGTCAAATAGTGTTTTTGCGGGCTTTCGTTATGAGGAAATCGGCCGCGACATAGCAGCGCGCTGCCTCCGGGACGGTCATCGCTCGGTGGCCCTGCTTTGCGGTGAAAAGCGTTATGCAGATCGAAAGGCCTTTCTGAACGGCGCCGCTGCGGTGCTGGAGGAGAGTGGCTGCGAGTACCGCCTCTATGCTTCGGAAAATGCACTGTCTCTGCTGGAGGCCTTTGAGGCGCTGCGGAATGAAACTGAGTTTGATGCTGTGCTTACGGCGGATGAGGAGGATGTGGATTTCCTGCAGCGGGCGGCGGATTTTTACGGCAGAAGCGCGCCCCGGATTTACGGACCCTGCAGCCGCCGTCTTTCTCTTTGCCCGCAGGAAGGGCAGTATCTTCTGAATTATCGTCTCCTGGGACAGCGTTTGGGGGAGCGGATTCTGTCGGACTGTCTGCAGGAGGATGCGGATAATGTCGGCGGGCCGCAGCTGCTGCTTGCGGCGGAGGGTTTTCGGCAGCCGCAGGGCGCGGCGGCATCAGGAAAAACAAGGATCCTGAACTACCTGACCATTCAGAATGCCACGAGTCATGCCATCAGCCTTCTGCTGCCTGCCTTTGAGCGGGAGACCGGCATCCATGTGAATATGTCTGAGGCCTCCTATGATGAGCTTTATAAAATGGCGGCGGATTGTGAGAACAGCAGCCCCTACGACCTGATTCGCATCGATCTGGCCTGGATGGATGAGCTGGGCAGCCGGATTTACCGGGCGCTGCCGGACGGACTGAAGGCAGCAGATCACAGTCTGCCGACGCTGGAGCCATGGGGCTGCAGGGATGGGAAGCGCTATGCCCTGCCGCTGGATGCCTGCGTGCAGATGCTGTTCTATCGTAAGGATCTGTTTGAGGACGAGCTCATCAAGCGGGAGTTTTTTGAGCAGTATCACAGAAGACTCGAGGTTCCCGGAACCTTCTCGGCGTTTGATGAGCTGGCCCGCTTCTTCACCAGAAGTCTGCATCCCTCGTCTGCCTCGCGCTATGGCTGTACGGAGACCTTCGGACGGGCGGTACTGGCAGCCTGTGATTTTTTACCTCGCTGTCGGGAGAGCCTGGCGGGGCTGGAGGCGGAGGCCAGGCTTCATCTGGATGCACCGGAGATCCGGGAGGCACTGGAGGCCTATCTTTCTGCGAAAGCCGCCACTGACGGCAATACCTACCAATGGTGGACAGACTCCACCCGGGCCTTTGCGGAGGGAGAGACGGCCATGCATATCGTCTTTTCCAATTATGCGTCAGCCATGCTGCATGGTGAGACTTCCCAGGTTACGGAGCGGCTGGGCTTTGCCGACGTACCGGGAAAGCGGCCTCTGATTGGCGGCGGCTGGATCGGCATTTCCCGTCACAGCCGGAAGACAGAGGACTGTCTCTGCTTCCTGGACTGGCTGTATCGTCGGGACATTGCAGAGCTGCTCTGCTATCTCGGGGGGTATGTGGCCAGCCGAGAGCTGCAGGAAAGCTGCGAGGTACGGGAGCGCTATCCCTGGATTGAGCATATGGAGAGAAGCTTTGCCATGGGCACCCGCTGTGTGATGCATCCGGGATTTCCGCTTAGGGAAATGCAGCTGGAGTCTATTCTGGGCCGGGCGGTGCGTTCGGCGGCGGGCGGCATTGAAAGTGCAGGGGCGGCGCTGGCAAGAGCCCAGGTAGAATTGGAACGAATCAAAAATTAAAGCGGGCATCGAGATACAGCATCTTTCTGTTTTGGAAAGATGCTGTATTTTTGTGTAAATACTCTGTAAAACTTATACAAAATGTATCGGAAATGTGCTCTTATGGATTGACACGTTCCAATGAGTGCGATATAAAGGAATGGAAGATAAGGGAGGAACGTGAAATGTACACAAAGAATGACGTGCTTCGAAGACAGATTGAAAAGAAGGGTGCGCTGATTGCGGCACACCGGGGCACCTGCGGCGGCAACATCGTGCAGAATACCAGCCTCGCTTACCGGAATGCACTGCTTCACGGTGCAGACATGATCGAGGTGGACGCGGCTCAGACCACGGATGGGGTTTTTTATGCCTTTCACAACGGCGAGGAAAAAATCGAATTCGGCATCCCGGAGGACATTCGTACCCTGAGCGCAGAACAGGTGGATTCCATGTATGCGCTGAACTGTATGGGACAGCCCACAAAGCAGCATGCAGAGCGTCTGACGGAGGTACTGGAGAACTTTCGGGGAAAATGCTTTATCAACATTGACCGTTCCTGGTTTTACTGGAAGGAAATCATCACACTGTTGAAGCGCATGAACATGCAGGATCAGATTCTGCTGAAGTCCGGTGTGGAGAAGGAGCTGCTTGAGGAGCTGGCCGAGATCGGTGAGGGCATCATGTACATGCCCATTATGAAAACACTGGAGGAGTGGGAGACCGTCAAACAGTATGAAATCAATGTGGCTGCGGCGGAGCTGATATTTGAGGACGAGGAAAGTCCTTTCGTACAGCCTGCATTCATGAAGGAGCTTCACGAGAGGGGCATTGCACCGTGGGTGAATGCCATTACCTTGAATGATGATATCCGTCTCTCCGGCAGCTTCGGAGACAACCGGGCCATCCGGGAGGGCTTCGATGCGAGCTGGGGTGTCCTGATGGATATGGGCTTTGAGATTCTGCAGACGGATTGGCCGGCACTGCTGAAGGGGTATCTTCAGGAGCGGCAGAGCAGAGGCTGAAGTAAAGCTGAGTCAGAGCAAGAGGGTTATTACGGCGACAGGAGTACAGGGCAGCACCCGGCTTCAGCGCCGAAGACATTAGCATAAAAACAAGAAAGAGGAAAAGGATGAAGAAAATGAGAAAGCTTGCTGCACTGGGAATGTCTGTTGCCGTGACACTGTCTATGGCGGCCTGCGGCGGAAGCAGCACAACAACGGAGACCACAAAGGCAGCAGACACAGCGGAGACACAGAGCGGTGCAGAGAGCAGCGGCGAGGTGGATAAGAGCCAGCAGTTGATCATCTATACCAATTCCGGTTCCAACGGCAGAGATGAGTGGCTGAAGAGCAAGGCATCTGAGCAGGGCTACAACATTGAAGTGGTACAGATCCAGGGCGGTGACCTGGCAAACCGTATTATTTCCGAGAAGAACAATCCGCAGGCGGACCTGGTATACGGACTGAATGCCCTGGAGTATGAGAAGCTGAAGAAGGCAGAGGTTCTGGAGAAGTGGGAGCCCACCTGGAAGGACGATGTGGACATGTCTCTGGGCGATACCGATGGCTATTATTATCCCATCGTGATTCAGCCGCTGGTGAACATCATGAATGCAGATCTGACAGATACACCGAAGGATGTGACAGATCTTCTTTCCGATGAGTGGACAGATAAGTACACCATTCTGAACTTCGGCGGCGGTACTGGCAAGACACTGCTGGCTTCTCTGCTGGTGCGTTATACAGATGAGAATGGCGAGGAAGGCATCTCTGAGGAGGGCTGGGACACCGTGAAGCAGTGGATCCAGAACGGACACATGGAGCAGGACGGCGAGGACTACGTTGGAAATGTTATTTCCGGTACCGTGCCGATCTGTGAGATGTGGGGCAGCGGTGTGATCCAGAATCAGAATGAGCGTGACTACAAGTTCCAGATCCTGGTACCCGAGGTCGGCGTTCCCTATGTGACAGAGCAGGTGGCTATGATTGCAGGCTCCAAGAAGACGGATCTGGCAGTGGATTTTGCCAACTGGTTCGGTTCTTCTGAGGTGCAGGCAGAGTGGATGAAGCAGTTCGGCACCATTCCCTGCCAGCCGGATGCACTGGCACAGGCGGATGAGGATATCACAGAGTTTGTGAACCAGGTGCATGCCCAGGATATGGATTGGCAGTTTATCTCCGATCACATCGAGGCATGGGTAGAGAAGTGTGAGCTGGAGTTCATGCAGTAAAGCAGGAATACGGATTTTAAGAACAGGCGGTATGGTAAAACATACCGCCCTTTGTGAATGGGGATATGTCATGATTGAGTTTAAAAATGTGGAAATCAAGTACGGCAGCTTCACCGCTATCCGGGATCTGAACCTGACCATTCAGGATGGTGAATTCTTCACCTTTCTGGGACCCTCCGGCTGCGGCAAAACCACCACGCTGCGGTCTCTGGTGGGCTTTCTGACACCCAGCAGCGGACAGATTCTGGTGGATGGCGTGGATGTGACCCATATGCCGGTAGAGCAGCGGCAGATCGGTATGGTTTTCCAGAGCTATGCCTTGTTCCCCACTATGACGGTATATGAAAATCTTGCGTTTGGCTTGAAGGTGAAGAAGCTTTCAAAGTCAGAGATCGACAAAAAGGTGAGAGATGCAGCGAAGCTCATTGAAATCAAGGAGGAGCAGCTTTCAAGAAATGTCTCCGAGCTTTCCGGCGGACAGCAGCAGAGAGTGGCATTGGCCCGTGCCCTGGTGCTGGAGCCGAAGATTCTCTGCCTGGATGAGCCGCTTTCCAACCTGGACGCCAAGCTTCGTGTGGGGCTCCGCAGCGAGCTGAAGCGTCTGCAGAAGACGCTGGGCATCACCACCCTGTATGTGACTCATGACCAGGAGGAGGCATTGACCCTTTCGGATCGAATTGCGGTATTCAACAACGGTTTTGTGGAGCAGGTAGACACACCCTTCCGGATTTACAATCATTCCGCTTCGGAATTTGTCTGTGACTTCATCGGAGAGATCAATCATCTGGAGAAGCCTCTGCTGTCTCTTATCGGCGGCGGACTGGATCCGGAGAAGAAGGCCTATGTCCGTCTGGAACGGATCAGCTTCGCACCCTCAGAGGGGGCGGTCTGCCTCAGCGGTGTGATTCGTGACTATGATTACAACGGCATCCTGACCAAGTACAGAGTGGAGGTTTCGGGGCAGGAGCTTCGTGTGATACAGGTGAACAACGGTTGTCCCTTCCTGGAGACCGGCAGTGAAGTGAAGCTTTATGTGCAGCCCTCAGATATCATGCAGTTTTAAGGCGGGAGGCTCTTATGAATAAGATACAATCCAATGGAAGCAAAGGGATTCATATTCAGACGCTGCTGCTGAAGCTGGTGCTGGCCTGGCTGATTCTGGCCTTTGTGGTCTATCCGAACTTGAACCTTCTCTATAGCATCTTCTTTCAGGACGGAAGCTTTTCCTCAGATGCGGTACGGAAGGTCTTTAAGTCGGCGCGTGCGCTGAAGAGCTTGAAAAACAGCTTCGTACTGGCATTTACGCTGATTGTGACGGTAAACATTGTGGGTACATTATCGGTGCTGTTCACAGAATACTGGGAGATCAAGGGCGCCGGATGGCTGCGCCTTGCCTATATGAGCTCACTGGTGTACGGCGGCGTGGTGCTTGTATCCGGCTACAAATCTGTCTACGGAGCCAATGGTCTGGTGACGAAGCTTCTGCTGCAGCTGTTCCCCAATATGAATCCCAACTGGTTTGTGGGATACGGTGCAGTGGTCTTCGTCATGACCTTTTCCTGTACACAGAATCACATGATGTTCCTGAAGAATGCCATTCACAGCATTGACTACTACACGGTGGAGGCGGCGAAGAATATGGGGGCTTCCGGTGCCAATATCTTCTTCAACATTGTCTTTCCGGTGCTGAAGCCTACCTTTTTTGCCATTACGATTCTGACCTTCCTGACCGGACTCGGGGCAATGTCGGCACCCCTCATTGTGGGCGGAGAGAACTTTCAGACCATCAACCCCATGATCATTACATTTTCCCGGTCCAATTCCTCCCGGGATGTGGCGGCGCTGCTGGCAATCCTGCTGGGTGCGGCTACCATTCTGCTGCTGGCGGTCTTCAGCCATATCGAAAAGGGCGGAAACTACGTTTCGGTGTCCAAAACCAAGGCAAAGCTGCAGAAGCAGAAGATCAACAATCCGATTTTGAATGTCATTGCACACATCGTTGCTTATGCCATGTTCCTGATCTATCTGATCCCGATGGTGCTGGTGGTGGTCTATTCCTTCTGTGATTCGCTCAGCATCAAAACAGGAGAGCTGAGCCTTTCCTCCTTCACACTGGAGAATTATCGGAAGCTTTTCACCAGTATGGCAGCCTTCAAGCCCTATCTGGTCAGCATCGTGTATTCTTTGCTGGCAGCTCTGCTGGCGGTGACGATTACTGTGATCTGTGCTCGCTTCGTTAAGAAGGCCAAGCGGAAGTATGATGTGGCCTTTGAGTGGGGGATGCTGATTCCCTGGCTGCTGCCCTCCACATTGATTGCGCTGGGGCTCAGCACAACCTACGGCGAGCGTCATGCTATCATTTTTAATCAGGTTCTGGTGGGTACACTGGTGCTGATGCTTATCGGTTATGTGGTGGTGAAGCTGCCGTTTTCTTACCGTATGGTCAAGGCGGCCTTCTTCAGCATCGATGACGATCTGGAGGAAGCAGCCAAGTGTATGGGTGCCGGAACGGTTTATACCATGGCGAAGGTGATCCTTCCGGTTATGATGCCGGCGCTGATGTCTGTGGTGATTCTGAACTTCACCGGCATGCTGTCGGATTATGACCTGTCTGTATTCCTGTACCATCCGCTGTATCAGCCGCTGGGTATCGTCATCAAGGCAGCCTCGGATGAGTCGGCCTCCATTGATGCGAAGGCCATGGGCTTTGTTTATACCGTGGTGCTGATGCTGCTTTCTGCTGTTGCATTGTATTTCGGGCAGGGAGACGGCATGAAGCGTCTGCAGCGCCGGAAGCAGAAGCGCCTGGAGAAAAAGGTGCAGAAGATGATGGCGAGCTGAGACAGGGCGTTGAAAAGTCCGTCGATGCGGTGCTGAAAAGTTTAAATATGAAATAGAACATCCCCCGGATCCTTGCGGATCCGGGGGATGATTTATGCTATCATACTAT
>CAVATZ010000028.1:0-19292 GCA_963591655.1 Clostridiales bacterium
GAACCGAAGTGCAGCTTCTTGCCGGTCTGTCTGTGGTAATCCCGGAAGCGGAGCAGCAGGTTCAGAAGGCAGTACAGCACGGTCACTAGGAAGGCGATGTGCGGGGTG
This sequence comes from Clostridiales bacterium, assembly GCA_963591655.1. Taxonomy (GTDB): domain Bacteria; phylum Bacillota; class Clostridia; order Lachnospirales; family Lachnospiraceae; genus Oribacterium. Next base: position 109 of record CAVATZ010000028.1, read on the forward strand.
CCGCCGGCATACAGCATACAGATGCCGTACACGCCCATCATGAGCACGGTAATGCCGATGAAGCCCCGGGTATCCGCCAGCTCCCACTTGCGGTAGCGCACCAGCGTCATCATGAAGCCGTAATAGGCAAACATGCAGAGGATCAGAAAGATCAGCCGGTAGTTCTTGTTGATGCCCTCTCTGGCCCCCAGCTCCAGCGCGATGGTGGTGGTGTTGATGGCACAGATCAGAAAGACATGGCGGGTGAGATAACCGAGGCCGCTGGTCTTCTGCTGGTGGTATAAGGCATTGTCATAGAAGAAACCGTAGGACAGGAACATGAGCACCACCACCAGGAAGGCACTGACATTCATGAGCACCTGATCTCCCGCATCGAAGTAGGCAGAGATGCCGATGATCATTTCACCGAAGGTCAGGATCACCAGCAGCAGCACACGCTCGGAAAGGTGCGGGAAGTCCACGGGACGCAGCTTATAGTAACGGTACTCAAACCACTTGGCGGCGAAGCCGAAGAGCAGCACCAGCGGTGAAATCATTACCCCCGTTGCCTGGTAGATCGGAATGGTCGCAAAGGCCAGCCCCGCCTGAAAGAACTCCGCCGAGCAGTTGCTCTGCAGAATGTGGCGGTCCACATCGTCAATGTGGCTGCCGTGCCGGAGTTTGTCGAGGCTCCGATAGCTCAGGTTCAGCATGATGCAGGCCCAGGCCACATGATAGCGGACATAGTGGGTCGTCCAGTCCAGCATGGAATCCGATGCCATGTAGTACAGAAAGTACATATTGATGAGGATGCTAATGTAGTCGCGCAGGGATTTCCGTCCGTAGCGGTTAAAGAACATGGTGGAGAAGAACCAGACCTGCACCGCCACCATCATCAGAAAAAAAAACGATCCCATCAGCGCCGCCGAGGGGAAGCCCTCCTCCACGTGGTGAAACAGCGAATTGATGGAGCGAAAACTGTATACAAAAATCAGGTCAAAAAAAAGCTCGATATATTCTACCTTTTTGACGATTTTCTTCGGCAGCTCTCCTGCCGCTGCCGTCACTGTGTTCACGCTGCTTTCTGTTTTTTCCATGGCGGTCCCCTTTACCTCACATGCCTCGCCTTCGGTATGCGCTTCCCCCAAAGAGCATTTGATGCCGAAGGCATTATCCTCCAAAGCATTTAAACCTGCACAATTTTTTCGTGCAAGTCTCATTTCTTTTGGTCAATGTTACCATAATATGTTGATACCGCTCAAGAACAAAATTCCATACAATGTCCTTTTTTCGGGAACTTCGTCAGTTTCCCTATTGTAAAGTCCGGGAAATGATTTATAGTAGGTGTGTTTACTGAGGAAAATAGGGAGGATGTATACCAATGACCGAATTTAAGCCTGTAAAGGAAGGCAAGGTTCGTGAGATCTACGATCTCGGCGAGAACCTGCTGATGGTAGCAACAGACAGAATTTCTGCTTTCGACGTGATTCTCAACAACCGGATCACAGACAAGGGAAAAATTCTGACCCAGATGTCCAAGTTCTGGTTCGATCTCACAAAGGATGTGATCCCGAACGATCTGGTATCCGTAGATACCAAGGACATGCCGGAATTTTTCCGGAACGAGCAGTTCGAAGGCAGATCTACCCTCTGCAAGAAGCTCACCATGATCCCCATCGAGTGCATCGTGCGGGGATACATCACCGGCTCCGGCTGGGAAAACTACAAGAAGGACGGCACCATCTGCGGCCTGAAGCTGCCGGAAGGTCTGAAGGAGTGCGAGAAGCTGCCTGAGCCGCTGTACACCCCTTCCACCAAGGCGGATCTTGGCGACCATGATGAGAACATCAACTTCGAGCAGTCCATCGAGGTGCTGGAGAAGGCCTTCCCGGGTCACGGTGAGGAGATCGCCACAAAGATCAAGGATGCCACCATTGCGGTATACAAAAAGTGTGCCGACTATGCGCTGAGCCGCGGCATCATCATCGCCGACACCAAGTTTGAGTTCGGTCTGGACGAGCAGGGTAATGTTGTTCTCGCGGATGAGGTGCTGACCCCGGATTCCAGCCGTTTCTGGAGACTGGAGGGCTATGAGGCCGGCAAGGGACAGGCTTCCTTCGACAAGCAGTTCGTGCGGAACTGGCTGAAGGCCAACCCGGACAACAACGACACCCTTCCTCAGGAAATCGTGGACAAGACCATTGCACTCTACAAGGAAGCATATACCATGCTGACTGGTGAGACACTGTAAAACAGAATGGCAGAACAGAAAAAGCAGCTTCCCGCTTGGGAGGCTGCTTTTTTGATACGACATATGTCCCTGTCCACGGGACCCGTGGACTTATCTAACCACTCTTGCGTTTCCGCCGGCGGCCAGGGCTTCCACTTCTTCCTTCGTGGCCATGGAATTGTCTCCCGGTGTGGTGGTCACCAGTGCCCCGTGGGCAGCCCCCAGCTCCACTGCGTACTGGGGATCTCCCTTCGTCATCAGTCCGTAGATCAGCCCTGAGGCGAAGCAGTCGCCGCCGCCGACCCGATCCCATACCGGCATATCCTTATATTCCTTGGAGGCATAAATCCTTCCGTCCGCCCAGCAAAGTGCGGACCAGTCGTTGACGGAAGCGGAATGCACCGTCCGGAGGCTGGTGCCCACCACCTGCAGGTTGGGATATTCCTTCACCGCCTCCTGAATCATCTTCCGGTAGCCCTCCAGCGGCAGAATCTCCCGGTCCGTCTCTTGCCCTTCGATGCGAAGTCCCAGACAGTCCGTGAAATCATGCTCATTTCCCAGAATCACATCCACATACTTCACAATTTCCCGATTCACCTCCTGCGCCCGGGCATTGCCGCCGTTGGCGGACCAGAGGGAGGGCCGATAGTTCAGATCATAGGACACCAGTGTACCGTACTTCTTCGCCATCTTGATGGCCGCCAGCACGGTCTCTGAAGCCTGCGGCGAAAGCCCCGCATAAATGCCGCCGGTATGGAACCAGCGGACGCCCTGGGTGCCGAAGAGTTCATCGAAATCGAAGTCCTCCGGACGCGCCTTGGAGATGGCGGTATTGAAGCGGTCCGAGCAGCCCTTGCTGCCCCGGATGCCGAAGCCCCGCTCCGTAAAATTGAGGCCGTTCCGGCAGCTTCTGCCGATGCCGTCGGTCTCCATCCAGTGGATCCGGCTGCTGTCCACGCCGCCCTGAAGAATGAAATCCTCCACCAGATGTCCCACCTCGTTGTCCGCCAGCGCCGTCAGCACCGCCGTCCGGAGGCCGAAGCACTTCCTGAGGGAACGGATGACATTGTACTCACCGCCGCCTTCCCAGACACGAAACTTCCGGGCTGTACGGATGCGATCCTCGCCCGGGTCCAGCCGCAGCATCACCTCACCGAGCGATACCGCATCATATCGGCACGCCTCTGCCGGTCTTAATTTCAGCTCCATTGCCGCCTCCTTTCACTCACATACGTTCGGGAAAGCATACCATACTTGCCAATGGAAGTCCATATTCGCAAGTTTTTTCTGTCCATTTCGCATAGATAATAATATAATGTATCCAACGGGCTCAGCGACAGCGAAGCCTTCCCAAAACGAATTAACCCATGAACGAAACGAGGACAAATTTATGCTGCTTTCCCATTCCCAGAAGGACATTGATTTACAGGAGAACTGGCCCATCCTCTTTTATGAGAGCAAGGATCCGCTGGCCAGACTCGCCGCCCTGGAGGCCCGCCTCAGCGAAGCCCCCGACAACACCGAGGAGCACAAGCGCCGGGAGGTTCTGCTCCAGCGCTTCCCCGAACTGAAAAACGGAAAGCAGCCCGCGCGGGACGGCTTCATTGCCGCCTGGATGATGCTTCTCATCGTGGGCCGCAGCGGCGTGAACTTCCTGAATCGAAAGAAATTAAAAAAAGACATTGAGACACAGCTCAATGCCCTCGGGATTCTCAACTGCAGCACAGATCCTGCGCTTCTCGCCCGGGAATGGGAAAGCTTCGCTTCTCTCTGGATCGAGACCTGTGTGCAGGACCGCACCTATACCTCCACCGCCTTTGGCATGTTTCACCTGAAGGACGACAAGCTGGCGGGAAAGATCGCCGCAGAAATCGACGAAGCCACCCGGCTCATCCCCGCTAAATTCGGCTACGAAGCAGAATGCGCCGACTTCCGGGCGGTTGTGGTCCGCAGCTTCGAGCAGCGCATTGAAAACGGCGGCTACTACTGGCAGCGCTACATGTCCGCTCAGGAATAGAGCCGGTTCAAAAGCTCCTCCACATCCACCTCATAGCCCTCGGGATCCCGGGGATTGAGCCGCACATGCACCGTCTGCCCCACCACCTCCCGGCCGGGATACTCGTCCAGCTCACCGCTGGTGAGATCCTGGGTCTCTCCGGTCTGGGGATCCGTATAGCGGCAGATGAGGAAATAGCTCATACCTGTGTCTGCCCCGAAACGAAGGCTCCGGCTGACACCCAGTACGGTGGCATCCACCGTACCGCTCCTCCCGTCCAGAATCTGGGGCACCCGATTTCCCTCGGCATCCGCCTCACCCAGATTGATTTTAAAGAAGACCTGCCGGCCGAAAAAGCCGGTCTGCCCGCCGCCCAGAAGGTAGAAGCCCGGCAGCAGCAGAATCGCCGCCAGAATGCTTCCCGTGGCAAAGGGCCCGGTCTCCTTCTCATAAAAGCTCATATACCAGCCGATCAAGAGACACAGCACCGCCGCCAGGATCAGCGAAAGCGCGATCCAGCGGTTTTTATTGTCGTTTTTATTGTCCATCCATACTCCTGTATACTTTATTCATTCGCCGTAATTCTTTTCCCATTGGCATATGATAGCGTCAATTTCCTCATCTGTGAAGTCCTTTTCTATCATGCGGGCTTCGCGACAGCTTGGCTGGCGGGGATTGCAACCTTCTTCCGCATCGTCCCGGCTCTCCCGCCCGAAGGCATTATCCTCTCTCACCGCGTCCTGCGGAGATTCCAAGTACCACCGCGCATCCTTCAGGAAGCTGCCGACAATCAGCAGCATGACGAGTCCGATGGGGAAGGCCGCAATGATGGACACGGACTGCAGATTCGCCATGGAGCTGTCGGAAAAAACCAGCGCCATGGGCAGAAGGATCAGCAGCACGGACCAAAAGCCCTTCATCATGGCATGGGGCTCCTCACCCTCCCGGAGCTCCCGGTAGCTGTACTGGGCCGCCACCAGCGCAATGGAATCGAAGGAGGTAGCATAGAAGGCGATCATGGCAAGGATCAGCACGATCAGCACCAGTCCCGCACAGGGCAGGGTCTGCAGGATTCCCACGATGGTCACATAGAGATTTTCCGCTTCATGATAAAGGGAAAGCACATCCAGTCTGCCCAGCATCTGCAGCCCCAGGGCATAGTTGCCGAGGACAATGAAGCTCACCAGCGTACTGCCCAGACCGAAGACGTAACCGCCCAGTATGGTCTGACGGATGGTCCGCCCCCGGGAAATGGTGCCGATAAAGAAGGGTGCCGCCACACACCAGACCATCCAGTAGGCCCAGTAGAACACGGTCCAGCTCTGTACGAAGCCGGTCTCCCGCCGGGGATCCGTATAGGTCGCCATGGTGAAGAAATTCTGCATAAGACGCCCGAGCGCCGAGAAACCCGTCTCCAGAATATAGCGGCACTCGCCGCCGAAGAGAAGCACATAAAGCAGCAGGCCGTAGAAAAGGTATGTGCAGGCCTTCGCAAGAAGGGACACGCCCTGCATACCCCGCATCACGGAAATGCTGTAGATCACGCAGGTCACGAAAAGAATCATAAGCGTGAGGCTCCGCTCCGAAACGGAAATCGGCAGCAGGGCCCGGATGGCCTCCGAAAGCAGCGGCGTCGCCACCGAAAAGGTCGTGGCCGTTCCTGCAAGAAGCGCAAACACTGCCAGAAGGTCGATGCAGCGGCCCGGGAGACCGTCGGTATGCTTCCCCAGCAAAGGACGGCAGGCCTCGGAATAGCGCTGCCGGGACCGTTTCCGTACATGCTGCATGAAGCCGAAGGCAGACGCCAGCACCAGATAGAAGCCCCAGGGAATGGGGCCCCAGTGGAACAGTGTATAGGTACTGGCCCAGTCCTGGGCACTGCCGAGGGACAGGACATGGGCATCCTCCGCATAGAAAATCCACTCACAGAAGGAATAGAACAGAATGTCCGCCGCAAGCCCCGCCGTAAACATCATGGCACCCCAGGCAAAAAAGCTGTACTGCGGCTTCTCCTCCGGTGCGCCCAGCACGATGCTGCCGATCGGCGAAAAGGCGATATAGAAGGACAGGAGAAAAATCCCGAGACCGATCAGCAGATAATACACGCTGAACTCGGAGCATAAGAATCCCCGAATGCCCGTCAGCACCCCGTTGGACTGCTGGGGTAGCAGGAAGAAAAGCAAGGAAAGCAGCACGATGAGACCAAAGGGCAATAAGGTGATCAGCCAGTCAATCCGCTGCGGGCTGGTCTTTGCCGCGACGTTCTTGTTCATTTTTCATCCTCCGATAAATATTTTGAACAATCTAGCATGCTTTTTTCCGAAAGTCAACCCAGAAAGTCCTTTACATTGTCCTTTCTGACCTTCTGATAGGGAAGGCGAATGTACTTTTCGTTCTCCAGCGGCAGGTCCTCCAGACTTTCGCCCCGGCAGAGCTGCAGCGCCAGCGCGCAGACAGCCCTGGCCTGGCCCTCCTTATCATTGTAGACGGTCGCGGTGAGGCTGCCGTGCTGCACCGCCTCCAGCCCCGCCTGGATGCCGTCGATGCCGTAAATCAGAGGGCGCTCTGCTGCATCGACAGCGGCAGCATTGTAGGCGTCAATCGCTCCCAGCGCCATGTCATCATTGTTGCAGAGCACCAGCTCGATTTCATCACCATAGGCAGCATACAGCTGCTTCATCCGGTTCTGGGCCTCTGCCCGGTTCCAGTTGGCGATGCCGTAGCCCAGCTTCTCCACCTGTATGCCCGCATCCGTCAGTGCCTTCACCGAGGCCTCGGTGCGGATAATGGTATCCTGATGCCCGGCCTCGCCCTCCAGGACCACATATTGAATGACACCGTCCCGATTCCGGTCTGCCAGCGAGAAGGCTATGGTTTTTCCGGTATTCGGATCCGAAAGCATTGACGTATCCGAAAGGATATCTGCTGCCGCCAGCTCTCCCTCCATACGGCCGGATTCCTCTGCATTGGCCCCCACATAGTACAGCTGATTCCACTGCATGAGGTCCTCCTCCACCAGCTCCCGGTTAAAGAAGATCACCGGCACATTGCTGCGCTTTGCGGCATCGATCACCTGCAGCGGCGCGGTGCGGTCCACCAGATTGATGCAGAGCACATCGCAGCCGTTCTGGATCATCTCCGTCACCTGATCATTCTGGGTCAGCTGACTTCCCACCGCATCATAGATGTCAATCGTGATTTCCTCCTGCCCCTCGGCCTTCTGCTCTGCGAGCTCCGCCTCCAGAATGTCCATATATTCCATCAAAAAGGTATCATAGCGGTCATAGAGGGATACCCCGATGCGGATCTGCTGCTTCTGATTCGCCATCTCCCTCTGACCGCAGCCCGTCAGCAGGAGCGGCAGAAGACAAAGCATCGCGCCCTGCAGGCTGCGCCTGCGATTTTCCCGGCCGGCATCCCTGTATACTGTTTTCCTCATGCGCCGCTCCTTTCTCATTCCACCGTAGGGAACAGCAGCTTCTGATTCTCTTCCTCATACATGGTGGCCTTGGTCACAATCCGGAAGCCCACAATCTGGGACTGGACTCTTTCATCCCGGTGATTCAGATGATCACTGAGGCTGATCAGTGCCTGGTAGCCCATATTGAACTCCTCCGGCACCAGCATGCTGCGAACCACTCCCATATCCAGCGCTCTGACCAGCGTTTCGGAGCAGCCCACTCCGTAAAGGGAAAGATACCGCCGCCCTGTGACCTCCACATAGCCCACGGCCTCCTGCAGACTCTCGTCGTCCAGCGCCAGAATGATATCCGCCCGCTTGCTGCCGTTCTCCCGGCGCATGGCCTCCAGCTGATCATCGCCGGAAACCACCCAGACCACCTCCGCGTAGTCCGCCAGGGCCTCCTCTGCTGCCCGCAGCCGCTCCTGCAGGGCATATTGCTGCTGGTTTCCCGCCGCAATGCCGATCCTTCGCTTTCCGCTGCCGGTGCCTTCATTCCGCTGGATTTCCGCCGCCAGGGCCTTCCCCACCGCCGTATTATCAAGTCCCACATAGGCAAAGCAGCCGTCCACATCACCGCCGCTTTCCGCATCCGTGTTCAGCAGAATAAAGGAGGTCTTCCGGCTCAGGGCATCCAGCCGCTCTGCCGCGCCGTCGGAGGCCCGCAGCTCCGTGATGATGCCGTCCGCCCCGTGGGAAACCTCGCTGTCGATCACCTTCCATTCCTGCTGAATCGAAGCGATATTTCCGGTATTCACAAAATTGACGGCAATGTTTTCATCCCTCGCCGCCTGCTGCAGCCCGGCCCGAAAGGCCGTCCAGCGGCTGCTGCTGTTTCCCACCACCACGGACACGCTGTAGCGCTTCTGTCCGCTGCCGTTCAGAAACATGCCCAGGGAAAGCAGCAGAATCACCGTCACCACCACGGCCACCAGCGCCGTGAAAAGTCTGTTTTCCTTCATTCCGCCGCCTTTCTGCTGCCGTCGCCGCCCGCAGCGCCATCCCCGTCGGAGCCGCTTGCACGCCTCAGACTGCTGAAATCACCGCTCTCCAGCAGCTTCCGATTTTCCTCCGTATCCGGAATGGCCGGCAGATGGATGGTCACTGTGGTGCCCTCGTCCGGCTCACTCTCGATATGGAGACCGTAGCGCCTGCCGAAGCGCAGCTGTATCCGCTTATGCACATTCACGAGTCCTACACCGGAGCCATGCTTCGGCACCTTCTCCCGCTCCTCCTCAGAGGACAGAAGCCGCGCCACCGTCTCCGGCGGCATGCCGAAGCCGTTGTCTCTCACCCGGATAAAGATTTCTTCTGTTCCGTTTTCATCCTTTCCCATTTCACCGATGATCCGGATCTCTCCGTCATCGTCCATCCCCTCCATGCCGTAGTAAATGGCATTTTCCAGGATGGGCTGGATCACCAGCTTCACCGTGAGGTAATGCTTCAGTGCCGGATCCACCTCGAAAGATACGCCGAAGGCATTTTTATAGCGTACCTTCTGGATGTTCATATAGTTTTCCGCGTGCTTCAGCTCCTGCTCCAGGGAAATGATGCTGCGCCCCCGACTCAGACTGATGCGGAAGAAGCTGGCCAGCTGGGTCACCATGAAGACCGCTTCCTTGTTGTGCTCGCCTTCAATCATCCAGACGATGGAGTCCAGGGTATTGTAGAGGAAATGCGGGTTGATCTGAGACTGCAGCGCATCCATCTCCGAGCGGCGCTTCTCCTCCTGCTCCACCACGATATCATCCATGAGGATATTCACCTGCTCCAGTGCCGTCTGCAAAGTCTTCCCCAGATGCTCCACCTCGGCCGTACCGCCGATATAGATTTCCTGGGTCGGGATTTTCCGGGGGGCCTCCTCCGCACCCTCCTCCAGTACCGCAGCCGCCTCCGGATTCAGCATGCCGGCGGTATCCAGCTTCCGGATCGAATCCGAAAGCCGCATGAGAGGATAGGAAATGCGAAGGGAAATGAGCTGGTTCATCAGCAGCAGAATCAGAAGGGTAATGGACACCAGCATCACCACAAAATAGCGCATGCTGCCGTCGCCGAAGAAGGACTGCGTGTCACCCAATACCGCCACCAGCTTCCAGCCCGTATAACCCACGGTATCCACGATGACGGTACGCTGCCGTCCCTGATAATTTTCTTCATGCGCACCGTCCTCATAGTCCACAACGACGGCATTGTTTTCGGAGCTGATACCGTTCAGAATCTGCATGTAGCGGGGATGATACATCAGCTCCCCGTTCTGGTCCGTCAGGTAATAGTAAACCTCTGCCGTGTCCTCATTCAGACTGCTCAGCACCTGTTCAATGCCGGCATAGTTCATGTCTACCAGCAGAACGCCGGCATCTGTGCTTCCCTGCCGGTTCAGCTCCACCATGCGGCTCAGAGAAATGACCCAGTGATAGCGATAGGTGCCGTCATCAAAGATATTCTCCACATGCGGCCGGGAATAATGAAAATTCTCTACCTGTCCCATGGCCTGCTGAAACCAGCTCTGCTGCCGCACGTCCCGCCCCGACTTCCGGTTCGAAACCGGCGCCGCCGACAGGAGACGTCCGTCCGAGGTGAACAGGGCAATGCTGACAAGGCTGTCCTTATGGGTTTCATACATGAGGTTCATCTCGCTGTCGACACTGTCCTCGGCAAAATCCTTGTCCTTAATGACATCATAGTACATGGCATCGGAGATCCGCCGCATGCTGACGAGGCTGCTCTCGATGTTCTCCGTGGTTCTGCCCAGCAGCTGCTCCGTGCTCTTGATCGTGTTTTTCTCAATCCGGCCGGCGAACTGCCGATACAGGATCACCGACAGGAACAGGGTCAGCACCACCGACACCACCGTGAAGCTGATGAGAATCAGACCGTGTATGGTTCGGGTGTAGCCCCCTCTCTCCCATAAGGCCTTGAGCCGCTGATACACTTTCATACGTCCTTTCCGCTGAGCTGCGCCGCCCGGTACTTAGACGGCGACATGCCGTACTTCTTCTTAAAGGCATAGCTGAAGTAATTGGGATCCGAATACCCCACCGCCTGAGCAATCACATAGGTCTTCTCATTCTTCTCCAGCAGCATCCGTACCGCCTTCTCCATCCGGAAGTCCGTCAGGTAGTTAATGAAGGTTTTGCCGGTCTCCCGCTTGAACACCGTGGAGAAATAGGCCGCGCTGACATTGAGATAATCACAGATGGACTCAATCGACAGCTCCTTATCCTCATAATGATCCCGCACATAATCCAGCGCCCGGCTCACAAAGGAACGGGTGCTGTCATTCCGGGTTTCCTGGATGATGTCCTGGAGCTTTTCCAGGGTTTCCTTCAGCCAGCCGCCCATCTCCGAAAGCGCCATCTGCTGCACTCTCCGGTAAATGTCCTCCTGCGGAAAAATCCGTTCCGGATCAATCTGATTGGCCAGCAGGAACTTATGAATTTCCGTCACCAGCTCCATGACAAAGAAATGATAGGCTTGAATGGAAGGGTTCTCCGGCGTATGCTCCCGAAGATACGCCTCCACCGCCGCGTCCAGCTTCTCCCGGGAATCGATCCGTACCGCCTTGAAGAGCTCGTGGAGCGCGTCATCGTTATACAGACTTTGCAGACTGCGCTTTTCCCCCTCTTCATGGCGCTCCGGCGCAATCTCCGCAATGTTGATGGCCTTGCCGCGGCCGTAGATCACCCGGTAGCTCACCGCATCCCGGGCTCCGCTGTAGGACTGATGCAGCGCCGAAAGGACAGATACCACACCGCCGATGCCAATGGTGACCGTGGCATTGGTGAGATGCCGCACCAGCCGGCATAGGGTCTCGCAGGCATCCGTCAGCCGCTTCACCTCAGAAGGCGCCGCAAGCTGCACAATGCATACAATATTCCCGAGATACGAGAAAAACTTCGCTCTCCACTCCTCCTGCATCCGCTCCTCCGCCACCTTCCGGATAGAAACCGTCAGCAGCAGCGGGTTAATGCCTTCGGGCGCGAGAGACAGGCTGTTGTGCAGGACGAGAACCGCATAGTAAGGCCCCGTCAGCTCCACCTGGTAATCCAGCATTTCCTTCTGCAGGGACTGCTCAGGGATACGCCCCTCGATGAGGGAGCTGTAGAAATTCTCCTGCAGAATGGGCAGACTCTCCAGATAGTAGTTCTTCAGCATGTTGATGTTCTGCTTCTCGTCGAACTCCTTGTCCAGACTCTCGTGGATCCGCCGGAACACCCGGGACAGCTCATCCGCATCGATGGGCTTCAGAATATACTCCTCCGCCTCCAGCCGGATGGCCTCCTTCGCGTACTCGAATTCATCGAAACCGGAGAAAATGATGATCTTCACCGACGGGTACTGCTCCTTCAGCTTCCGGGAAAGGGCCAGACCGTCCATGTAGGGCATTTTAATGTCGGTCATCACCACATCCGGCTGCCGCTCCTCGCAAAGCTCCAGCGCCTCCAGGCCATTGTGCGCATAGCCCATCACCTCATAGCCCAGGGACTCCCAATCGATTTTCCGGATGATTACCTGGATGACATCCTCTTCATCATCCACCAGCATGACCTGATATTTGTTCACCTTCACCACCTGTTATGTGTACTTATTTTCCAGCTTCTTAAAGCGCCAAAAAACGATAGCCGCCGCTGCCACAATGAAGAGAAGTCCGATTTCCGCACTCACCAGCATGATTCCCGCCATAATGGCGGAGCAGATGCCGAAGGCCAGCACCAGAATGCCAGCCTCCCTGGCGTAGCCGTCCTTGTCCTTCAGGGGCTTCTTTCCTGCCGGACGCACGGACGCCACATCCTTAAAGACCAGCAGCTTCACCGCGTAATAGATCAGAAGTATGGCCAGCAGCGCCGGAATGGCCAGCTGTCCCAGAATTTGCTCAGATAAAGTCATAGAATTTCCTCCAAAGCCTTAAATAATAGAAGAAGGCCGCGGCAGAAGCCGCGACCCCCATTATACGCGAAAGCTTTACTTCTTCGCAACGTACTTTCTGATATCCAGTGAGATTGCCACGAAGATAACGATACCGATGGCAATGTACTGTGCATTGGCATCCACGCCCAGGAACTGAAGTGCTGCCTTCAGGAGCTCCAGAACGGCTACACCGATGAATGCGGAGGAAACCTTACCACGTCCGCCGGTTACGGATACACCGCCCAGGGCGCAGGCTGCGATAGCCTCCATCTCATAGCCGAGACCGGTATTCACGGATGCACCGCCGGCCTTTGCACCAAGCATGAAGCCTGCCATGCCATAGAAAGCAGCTGCCTTGGCATAGATGAGAAGCATGGTCATCTTTACCGGAACGCCGGCCACCTCAGCTGCCTGAGGGTTGCCGCCGATGGCATACATGTACTTGCCGTGACGCATCATGTTGTAGATGAACCAGGTGATGGCTGCCATGATGAGTGCCATCCAGATGAGATAGGAGAGACCCAGGAACTTACCGGTGGAGAACATGGTGTAGCTTGTCACATAGCCGCCGAGCGGTGTTGCACCGGTGAAGATCAGGCCGAGGCCGTAGATGATCTCCATCATTGCCAGAGTGGAAATGAAGGGCGGTACGTTCAGATAGGCGATAAACCAGCCGGTGATGGAGCCGAAGAAGGCGGTTACCAGCATCACCAGGATCAGCACCAGGAAGGGGTTCAGCGGTGTCACGCTGGCCCAGAAGCCCTCTGTGAAGAAGCGTCCGGAATAGTCAGCCTTCTGCAGCAGGGTGCCGGCCAGGCAGGCCGCAAAGCCGATCATACGTCCGGCAGACAGGTCACATCCTGCAGTGATAACACAGCCGGAGATACCCAGGGCGATTACCAGTCGATAGGACATGTTGCCCAGCAGGTTCAGGAAGTTGTTGCCTGTGAAGAAGTTCTTGGATGTCAGTCCGGTATACAATACCAGGATGATCATAACGATGATTACACCGTTGTTGATAAGAAAGTCTATTGCTTTCTGCTTCTGTGTCTTTTGCATTTTCGTCCCCCTCTATCAGAACATTGTTGCGAAGCTCATAACCTTTTCCTGCGTCATGTCTTCCTTCGCATTGATCTCTCCGGTCAGCTTGCCGTTGCACATAACGTACAGCCGGTCTGCCATACCGAGAAGCTCCGGCATCTCGGATGAAATCATGATGATGGATTTTCCCTGCTCGGCAAGCTCCTCCATGATCTCATAAATCTCGTGCTTTGCACCGATATCGATACCACGGGTCGGCTCATCCATGATCAGAATATCCGGATCGTTGGCCAGCCAGCGGGCCACGATAACCTTCTGCTGGTTACCGCCGGACAGGTTCGCGATATGCTCCTGCATGCTCGGCGTCTTGATGGAGAGCTTCTTAATGCTGTCATCCACCACCTTGTTGATGGCCGGATGATTCAGGGCGATGCCCGCCTTCATGTACTTGTTGTAAATGGAAATGCCTACATTATCCTTAATGGACAGGCAGCCGAAAATACCGTTTCCGCGTCGATCCTCGGTGATCATGCCGACACCGGCGTCCATGGCATCCTTCGGACGATTGATCTTCACTTCCTTGCCGTGAATCTTGATCGTTCCCTTCGCGATGTGACGGATACCGAAGATACCCTCCATCAGCTCGGTTCTCTGGGCACCGACCAGTCCGCCGAAGCCCAGGATCTCGCCCTTCCGGATCTTGAAGCTCACATCATGGAAGGACTTCTCATGGATAGAGGTGAGGCCCTCAACCTCCATGACCACCTCACCGATCTCGTGCTTGTGCTCCGGGTAAATGTTGGTGAGCTCACGGCCTACCATCTTCGCAATGATCTGCTCGTTGGAGAGCTCTGCGGTCTGCCAGGTACCTACGTAGGTACCGTCTCGCATGACGGTGATGTCATCGGAAATCTTCTTGATCTCGTCCATCTTATGAGAGATGTAGATCATGGCCACGCCGCGATCCCGAAGATCATTCATAACCTTGAAGAGGAAGTCTACCTCTCTGTCGGAAAGGGAGGAGGTCGGCTCATCGAAGATAATGACCTTGGCCTCGTGAGATACGGCCTTGGCGATCTCGATCATCTGCATCTGACCGATGGAGAGGGATCCGAGCGGTGCCTTCACGTTGTAGTCCAGGCCCAGCTCCTTCAGCCACTTCTCGGTCTCTGCGTACATGACCTTATGGTCGATCACCTGCAGCGGTCCGTACTTATGCACCGGGAAACGTCCCAGGTACATGTTCTCTGCCACGGATCTGGCCAGCACAGGCTGCAGCTCCTGATGCACCATGGCAACGCCCTTCGCCATGGCATCGTCCGGATTCTTAATGTCAACCTTCTCACCGTTCAGATAAATCTCGCCCTCGTCCATTCTGTAAATGCCGAACAGACACTTCATCAGCGTACTCTTACCGGCGCCGTTCTCGCCCATGAGTGCATGGACGGTACCCGGACGAACGGCCAGCTGTACATGATCCAGCGCCTTGACACCCGGAAAGGACTTAGATACATTTCTAAGCTCCAGTTGATATTCCGCCATCTTGTCCTCCTATATGTATGTCCCCCTCCGTTTTTCACGAAAGCGCCGCTCGGTACTCCCTCCGGACAACGCTTCCGTGAAAAACGATAACACATCCTCTAAAAAGAGGGCGGGTGCAGAAGCCTGCACCCGCACTCTCTGTGAATGCTTGATTACTTCAGCAGATCCAGGATATCCTGTGCATTGTCTGCGGTTACCTTTACGTAGTCGCATCCGATGTAGTGATCATTGCCCTTGCCTGTGATGTAGTTTACAGCAGCGTCAGCAGCAGTATGAGACTGTGTGAAGTGATCGTTGAATACAGTACCGGTCATAGTACCGTCCTTAACGTCATTCAGAGCCTCCTCAAGAGCATCTACACCAACCAGGTAGATATCCTCGTTAACGGTTCTGCCGGCAGCCTGAATGGCCTGCAGAGCACCGAGTGCCATAGCGTCGTTGTTACAGAAAACAACCTCGATATCGCTGCCGCTCTTTGCCAGTGCGTTTGCAACCAGAGACTGTGCCTGTGCCTGATCCCAGTTACCAACCTGATCATCCAGCTGATTTACCTCAAGGCCTGCATCCTCAAGTGCCTTTACGGAGTACTCTGTTCTGTACTGTGCATCGATGTTCTCCGGGTCGCCCTCGATCATGATGTAGTCAACCTTGCCGTTGCCGTTCATATCCAGCTTGTCGATGCCGATATCGGAAATGATCTCGCCCTGGAAGGTTCCGGACTGACGTGCGTCACATCCTACATAAGTAACATCCCAGTTGTTGTCCTCCCATCTCTTCTCCTCATCTGCATCCGGCTCTCTGTTGATGTATACGAGAGGGATACCTGCATCATGAACCATGTCTGTGATGGTTGCTGCAGAGGAAGAGTTTACCGGGTTGATGATCAGAACGTCTACACCGCTGGTGATGAAGTTCTGGATCTGGTTGGTCTGTGTAGCCTGATCATTTGCACCGTCTACGATGGAAATGTTGTCAGCGGAGAAGCCGAGAGATACGAGATAATTCTGAAGCTCTGTTCTGAACAGTGTCATGAAGTTGTCGGAGAACTGATAAATACATACGCCGACCTTCTTGTCTGCAAGATCTGCATTGGCTGTTGTGGCCTCGCCTGCTGCCTCGGTCTCGCCTGCTGCTTCAGCGGCTGCCGCTGTGGTCTCTGCTGCGGCCTCGGTAGCTGCTGCTGTGGTAGTTGTGGTGGACGATCCGCCGCAGCCTGCCAGAAGAGATGCTGCCATTGCTGATGCTGTCAGAACACTGAGTAACTTTTTCATAATACGATATCCTCCTATCGATTCTGTACGAAGGAGGCCCGCTGCCTCCTTCCTTATGATGGCTTTATTATAGGAGAGACAGCCTCGAAAAAAAATAGATTATCCTTCTCTAATTCTTGAAAATCCTTCTTTTTCTTAGCGATTTTTTACAGCAGCGGAGAGAATATTCTAGATTGTATTGGTGGATTTTTCTTCAATAATATAGATTGGCCGGTCCTTCAGTTCCTCGAAGAGGACCGCAATGTATTCCCCGATGATGCCCACCAGAAAGAAGAGCACCGAGAACATAAAGCAGAGCAGCACCACCACGGTGGCGTAGCCGCTGGGGGCGCCCTGTCGGGTACACAGGGTATAGATCAGCACCAGAAGCCCCATCAGACTGCTGAAGAGCCCCGCGCCGATGCCGAGCTTCAGGGGCATATTGGAAAAACACATAATGGTGTTGACGGAGAAGGTCAGAAGCTTCCGCAGAGAGTAATGGCTCTCTCCCGCCACCCGGGGCGCTGCCTCGTAGAAAAGCCGGGTTTTCCGGAAGCCCACGTTCTGCACATAGCCCCGGAGGAAGCGTACCTTCTCCCGGTAGCTGCTTTTGAGCACCTGCTGCACCCTGTCGGAAATCACAAAGAAATCCGAGGCATTGGGCTCAAAGTGCACTTCAGAGAGCCGGTTGATGAGCCAGTAAAAGCCGCCGGAGCACAGATTCTTGATCAGGCCCGCCGAGCGATTCTGGGTCCGCACCATGGAGATGACCTCATAGCCCTCCTCCAGCTTCCCCACGATGTCCGTAAGACAGGTCGGCGGGTGCTGCAGATCCGCATCCATAAAGACCAGGGCATCGCCGTCGGCATGATCCAGACCAGCGGTCATAGCCGCCTCATGGCCGAAGTTCCGGGAAAAGCTGAGGAACTGAACATGCACCGGATCCTCAGCCGCCAGCTGCCGCAGAATCTCCAGTGTACCGTCCCGGGAGCCGTCATTCACGAACAGAAAACGATAGTCCCAGCCCAGCGCACCGAGCTCCGCGCAGCAGGCGCTTGTGACCCTGTAGAATTCCGAAAGCCCGGCCTCCTCATTGTAGGCCGAAACCACTATGCTTAATCGCTTCACAGTTACCTCTTATTTATCCAGAACCTCAATTTCCCGTCCGCTGTGGGAGGGCACCCGCTTCTCCTCCGGCGGCAGCTGCATATAATCGCCGTACAGCATCCGCAGAATCCGGTCCCAGTCATGCGGCCCCAGGAAGCTTTCGCCCTCAAAGGGAAATTCAACGACCGGCTCCTCCCAAGCGTTGTCCACTACACAATACTGAAAATCCGGCTGATAGTTGGAGAAGTAGGACTGCTTTGTCAGCCTTCCCGTCCGATTCACCCGGTCCGTATACTGCCGTGCCCAACGCTCCTGCAGCTTGAAGATCCAGGGCATAGGAATACATTTTCCCACTGCAGAGAGAACCTGCACCTCCAGCCGCTGCAGGCCCCTGTACTTGCTGAAATCCAGCTTCCGGCGATGTCCCATGCCGAGGCCGAAGACAATCTGCTGCCGCAGGCGGCAGAGCTTACTCATCAGCGGATCATCCGGCAGGCGGTCCAAAATAAAAATATCCACCCACAGATGATTGAGCTTTCCCTCATAGAAGGCCTGCTCTGCGTCATCGCTCGCATGCCGGCGGGAATTTTTGTAGATCACCCGGGGCACAAAGTCATAAAAGGCCTTTCCGTTCTGGTACTCGTTCGGCAGCACCAGCGCAAGCTTCTCCGGCAGCTCCGAAGCCACTCTGCAGAAGGCCTCGAACTCCTCCCGCCGGAACAGAAGGTCCACATCGTCGTCCCAGGGAATGAAGCCCTTGTGCCGCACCGCACCCAGCAGCGTGCCGGAGTCGATCCGGTAGGTGATATTGTGCTTCCGACAGACTTCATCCACCGCCCGCAGAATATCGAGGTTTGCCTCATGGACCTTTTTCAGATCAAATACTTCTTCGTTCGCCATTGCTTACTTCGGTTCCCTACTTTCTTATTTCCGGCTTTCGCTGAGCCCGTCGATGATAACTTCACTCATGTAGTCCAGCTTCTCATCGCTCATGCCGGGATAGACGCCTACCCAGAAGGTGTCCCGCATGATGCGGTCTGTGTTCTCCAGGCTGCCCACCACACGGTAGCCCTCACCGCTCTCCCGCATCTCATCAAAGCAGGGATGCTTGATCAGATTTCCGGCAAAGAGCATCCGGGTCTGGACGCCGTGCTTCTCAATGTAGGGCACCAGCTTTTCCCGGTCCACACCCTCCCGACAGGTCATCAGGAAGCCGAACCAGCTGGGATCCGACTGGGGCTCCGGCTCCGGCAGGATCAGAAACTTCTCTGCACCGCCCGCCAGCAGCTTCTCCTTCAGATAGCGGAAATTGTGCCGTCTCCGGGCCGCAAATGCCGGGAACTTCTCCAGCTGTGCCACACCCACAGCGGCCTGCATATCCGTGGCCTTCAGGTTGTAGCCAAAATGTGAATACACATACTTATGATCGTAGCCCTTCGGCAGCTCACCGTACTGACCGTCAAAGCGATGGCCGCAGGTATCGTCCCGTCCCGGGGCGCACCAGCAGTCCCGTCCCCAGTCCCGGAAGGACCGCATGATCCGATGCAGCTTCGGATTGTTGGTATAGGTGGCGCCGCCCTCGCCCATGGTCATGTGATGGGGCGGATAGAAGGAGCTGGTGCCGATGTCGCCGATGGCACCGGTAAAACGGGTCTCCCCATTGATGGTATA
>CAVATZ010000028.1:19521-27493 GCA_963591655.1 Clostridiales bacterium
GTGGTGGGGAAGCCCGCAGCCACGGTGATGATCTCATCCCCCCGCCGGATCCGACGCTCGCCGAGGAGCGGTGAGGTTAATGTTGCAAAGGCCAGCAGATTGGCACTGGAGCCGGAATTCACGAGGCTCACATACTTTACGCCCAGATACTCGCCGAATTTCTTCTCAAACTCTGCCGTATAGCGTCCGGCGGTCAGCCAGAACTCCAGCGCGGAGTCCACCAGATTCACCATTTCCTTCTCGTCATATACCCGGGAGGCATAGGGAATCCGATCCCCCTCCCGATAGGGTGCCTGCTGCGCCGGGCACTTGTAATTCTTCGCATACTCCGCCACCAGCTCCAGTATCTCCTGCCGTGCCTCTGCCTCTGTCTTCTCTGTCATTTCTTATTGATCTCCTGTCCAAATCCATCCGTACTACGCCAGAAAGTCCCGGATCTGCTGCTCTGTGTACGCCCGCATCTCCTGCTGATCCGCATAGGCGCGGTACCACTTCACGGTTTCCGCCACTGCCTCTGCCACAGACCACCGCGGTTGCCAGGACAGCTTCTGCCGAAGCTTTCCGCAGTCCAGCTGCAGAAAGGCCGCCTCATGGGGCGCATTTTCCTCTGCAAGGCTCTGCCATGCGGCGCCCTCGCCCCAGTTCTTCACGAAAAGATCGCAGAGCTCTCCCGTGGTGATGGCGTCCGTTCTCGCCGGACCGACATTATAATAATCCTCGTACTGCGCGCCTCTTTCGAAACGGCTTTCTCCGTCCGCCTCCTCATAGCCCGCCTGCTTTGCGGCCAGCGACAGATACACCAGCAGCGGCTCCAGCACATGCTGGTAAGGCCGGGTGCTGTAGGGATTCCGCACCCGAATGGCACGGCCCGCCATGGTATCCCGCACGCAGTCCGGAATGATCCGGTCCGCCGCGAAATCACCGCCGCCGATGACATTACCCGCCCGGGCTGTGGAGATCCGCGGTGCATCCGCTGCCGAAAAGAAGGATTTTTTGTAGCTGTGGGTCACCAGCTCCGAGCAGGACTTGGAATTCGAATACGGATCAAAGCCGTCCAGCTTCTCATCCTCCCGGAAGGGGTGGTCCGTGAGATCCTGGTTCTCATACACCTTGTCCGTGGTGACATTCAGAACCGAGCCAACCGCACCGCCGCCGAGGTAATCCTGCCGCACACACTCCAGGAGGTTCACGGTTCCCATAACATTGCTCTCATAGGTTTCCCGGGGATGCACATAGCTCTCCCGCACAATGGGCTGCGCCGCAAGATGCAGCACAAGCGCCGGCTTCGCCTCCTGATAAAAGCGCTGCAGATGCTCAAAATCGCGAATGTCGCCGATTTCCGAACGCATATCTCCGGAAAGCTTCAGCATGGAAAACAAATTCGGCTCCGTGGGCGCCGCCAGGGCATAGCCATAGACCTCCGCGCCCAGCAGCTGCAGCATCAGCGAAAGCCAGCTTCCCTTAAAGCCCGTGTGGCCGGTCACCAGCACCCGCTTCCCGTTATAGTATTGTTTCAGTTCCTGAAAATTCATCTTATTTGATATGTCCTTTACGTTCGCCGTTCCTGCAGGCACCCGCATAACGCCGCAAAGCCGCCGCAGCCTTCATTACCCTACCAGCGCTTCCAGGGTGCCTTTCCGCCGGCCCAGAGCTCCTCCAGCAGCTTCTTTTCCCGCTGGGTATCCATGCACTGCCAGAAGCCGGGGTGATAGAAGCTCATCAGCTCGCCGTCCGCCGCCAGCTGATGCATGGGATCCCGCTCCAGCACGGTGGTATCGTCCTTCAGATAGTTGAAAATCTCCGGATTCAACACCATGAAGCCGCCGTTGATGATGGCGCCCTCCGACTCATCCTTCTCCCGGAAGGCCCGCACCTGTCCGTCTGCCGCTACATCCAGTACGCCCTTCTGCTGCACGAGACTCACGGTGGTCAAGGTTGCAATGCGGCCATGCTGCTTGTGGAAGCGCAGAAGCCCCTCCAGGTCCACATCCGCCACGCCGTCACCGTAGGTCAGCATAAAGGGCTCATCCCCGATGTAGCGCTGAATCCGCTTGATGCGGCCGCCGGTCATGGTATTGAGACCGGTATCCACCACCGTCACCTTCCAATCCTCGGAGGCATTGTTGTGTACCTCCATCTGGTTGTTGGACATGTCGAAGGTGATATCCGCATTGTGCAGAAAATAATTGGCGAAGAACTCCTTGATAACATACTGCTTATAGCCCGCCAGGATGATAAACTCCCGGAAGCCATAGGAGGAGTAGTACTTCATGATATGCCAGAGAATCGGCATCTCGCCAATCTCGATCATAGGCTTCGGCTTCAGATGAGACTCCTCAGAAATCCGGGTGCCAAAGCCGCCCGCAAGAATTGCAACCTTCATATACGCCTCCGACGTCTTACTCGATCATGCTGACATCCACAGCAGGGGAATAGGCAAAGCTCTCCCCGGCAGAAACCGTAACATCCTCCATGGTCTCCTCTCCCCGGGTAATGCCGTAGTGCACAGAATAGCTGTCATACAAAGAGCCGAAGCTTTCGGACGTAGGCGCCGTATAGCGGGAATCCTGCGTGGTCGCCGCTACAGAGATCTGCTTCAGAAGATCCGACATGAAGATCTCGATGGCAGCATCCGAGGTATCCTCCACCACCGTCAGGGAAATGTTGATTTCCTTCGGGTCATTGCTGCCGCTGATGTCCAGGTCCTGAATGAAGGCGAACATATCATCACCCTGATAATTCTCAATCACATCATTGTGCAGCTGGTCAAAATCCAGATTGATCACCGCATTGGCCGCAATGGTCTGGGTCGGATCCTCCAGTCTCGTCTGATAGCGCGGCTTGCAGGCCGTCATGGACAGTACAGAAAGTGACAGTAAAACTGCCAGAAAAACTTGCTTCATTTTCATTCAAATTCTCCCAATGTATAGAATTCCCTATTTTCAAGGATCGTCAAAACTATACAATTCCGCATCCGCAAAGTCAATGCCATTTACCGCTTCTAAGCCTCCCGAATACGGATCAAACCACGATCCGGGCACGGCTGCCGCCGCTTTTTTCCTTTGTGACAACGATCTGCCGGTCGATCCGGTCCTTAAGCTCCGCCACATGGGAGATAATACCCACCAGACGATTTCCCTCTGCCAGCCCGGAGAGTGCCTGCATGGCCTGGTCCAGAGATTCGTCATCCAGGGAACCGAAGCCCTCATCCACAAACATAGTGTCCAGCTTCACCCCGCCGGCGGAGGCCTGGATCTCGTCCGAAAGCCCCAGCGCCAGAGAAAGGGAAGCCTTAAAGGATTCGCCGCCGGACAGCGTCTTCACGCTTCGCTCCGTTCCGTTGTAGTGATCCACCACATCCAGCTCCAGTCCGCTCTGGCTTCGGTTGTTTTCCGCTGCCTTCCGGCGCTTCAGCTCATACTGTCCGCCGGACATCACCATAAAGCGGACATTGGCCCGCGCGATGATGCGGTCGAAAAAGGTCATCTGGATATAGGTCTCCAACATCACCTTTTCCTTGCCGGAAATGTTGCCGTTGGCCGTATTGGACAGGGCCTTCACCCAGGCATAGCGCTTTTCCGCCGCCTCCAGGTCCTCTGCCTTGCTGCGGATCCCCTTCAAGGCGTTCCGGTTGCTTTCCAGCCGGGCATGAAGTGTTTTTGAAAGCGCGTCATGTTTTTTCTTCGCCTCTGTGAGCTGTTTTCTTTTTTCACTCTCCTCTTCTCGATTCAGGTCGCAGTCCGCCTGCAGCTGCCCGGAAAGCTCCCTGACAGAAGCATGAAAGCCTGCCATTTTCTCATTGGATTGGTTCAATGCCTTCTGGGCATCCGTATATGCCTCGTCCAGATCCGAAATGGTCCTTCCCAAAGCAGCCGCATGCTGCTCTGCCTCTGCCCGATCGACATAGCGCAGGCTCTTTTTTTCCTCGTCCCGCTGTCTTTGCTTTTCGCGAAGTGCGGCTCTTTTCGCTTCCAGCGCTGTGCCAAGTGCCGTCAGAGCCTCTTCCTGTTGTTTCAGTGCCGTCTCCTGCTCCGGCAGTGTCACTGCCAGCTGATTGCGCCGTGTCAGCTGCTTTTGCTGCATAGAAATCTCCGTCTCCAGCACCTGCAGGCTGCTCATGACCTTCTTCTGCTCTTCTGAAAGCCATTTTTCAGCCTCCGCCAGGGAACTGTCCTGTCCGAGATCCTGCAG
Organism: Clostridiales bacterium; assembly: GCA_963591655.1. Taxonomy (GTDB): domain Bacteria; phylum Bacillota; class Clostridia; order Lachnospirales; family Lachnospiraceae; genus Oribacterium. The sequence goes on from CAVATZ010000028.1 coordinate 23,713, forward strand.
CTGGTTTTTGATCACCGCCTCCTGCGCATCGTACCGGGCCTTCGTTTCCCGACACGCAGCACTCAGCTCCTCCGCCGCGCACCGGGCCTTTTCCGCGCTGTCCTTCGCCTTTTTCAGCTGTGCCTCCGTGGGCGCCTTTTCTGTCTTATGCGCCAGGCAGGGATGTGTCAAAGAGCCGCATACAGGACAGGGCTTCCCCTCCTCCAGCGTCTCCGCCATGATTCCCGCCTGTTCATCCAGGAACGCACGGTTTTTTGCTTCATATGCATCATTCGCTGCTTCTGACGCCTCTGCTGCCTGCAGATACTCTGCCTGCTGTTTTTTCAGCGTATCCTGAAGCTTACGGGCAGCTTGAAAGGCTGCGGACAGCTCTTGCAGCTTTGTCTTCCGGTCCTTTGCAGCATCTCTCTGGCGCTCCAGCTTTTCCTTATCCTCGCCGACATTTTCCAGAGAAGCATATTCCTTTTGAAGAGCAGAAAAATCCTCTCGCGCCTGCACACATTTCTGCTGCACAGTACGCTGCTGCTTTTCGCCTTCAGCGATATCCGCCGTTGCCTTCCGAATCTCCTGTTCCAGTACCGCCAGCGCCTCATAACGAGGATACTCCGCTTCTGTCTTTACCTTCTCATCGGAAAGCTTTTCCTTTTCCGGAAGCTTCGCTGCAGCCGCTTCAAAGGCAATTTTCAACTTCTCGTTGTTCTCACCTTCCTTTAGCAGCTCTTCCCGGACTTTTGTCAGCGCCTGCTTTGTTTTTTCCCGGGTCTCCAGAATGCCAAGCTTTCTGTCGACCTCCGACAGCTGCTGTTCCTCTTCCGCAATGGATTTCTGCGCCGCTGTAAATGCTTCCTCATCCTTTTCCAGCAAGCTCTGCAGCAGCGCCACCACCTCACCGACCGGCAGCAGACCCTCCCGGGCCTTTTTCACCTCTATGCTCAAAACGTCATTTTCGTCACATGAAATACCGTCAATATATTGCCGGATACTGCCTCTCGCGGACGCACACTGATCCTGCAGCGCTGCAGATTCCTGCTTCAGCTTCTCCTGCAGTGCCTGGTACCGCTGCGTTTTGAAGATCTGCCGGAATATCTTCTTCCTGTCCTCAGTGGAAGCCAGCAGAAGCTTTAGGAAGTCTCCCTGGGCGATCATGGCGATCTGCAGAAACTGACTGCGGTCAATGCCCATGATATCTCTTACGGCACTGTCCACCTCCCGCTGCTTCGTCACCACACGCCCGTCCGGATAGGTCAATGTCGCCTCCGCCTTCTGCGTGGTGAAGCCCTCGCCCCGGGTTTTCGGGCGTTCATATTCCGGATTTCGTTTCACCGTATACCGCTTTCCGCCGTAGGAAAATATCAGCTCCACCTCTGTCGGCACAGCAGGATCCGCATATTTTGAGCGGAACATGGAAGGTTCCCGATTGTCACCACTGGCCTCTCCGTACAGGGCGTAGGTGATCGCATCGAAAATTGTTGTTTTTCCGGCACCGGTATCTCCTGTCACGAGATAGAGCCCTCTCGTTCCCAGCTGATCCAATTCCAATACCGTTTTCCCCGCATAGGGTCCAAAAGCAGACATGCTCAGCTTGATCGGTCTCATTGTGCTTCCTCCCAGGTCTTCTCAATCAATGTCTTCATAAAGGCAGCCTGTTCCGGGTTCATGGGCTGATTATTCTGCAGGTCATAAAAATCCGCAAACAGCTCCAGCGGTGTTTTCGTCTCTGCCCCCTCCGCCGCTTCAATCTGCGCTTGAGACCGCGTACGCCGGTTATCATAATCCAGCTTCATAAGCCTGTGATATATGGTCCGCAGCTTGCCCACCGCATCCGGAATATCCTCTTCATCTGTCAGCGTGATATGCGTATAATCCTCCTGCCAGCTTGTGTTTTCATAAAAGGATTTCAATGTCAGCTCCGCATAGCTTCCCTTCAGCTCCACCAGATCGTGCTTCGGCACCAGCGGAATGGTTCTGTAAGCCGTATTGCTCTTTTCCCTGAGCTCCACCACCGTGACAGATTTTTTGTCACCGGCTTCGGAAAAGGAATATTTCAGCGGAGTCCCGCAGTAGCGAACGGTATCTGATCCGCAATTCTGAGGGGAGTGAATGTGCCCGAGCGCCACATAATCAAAGGGCGCAAAGACATTGGCATCCACGTTATCGGCACCGCCCACAGAGATTTCCTCTGATTCAGAGCGGGAAGCACCCGTCACGAACTGGTGCGTCACCAGAAGCTTCCGGTGTCCATCCTGCAGCGGCATCCTCGAAATCGCATAGGCCACTGCCTCAGTATAGCTCCCGATCTCCTCCTCCGTAAACCGACGGACATGGACCGGCTTGATAAAGGGCAGCAGATAAACGTCCACCGTGCCGTATGCATCTGTCATGGAAAAAGGGCGCACCTCTCCGTTATATACCGGAGAAATATGAATGCCGCCGGCGTCCATGATCCGCCCGCCGAAGGCCATGCGCTCCGGAGAATCATGATTGCCGCTGATGACAAAAACCTCCTTTTTCAGCTTCGCCAGCTGCACCAGGAAATCATCAAAAAGCTGCACCGCCTCCGCCGGCGGAATCGGCTTATCATAGACATCCCCGGCAATGAGCACACCGTCAGGGTCCTCCGCCGCCACAATCTGCAGAATCTTCTTGAGAATATATTCCTGGTCCTCCAGCATAGAGTACTCGTTCACCCGCTTGCCAAGGTGAAGATCGGATAAATGGATAAATTTCATAGCCGTCTGCCTCCGTTTCTGTGCCCTTCTCAGCCATATGGCGATGCCCGCCTTACAGCGCCGCCGACATTTCCATCCACTGCTCGCCGCCCCAGGTGGACGCTGAAATCCCGCGCTCGCAGAAGCCCAGGCCGCGGTAAAAGTCCACCAGTTTGGGCAGACAGGTCAGGATCAGCTGCTCCCGTCCCTTTTCCGCCTCCCGGTCCATGTAGCAGTCCATGAGGGTCGTCGCCAGTCCTCTGTGCCGATACTCCGGCCGCACATCCAGACCCATCAGCATAATATTTTTCCCCTCCGGCTTCCGCAGGGTAATGTCGTCAAAGAAGGCATCCCGGAACGCCTCCTCATCCGTGGGCATCCCGTTCAGGAAGCCCGCAATCTTATGGTTCACCCGATCATAGGCCACCAGGAAGGTCTCCGCTGACTCCTCTGCCCTGGCCCGCATAGACTCTGCACTGCAGGCCTCATTGGGCGGAAAGCAGATTTGCTCAATCTGCGCGGCCTCCGCCCACTCCTCCGGCCGGATATCCCGAAACTCAAATCGCTGCCAGTCAAACCTCTGCATAATATCATTCTCCTTCTTCTGTTTCTTTCCTCTATCCGTCGCATTCCGCATGCCATTTTACGGTTCTGCCGTATTGCTCTGCAAACGCCGCCGTAATCCGCGCACCGCTACCCTTTCCGGCCGCAATCACCTGCAGCTCCTCAGACCATGCCGCAATCAGCCGGTTTCTACGGGGAAATGTGTAAACAGAGGGCTTTGTTCCCGGTGGATATTCCGAAAGCAGCAGCCCATTTTCGCGGATTGCCTCCATAAGATGTTTGTGTTCCGTTGGCCATGCCGCTGATGATAACTCGGTTTTCTGCAAGATACCCCTCCGTCAGCCTGTAGCATGCCGATTTTACTTTCTGACTGCATCTTCTAGCACCCACAATCCCCACAGTACGCGGCATTTCACGGATACTTCTGCAGCATAGCGGTCGTCATCTGCGCATTGCAATTGATGCCTTCCGTATCTCGATATCTCATCTGCTGGATACGTCTCGCCTTT
>CAVATZ010000029.1:0-27328 GCA_963591655.1 Clostridiales bacterium
ACCTGCCAACATCATAGTTGAAACCTAAAAATCTTTCAAGTATCCTAAATATTTTTTAGCGTTCCTCCTCTTCTCTCGCCTGGATAAACATCAGAAGGAAGCCCGCCAGCAGAAGTCCGCAGGACAGGAAAATGCTTTGCTGCCCCAGAGCCCCGGTCAGCACCTTGCCGAAGCCGGCTCCCAGCAGAAAGACAAAAATCACCAGAAAATACTGCAGCGCCTTCCGGAGCAGCTTTCCCTCCCGGAGCCGAAGAAAGGCACTGAAGGCCTCCATGCCGCTCCGCATGTTGCCGATGCACATGGTGCTGGCATAGCCGTAACCGTTCACCTTCCGGAAGGCCTGCACCTGCATGGCACAGGCACAGGAGGTGAGGGCATTGGCCAGCGGGTCCATGAGGTCATTCACCGGCAGAAAGCCCACGATCAGAAGCAGAATACATTCCAGGGCCACGATGACCTGACGCCAGTGCAGACGCTCCATGTTCTGGAGATAGCCCCGGATCTGCTCCGCCAGCAGCACGCCCAGAGCAAAAAAACAGAGGGGAATCAGATACTTCGGTACCTCACTCCACTCTCCGGAAAAAAGATGTCCGCCCAGCAGCACGATGTTTCCCGTCTGGGCATTGGCAAATACCTTTCCCCGGACAAAATAGGAATAGGCATCCTGCAGGCCTCCCGACAGGGTCAGCACCAGCATCACCGGAGTTCCCTCCGACATCTGTTTATGTGATTTCATTTTCCCCTCCTCTGATTTCCTTAATTCCCGCTGATGACCTTGATGGCCAGCAGAATCAATACGATAATGATGGAGGGCCGCACGATCTTCGCCCCGCCCTTCATCACGAGACCCGCACCGATGTAGCCGCCCAGCATGTTGCAGAGCGCCGCCGGAATCCCCAGATACAGAAGCACCTGCCCATGCAGGAAAAACACCACAAAGGAGGTCACATTGGTGGTCAGGTTGATGACCTTGCACTGGGCATTGGCACTCTTGATGCCGAGATGGGCAAACACCGTGAAGGCTATGATCAGGAAGGTGCCGGTTCCGGGTCCGTAGAAGCCGTCATAGAAGCCCACGATCAGCGCCGCGAGAATCGCCGTCACGAAGGTCCGCCGGTCCAGATGGATGGTCTCGTCCTCAATCACGCCGAAGAGCTTTTTGTTCAGGACAATGAAGGCGGCCACCGGCAGCACCACCACGAGCACGGTGACCAGAAGCTGCTCCGGTGCAATGAGCGAAAGCCGGGAGCCCATGCTGGAGCCCAGCACCGCCGCCACCACGGAAGGCACCGCCAGCTTCCAGTTCACCAGCTTTTCCCGGATGAAGCGCCAGGTGGCCACGCAGGTGCCGCACATAGAGGACATCTTATTGGTGGCGATGGCATAATGGGCCGGCAGCCCCACCAGAAGATAGGCCGGCAACGAAATGAGACCGCCTCCGCCGCCGATGGCGTCCACCAGCCCCGCCAGAAAAACGAAAAAACAAACCACTGCCCCCTGTGTCAATGTTACCTGCATTACATCACTCCTCTGATACCGCAACCACAATTACCATAATTTTTACGCATGATTATACACCTTTTTCGACAAACGAAAAGAGGATACCCGAAGATATCCTCTTTCCAATCCTGCATGGCTTGTATTCCGTATACAGGGATTACTTTCTGTTAAAGGCAGCCTTTCCCGGATATACCGCTGCGCTGCCCAGCTCCTCCTCGATGCGAAGCAGCTGATTGTACTTTGCCACACGCTCACTTCTGGAGGGTGCACCGGTCTTGATCTGACGGGTGTTCAGTGCCACTGCCAGGTCAGCGATGGTGGTGTCCTCGGTCTCGCCGGAGCGGTGTGAGGTAATGGCGGTATAGCCGGCCTTGTGTGCCATCTTGATGGCCTCCAGGGTCTCGGATACAGAGCCGATCTGGTTCAGCTTGATGAGAATGGAGTTGCCGCTGCCGTTCTCGATGCCCTTAGAGAGACGCTTTGTATTGGTCACAAAGAGATCGTCGCCGACCAGCTGTACCTTGTCGCCCAGCTCCTTGGTCATCTCCTTCCAGCCTTCCCAGTCCTCCTCATCGAGGCCGTCCTCGATGGACCAGATGGGATACTTCTCCACCAGAGACTTCCAGTGTGCGATAAGCTCGCTGGAGGTGAAGTCCTTGCCGGACTTCGGCTGATGATAGAAGCCGACGCCCTTCTCGCTCTTCCACTCGCTGGAGGCCGCATCCATGGCCAGCACGAAATCGGTGCCCGGCTCATAGCCCGCATCACGGATGGCCTGAAGGATATGCTCAATGGTGTCCTCATCGCTCTTCAGGTTCGGTGCAAAGCCGCCCTCATCACCGACAGCGGTGGTGTTGCCCTCGCTCTTCAGCAGCTTCTGAAGGCTGTGGAATACCTCGGTACACCAGCGAAGGGCCTCACGGAAGGAAGGCGCACCCACGGGCATGATCATGAACTCCTGGGTATCTACGGAGTTGGTGGCATGGGCGCCGCCGTTCAGAATGTTCATCATCGGCACAGGCAGGCAGTTGGCATTGGCACCGCCCAGGAAACGATACAGGGGGATGCCCAGCGCCTCTGCGGCAGCCTTGCAGCTGGCAATGGACACGGCCAGAATGGCATTGGCGCCCAGCTTTGCCTTGTTCTCTGTGCCGTCAGCAGTCAGCATAGCGGCATCTACCGCATAAACATCCTGGGGATCCATGCCCTTCAGGGCATCATTGATGATGGTATTGACATTCTCTACGGCCTTGGAAACGCCCTTACCGCCGAACTTTGTCTTGTCATCGTCTCTGAGCTCGATGGCCTCGAACTCACCGGTGGATGCACCGCTGGGCGCTGCGCCTCTGCCCACAGTACCGTCAGACAGATATACCTCTGCCTCTACCGTAGGATTTCCTCTGGAATCAATGATTTCCCGACCGACTACCTTTTCAATGCTCAAATGCTTCTGCATCGTCTTATCCTCCTGTATCTTTTGCTTTGTTAGTTCGCATTAACTAACCAGGCTCATGATACAAGATTGTAGCATTTTTGTCAATCATGTATACAGTGTTTCTAGCCCTTCATCAGCTCCCGCGTGAAGCTGGCGGGCTTTCCGGCCTCGGAAAAGATCTGCAGGCTCTGCCGGGCCCGGGTGATGCCCACATAGAAGAGCCGCCGCTCCTCCTCATAGGCTGCCCGCTCCTCCGGCGCCATCGTGATGCCGGGCAGGGGAATATTTTCCGGAAAAATGCCGTCCTCCACGTCCAGAAGAAAGACCGTATCGTATTCCAGTCCCTTGCTGGAGTGGATCGTGGACAGCACAAGGCCGCCCTCACCGCTGCTGTCCTTCTCCCGCAGCAGCTGCTGCAGATCATCCAGGCGCTGCAGCAGATCCCCGGGACGCTTCTCCTGCCGGGCCAGCATTCGAAGAATCGCCAGCTTCTTCCGCTTCAGGTTGTGCTGGTTGAGGTATTCATTGTACCCCATATCCATGAGGATCCGGGTCAATGCATGCTCTGCCGTGTCTCCGGGAAGCGCCTTCATTTCCCTGCGAAGCGCCTGCAGATTCTTCTTCGTATAAAGGGGCAGCTGCATCATTCCCGCTGCCTCCAGCACCGGCACCTCGTGAAGCTCTGCCAACTGGCAAAGCTGCTCCGCATCCTTTTTCTTCATATAGAGCTGGAGCTTGCTGTAGATACGCAGAAACAGCTCCGTATCCGCAGGATTCAGCGCGAACTGAATGATGTTCCGGATGTCCGTCACCAGACGGTTCGTAAAGAAGCCGAGATCCGCGTTTTTCATCCGGTAGGAAATGCCGCTGCGCTCCAGAAGATCAATGAGCGGCAGCGCACTTTCGTGGTCCCGGTACAGCACCGCCGTGGTGGGCAGGGCCTGCTCGATCTCCGCCTCCGCCCACTGCCGGGCCCGCTTTTCGCAGTCCTCCGCCACCTTCAGGAGGTAGGTATACTGGGCATTCCGGGAGCGCAGGGGGATCATGCGGACATTTCCCGGGCTCTGCCGCACCGGCCGCATGTGCTTCGCGTGACGCAACGTGTTTTTCTGGATAAAGCGATCCGCCGCCTTCACGATCGCCGCCTCCGATCGGTAATTTTTCTCCATCAGAAGAACCCGTGCGCCGGGATGCGCCTTCTCAAAGGACAGCAGGGCCTCCGGGAAGGCCGCCCGGAAGCCGTAGATGCTCTGGTCCTCATCTCCCACCATAAAGAGATTTTCCGTCCGCCGGGCCAGCAGGGCAATGATAGTGTGCTGAATCCGTGAGGTATCCTGGGCCTCATCCACGCAGATGTAGGGATAGAGTGTCTGAAAGTACTGCAGGGTTTCCGGACTGATCCTTAAAATCCGCAAGGCATAGACCATCTGGTCATCGAAGTCCATCAGCTCCCGCCGCCGCAGCTCCTTCACATAGATCTCATAGATTTTGGAAAGCTGCAGGTCGGATTCCGCCTCCAGGGCCCGGATTTCCGTCTCATTCAGCATCTGGTTCTTGATATAGGTAATCGAGGTACGCAGCTCCTGCAGCTCGCTTTCCGTGGGGAAGCTCCGCTCCACTCTCTGGTAAATCTCCGACAGCATGGCCGTGAGGTTTTTCTCATTGTCCTCCAGACGGAATACCGTCTTTCCCGCTTTTCTGCCGTAGTAGGCAATAATGCGGGCGCAGATGCTGTTGATGGTGCGGAAGTGCAGCCCCTCGGTGCTGCCGAAGCAGTCATAGAAGCGGCGCTCCATATCCTTCGTGGCCGCCACGGTGTAGGTCAGCGTCAGAATCCGCTCCGGCGCAATGGCCCGGCAGAACAGCATATATCCGAGCCGCGTCACCAGCACCGTGGTCTTTCCGGATCCCGGCACCGCAAGAAGCAGCACCGGGCCGTCCACAGAACGCATGGCGGCCAGCTGCTGCTCATTTAATGAAATGTGATATCTTTGAATGAATTCCTCTTCAGTAAGCATGGGAAGAGTATAACGAATTCACCGAACCCCCGTCAATATCCCCCGCAGATCGTGGATCACGTGACGCGGACACTTGACGGCGCACATACCGCAGGATAAGCACAGCTCCTCTGTGATCACGGCGCACTGCTCCGTCACACGAATGGCACCGGCAGTACAGGTCTTCTCACAGATGCCGCAGCCCACGCAGCTCGCTTCACACTGCTTCCGGGCCTCTGCTCCTTTGCTGTGATTGCTGCACTTCACCACGATATTGTTGGCCGTTTCATGGAGGGAAATGATATGCTGCGGACAGACGCGGACGCACATACCGCAGGCCACGCACTTCGCCTCATCCACCTCGGCCACCCCGTATTCGTTCAGGGAAATGGCGTCGAAGCGGCACTTTTCCACGCAGGCCCCGCAGCCGATACAGCCGTCCTGACAGCCGTTTTCCGCCGCTGAACGGCAGCCGCCGTTGCAGGCCACGAAGGCAGCCCGATAGGGAAATTTCTTCTTCACCATCTCAATGCCTCCTTTCGTAGGGCGTGTTGCCGAGGGGCAGGCTGTAGCGCCGCTCTCCGTCCCAGCGGAAATACGCATCCGCAATGGCCGGTGCCGTGGGAATAGAGGTGATTTCTCCGATGCCGATGGCACCGCAGGCCACCTTCAGGCCCGGCTTATCGATGACAATGGCCCGGATCCGCGGGATCTCATGGGAACGGAACAGTCCCAGCGACCCGTATTTTTCGATGGGCTTGCAATGGTCGTCAATGGGATACTGCTCCCGGAGAGCATAGCCCATGGACATAACCACACCGCCCTCGATCTGTCCCTCACAGGACAGCGGATTCACCGCCTTGCCCACATCATGGGCCGCAATGATCTCCTCCACCTTCCCGGTCTTCGGGTCCAGAATGCAGACCTGCGTCGCATAGCCGTAGGCCACGTGGGACACCGGGTTCGGCACATTGGCCCCCAGCGGATCTGTCTTCGCCAGATATTCTCCGTAGTAGACCTCGCCGATCATATCCCGCAGCGTCAGGCCCTGCTGCCGCGCCGCCATGAATTTCTCGCAGGCCCGGCGGCAGGCTTCTCCGGTCACCAGGGTCTGCCGGGAGCCGGAGGTGGTGCCGGAATCCGGCGAGATCCAGGTATTGCTCCGCTCATAGACAATGTCTTCGCGTCGAAGATCCGTGTTGCTCACCACCATCTGCACCAGCACCGTGCCCAGTCCCTGTCCGATGCAGGAGGCCCCGGAATAAATGTGCAGCTTCTCATCCTTCTCCACGATCAGCTTCACTCTTCCCGTATCCGGAATGCCCACACCGACACCGGCATTCTTCATGGCACAGCCGATGCCCACCGGCTTGCCCGCCTGCCGGGCCCTGTCGTATGCCTCCTTCACCGCCTCCAGTGTCTCAATGAGGCCGGTGGAATTGTCCACGATCTGCCCGTTGGGCAGCACCTCATTCGGCCGAATGGCATTCCGGTAGCGGATCTCCCAGGGGCTAATGCCGACCTTGTCCGCCATCATGTTCAGCAGGGTTTCCGTGGCAAAGCAGGTCTGTGTCACGCCGAAGCCCCGGAAGGCCCCCGCCGGCGGATTGTTGGTGTAGTACGCCGTGCCCTCGATTTCGAAGTTCTGGTAATGATAGGGTCCCGCCGCATGGGTGCAGGCCCGCTCCAGCACCGGACCGCCCAGCGAGGCGAAGGCACCGGTATCGGACTTCACCACGGCCTTCACACCCAGGATATTTCCATCCTCGTCGCAGCCCATGGTCATATCCATATAAAAAGGATGGCGCTTGGGATGCACCAGAAGCGACTCCGGCCGGGACAGCTTCATTTTCACAGGCTTTTTCGTGGCATAAGTAAGAAGCGCCGCGAGATGCTGCACCGTCATGTCCTCCTTGCCGCCGAAGCCGCCGCCCACCAGCGCATTCTGCACCTTGACCCGCTCTGTGCCCAGCAAGAGCGACACCTCATGCTTGGTCTGGTGTGCCGACTGATCCGTGGAATAGACAAAGATGTCCCCCTCTTCGTCATAGAAGGAAACCGCACATTCCGGCTCCAGAAAGGCATGCTCCGTCCAGGGCGTCTCGAAATGATGGGAAATCACATGCTTTGCACCTCGGATAGCCGCCTCCGCATCGCCTCTGCTGATATGCTTGTGGGCGCAGACATTATCCTTCTCCTCATCGAAGACAAGCGGTGCATCCGGCCGCGCCGCCTCCTCAATGGTATGCACGAAGGGCAGCGCCTCATACGCCACCCGGATCAGCTTCTTCGCCTTCTCCGCAGTCTCCCGATCCACCGCCGCCACGACAGCAACGGCATCTCCGAGATAGTGGGTCAAACTACCCACCGGAATCAGCGTATACTGATCATGCTTCAGATGGCCGATCTTGTTTTCGCCGGGAATGTCTTCGGCCGTCAGCACCGCTTCCACGCCGGGCAGTGCCTTCGCCTTCGTCGTATCGATGGAAAGCACCCTCGCCCGGGGATAACGGCTCCGCAGCGCCGCACCGTAGAGCATCCCCTCCAGGTAATAATCATCCGGGTACTTGCCGTAGCCCAGGACCTTCTCCTCCACGTCCAGCCGGGAAACCCGGGAGCCGAGGGACCAGGCCGGATCTCCATCCTCCGGCAGCGCACCCTCCCGCAAAATCTTTGCGGAAAGCCGCACCGCATCCATGATCTTCACATAGCCGGTGCAGCGGCAGTAATTGTTCCGCAGCGCATAGCGGATCTCATCATCCGACGGGGACAGGTTCTTGTCCAGCAGTGCCTTTGTGCACAGCACCATGCCCGGAATGCAGAAGCCGCACTGCACTGCGCCGGCCTTTCCGTAGGCATAGGTGTAGACCCGCTGCTCCCATTCCGTCAGTCCCTCCACGGTGACAATGCTGCGTCCCGCCAGCATGTCCGTGTCCGGCACGCAGGCCTTGCAGACCTCTCCGTCTATGATCACTGTGCAGGCACCGCAGGCACCCTCACTGCAGCCGTCCTTTACCGAGGTCAGCTGCAGCTCATCCCGCAGAAAACGCAGCAGCTTCTGCTTCTTGGAAGGCTGCACTTCTCTCCCGTTGACCGTAAATGCCGCCATATTTCCCCCCCTTTGTCTCCTGTGCGTCATCTCCTGACGCGCTTTGTTAATAGTGCCCAACTTTTTCACAAAAACTCCCCGAATGTTTTTATATTAGCACAAAGAGAAGGAAAGAACAGCATGTTTTCAAAATATTTTTTATTTTATCTAAAAATTTATGAGATGCATCGATACAGAAGCTCCAGCACTCCCGTCAGCACCATCACCAGCACCGGGTCCAGCTTCGTCCGGCGCAGAAGAAGCAGTGCCAGCAGGAACCAGAGCAGTGCCCGCAGATCAAGCTCCTGCAGCGAGCGGATTGCCCAGCCCTGCGGCAGCACCGCCGGCACCAGAATTGAAAGTCCTGCGCCCAGGATCATGGCCACCACTGCAGGCCGCAGGATACGAAGGATTCCCTGCATGAGGCTTAACTTGCGATAGCGGGCGTAAAGCCAGGCCAGCAGGGTCACGAAGATGCAGGAGGGCAGACAGCAGCCGACCGTAGCCGCCGCAGCCCCGGGAAGGCCGCCGATGAGATTTCCCACGAAGCTCGCCGCATTCACCGCAATGGGCCCCGGCGTCATCTGCGAAATGGTCACGAGATCCGTGAATTCCGAAAGACTCAGCCATTGATACCGGTTCACCACCTCCGCCTGGATCAGCGGCATGGCCGCATAGCCGCCGCCGAAGCTGAAGGCACCGATTTTTAAGAAGGCGAGAAACAGCTGAAGGTAGATCATTTCCGCCTCCTTTCCCGCCAAAGCGTCTGCACCAGTCCCAGCAGAATGACAAACAGGATAATATAAACCACATTCACGCCCAAGACGTAATTGGCCAGAAAGCTTCCCAGCAGCACCAGCCAAAGCAGCGGGTCCTTCTCCTTTGCAATGCCCGTCATCATATCATAGACCACCGAGAGGATCACCGCACTGACGCCGCTCTTCATGCCGGTCAGCATGGCCTGCACCACGAAGCTCTCCTGAAAGGCCCGATAAAAAAACGAAATGGCCGTGAGAATCACAAAGGGCGGCAGCACCGCGCCCAGGACGGACACCAGCACACCGGGAAGGCCCGCCAGCCGGTAGCCGATGACGATGGCACCGTTTACGGCAATGGCCCCCGGCGAGGACTGGGCAATGGCCACCAGATCCAGCATTTCCTCCTCTTCCACCCAGTGCAGCGCATCCACAAATTTCTTTTTGAGGAGCGATACAATGACGTAGCCGCCGCCGAAGGTAAAGGTACTGAGATACAAGGTCGAAAAAAAGAGCTTCCGCAGTCTCCCCGGAAAGCTCTTTTCTTCTTCATTTATGGCTTTGTTCATATCAGGTCTGTCCTGTCTTCATTCTGTCTTTAATCCAGCTGCTGAATGGCCGCTATGGTCTGTTCATAGGCAGCTGCAAGCTTTTCGAAGTAGGGCTCATAGCCGTCCAGCTCTCTGCCCCTCAGCTTCTCGGTCAGCGCCGAGCTCAGCTCATAGAGCTCGGAAAAGCCCAAATTCACGCAGACACCCTTCAGGGTATGGGCAGCCCGAAAGGCCTTCTCTGCATCCCCGGCTTCAAGGGCCTCCTGCAGCTCCGTAAAGCTGCGATCCTCCGGAAACTTCTTCACAAACTTGCGAATAAATGCCTCACTCCGCAGTCGCTCCAGAACCTCCCGGTAATCTCCGTTCATGGCAGCATAGCATTCTTCTGTGTTCATCTTATCATAATCCTTTCTCCTGAATCGGTCCACTCTTTTCGGTGAAAGATCCGTTATTTAGCCGCCTGATACCGGGTGTCGTTTAGCCCCCCCCACGCGTAAACAGCCGTTTGCTCATTGATTGTACTTTTCAACGCACTCTGTATGCTGTCGGCGGCAGCATAGATAAACTGCTTCTGCGCATTCTCATAATGCGAAAGCTCCTCCTGCACGCTGCCCTCGTTCACTTCCTCCTGCCGATCCTGCAGATCTGTCTTCAGGCGCTCCGCGATATCCTCGAGGCAGTCCAGCAGCAGCGGATTGAAAACACCGCATTCGCCGTCCAGAATCATCCGAATGGCCTCCTCATGGGAATAGGCCGGCTTGTACACCCGCACACTGGTCAGTGCATCATAGACATCGGCAAGACTCACCACCTGCGCCGAGATCGGAATCTCATCGCCCTTCAGTCCGTCCGGGTAGCCTTTGCCATCATAGCGCTCATGGTGTCCCCGACAGATTTCATAGGCAATCCGCACCAGCTCCTCGTCCCGGTAGATGTCCAGCCTTTCCAGCATTTCCGCGCCGATCGTCGTGTGCCCTTTCATGATCTCATATTCCTCGGACGTCAGCCTTCCCGGTTTATTGAGAATGCCGTCCGGAATTCCGATTTTTCCGATATCATGCAGTGCCGAAGCCGTAGCGATCAGAAGACATTTGTTCCAATCCAGCTGATAGCGGTCCGTCTTCTGAATGAGCCGCTCCAGCAGCATGCTTGTGATCATGTTGATATGCAGAATGTGTGCCGCGCTCTCACTGTTCCGGAAGCCCATGACCTGACTGAGAATGGAGATCATGATCCGGTTGTTTTTCTCCTTCTCATAGATCTGCTTGGTCACCATGGACAGAAGCCGCCGCTGCTTGGCATACAGCATGATGGTATTCATCACGCGGCGATAGACAATCTGGGCATCAAAGGGACGGCTGATGTAGTCGGAAGCCCCCATATCATAGGCCCGCCGTACCACGCTCTGAGAATCCTCACTGGAAATCATGATCACCGGCAGCGTATCCATCATACCGGCCCGATTCATATATCCCAGCACCTCGAAGCCGTCCATTCCCGGCATCACAATGTCCAGCATCACCAGAGAAATGCTTTCTTTTTTCTCCTGAAGGATCTTCACCCCGGCTTCACCGTCTTCCGCTTCCAGGATATCAAAATCCGCCTGCAGCATCTCCGTCAGAATGGCCCGGTTCATTTCCGAATCATCTATGATCAGAACCGTTTCCCGCTCCGTTTCCTCCTGAACAATATTCACGTTGTTTACACTTTGCTCTTCCATTCTCATTGGTAACCCCCGCCGCAAATGTGTACACGATGCGCTATGATTTTATCACAAAATGCCAATCTTTTACAAGCCGCCGCTAAAATTTAATTTTGTGCCGTTTCTGCGCATTTTTACGAAAAAACAGCAGGCCTGTAAGCTGACCTGCTGTTTCTTGAAGCACTATGACACTGTGATTTAGATGCGGCTGACGCCGGTCCTTCTGGCAGCCTCCGCCGTGGCCCTGGCCACTGCATCCTTTACCCGCGGATCGAAGGCCTTCGGAATGATGTATTCCGGACTCAGCTCCTCGTCGGACACCAGAGAGGCGATGGCATAGGCTGCCGCCTCCTTCATTTCATCGTTAATGTCTGTGGCCCGCACATCCAGTGCCCCGCGGAAGATGCCCGGGAACACAAGCACATTGTTGATCTGGTTGGGATAGTCCGAACGTCCGGAGCCCACCACAGCGGCACCGGCCGCCTTGCTGTCCTCCGGCATGATCTCCGGCACCGGGTTGGCCATAGCGAAAACGATACCGTTGTTCATGGAAGCGACCATTTCCTTCGTCACCAGGTTGGGACGGGAAACACCGATAAAAATGTCTGCACCCTTCATGGCATCCGCCAGCTTGCCGCGCTCATGGTTCTTATTGGAAATGTGGGAAATGGCCTCCTGGCCGAAGTTCAGTCCCTCATCCCCCTCGCAGATGATGCCGTTGATGTCGCAGAGCACCACATTGCCGAAGCCCATCTTGATCAGAAGATTTCCGATGGCGATACCGGCAGCACCGGCACCGTTTATGACGATCTTTACCTCGCCCATCTTTTTGCCGGTCACCTTCATGGCGTTGATGAGGGCTGCCGCCACCACAACAGCGGTGCCGTGCTGGTCGTCATGGAAGACCAGAATGTCGCACTTCTCCTTCAGCTTCTTCTCGATCTCGAAGCAGCGAGGTGCCGCAATGTCCTCCAGGTTCACGCCGCCGAAGGAGCCTGCCAGCAGGGCGATGGTGTCCACGATGGTGTCCACGTCCTTGGAGCGGATGCAGAGGGGAATGGCATCCACATCACCGAACTCCTTGAAGAGCACGCACTTTCCCTCCATCACCGGCATGCCCGCCTCCGGACCGATGTCGCCGAGGCCGAGAATGGCTGTGCCGTCTGTCACCACGGCCACCGTGTTCCAGCGGCGGGTCAGCTCCCAGCTCTTCTCCGGATCCTTCTCAATCACCCGGCAGGCCTCCGCCACACCCGGTGTATAGCAGAGGCTCAGGGCCTCCGAGCTGTCCACCCTGGCTCTCGCCTTGATCTCCAGCTTTCCCTTCAGTTCATAATGCAGCTTTAAGGATTCTTCTGAAATATTCATTTGTCTTCTCCTAACACATGTTTTGTGGCAACACTACATTATCATACTCCTCGGCGCTCATAAAGCCAAGCTTTACCACGGCTTCCTTGAGGGTACTGCCCTCTTCGAAGGCGAGGTGGGCGCAATGGGCCGCATTTTCGTAGCCGATGGACGGAGACAGACAGGTCACCAGCATCAGGGAACGGTTCAGATTTTCCTGCATTCTCTCCCGGTTGGGCTTGATGCCCCGGACACAGTTCTCCTCGAAGGAGCGCATGCCGTCTCCCAGCAGACGAATGGACTGGTGCATATTATAGGAAAGCACAGGCATGAAGACATTCAACTCAAAATTGCCCTGGCTCGCGCCGATGCCGATGGCAGCATCATTGCCCATCACCTGCACCGCGATCATGGTGATGGCCTCGCACTGGGTGGGGTTCACCTTGCCCGGCATGATCGAAGAGCCCGGCTCATTCTCCGGGATGGAAATCTCACCGATGCCGCAGCGGGGACCGGACGCCAGCCAGCGGATATCGTTGGCCATCTTCATCAGGTTGCAGGCCAGCGCCTTCAAAGCGCCGTGGGCGAACACATAGGCATCCTTGGAGGTCAGCGCATGATACTTGTTGTCGGAGGACACAAATTTCTCCCCCGATAAGCGGCTAATGTCTTCGGCGCAGAGTCGGTCAAAGCCCGCGGGACAGTTGAGACCCGTACCTACTGCCGTGCCGCCGATGGCCAGCTTCCGCAGCGGCGCCAGGGCGCTCTCCAGCATTTCCCTCGCGGACTGCAGCATGCCGGTCCAGCCGTGGATCTCCTGACTGAAGCGCAGCGGCACCGCATCCTGAAGGTGGGTTCTGCCGATCTTCACCACATCCGCATTTTCCGCCTCCAGACGCTGCAGGGTTTCTGTCAGCTTGTCCAGCGCCGGGAAAACATGCCCCACAATGGCCTCCACCGCAGCGATGTTCATGGCGGTGGGGAAGGTATCATTGGAGCTCTGGGACATGTTCACATGATCGTTGGGATGGATCTTCAGCTCCGGGTGATTGTGCATCGCAATGTGGGCGATCACCTCGTTCATGTTCATATTGGACTGGGTGCCGGAGCCGGTCTGCCATACCTTCAGCGGGAACTCCTCCGGATACTTTCCGTCCAGAATGTCCTGACAGGCCTCAATGATGGCCCCGGCCTCTGCCTCCGGCAGCTTTCCAAGACTCCGGTTTGCCGAAGCCGCTGCGGACTTCAGAATGGCGAAGGCCCGGATCACCTCCAGCGGAATGGTCTCTGTGCTGATCCGGAAGTTCTCCAGGGAGCGCTGGGTCTGGGCCCCCCAGAAATGCTCCGCCGGTACTTTCACCTCTCCCATGGTATCATGTTCAATTCTGTATTCCATGTCTCACCTCTTTTTTGGACGTTAAAGCATTATCCCTTTTTGTCAGCTCTGTGGGCCTTCCGGTACTCAGAAGGCGTCAGCTCATACTTTCTCCGGAACAGCTTGGAGAAGTAGCTCATGTCGTTGAAGCCGCAGCTTCCGGCAATGGTATTGATCCGCAGATTCGAGCCGGCGATCTGCTCTGCCGCCCGCAGCAGACGATAATCATTGAGATACTCAAAGGGCGTCATATGGATCTTGTTGTTGAAGCAGCGGATGCACTCGGAGGCGCTGACCTTTCCTGCCCGCGCGATATTCTCGAGGCTCAGCTTCTCACCGTAATTCTCCTGCACAAAGGCCAGCATGCTCTTGATGCGCCGAAGCTCCCGGGAATTGTCGATGCTGCTTCTGTCCTCTGCATCACAATGCTGCAGCAGCAGACCGAAGAGATGGGACAGGTTCTCCCGGAAGGTCCATTCGAAGCACTCCGGCTCCGCCGCACAGCACTGCCATGCCTGGCGGATCAGCGCCGCCGCCTCGATCTCCCAGGGCTCCTCCTTGCCGAACTGCACATATTCCAATGTCGCATTCTGCATCAGGGGTGTCAGATACTTGGTCCAGTATACACTGCTGCCTTCTCCGCCCAGTATGGACGCATCCACCACAATGAGCTGCAGCTTGCCCATGATGCCGGGCTTCTGACGGTAGGCATGCAGCACACCCACATTGACGAAGACGCCCTCGCCCTCCTTCAGCAGAATTTCCTTTCCGTTCACCAGGAATTCCGCCTCACCCTTGGTCACCCGGGTCAGCTCGAATTTTTCATGCCAGTGCCAGGCCACCGCCGACTCACTCAAATCCTTCTCATAGCAGGCTGCCGGAAAAGCAGCGGAGCCGTGCTGCTTCAGCTCAAGCCCGCTGGAATCTGTCGTAAATTCCGAAGATGAAATTGCCATTGTTCCTCCTTCTAGTCCTATCCGTAATGAAACGATGTCTCTTTTCTGAAACGCAAAACCTCACCCGGGCGCTGCCCGGATGAGTCTTTTTTGTCTTAAAGTTTCTTGCTTTTGTGAAATTTTTTTACAAAAACAATTGTCTTTTGTATTTTTGGAGATTTTGTCACATTTTTATGTAAATATCGTCACATATGATGTCTCTAACAGCAAAATCATCTTATCATAAGCGAATTTCTTTTACAATAGCACAGATTATGTTCACAGAAATTTCTTACATTTCTCAGGCCTTCTGTGCCCCCTCTCCCGAGGGGAAGATGATCTTATTCACGAAGAAGAATACCACCATGGAGATGCCGCCGTTCAGAACTGTCGTTCCGATGTTGTAGATCCAGTTCGGCACCAGCAGGCCGGCCACCGCCACCCAGATGCAGTTGATGGAGTTTACCACACAGGTCACGATGCAGAAGGCGATGAAGTACCACAGCGCCTGATACGCCAGGTTTCCGTGACTCCGGAACACCAGATTTCTCTGGATCGGGAAGTTGATGCACTCCCCGATCACCATGGCGGTCATGTAGGCACAGAAGTAAGGCAGGCCCCCGTGCAGGCTGTCATAGCCGATGATATTCCATTTGAAGGTCTCCCCGAACAGGGTCAGGGAGATCCCCGGAAAGCCGAAGTCAATGTTGGGAAGCCCCGCAAACATAGCCGGCAGGAACAGCAGCATCAGATACTTGCATACCGTGATCAGATTGCTGACGATGACGAAGAGCCCACCCTCTCTGACCCATTTCGCTGCCTCCGGATGCGTTTCCGCAAAGCGCTCCCAAAAATTCTTGATTGTGCCCATACGCTGCTGCCTCTTACTCCTCTGTCTTTGCCTTCTTGGCTGCCTTCCGGTAGCTCTTTACCGTCAGTACCTCCAGGCCAATGATGGCTGCGCCCAGAACCACGTCGATGGCGATGGCCATGATCTGCCAGGTCGGAAGACCGGTGTTCAGGTTCTCCGCAGCATAGGCACGACTGTTGACAACGGTATACATGATGTTCTTGCAGGCCTGGCGCATTGCCTTCACGCCGGTGGCACTGCTGGTGTCCTTTACATGATTGGTCTCTGTGTCATACGCCACCAGCATACAGTCGGTGCCGCCCCGGATCGCCTGGTCAGAGTTCATGTAGCCGTAAACACCGAAGTAGTCTGTCAGCACGAAGCCGCGGAAGCCCCACTCGTCACGAAGTACCGTATTGCAGAGGGCGGAGCTTGCACCGGCCCACTCAGCGCCGACGTAGTTGAAGGAGGACATCACCGCCTTGGCACCGCCGTCCTTCACCGCAATCTCGAAGGGTCTCAGATAAATTTCACGGATGGACTGCTCATTTGCCCAGGTGCAGAGCATCACGTTACGGTTGGTTTCCTGATCGTTCAGTGCGAAATGCTTGATATACGCATATACGCCATACTCCTCTGCGCCGATCACTGCATTGGCAGCGATACGGCCTGCCAGCACGCCGTCCTCGGAATAGTACTCGAAGTTTCTGCCGGCAAAGGCGGAACGATGGGTATTCATTGCCGGTGCATACCAGCCGGAAACATCCATTTCATCTGCCATCTTGCCGATGCTCTCACCGAATTCCAGGGCGAGATCTGTGTTCCAGGTGCTGGCGATCATCACAGCGGAGGGGAAGCCCACGGAGCCGACACCGGTAAAGTTGTTGTTGATGGAGGCCGGTCCGTCACAGTCCACGGTGCTGGCCTTGTCTACGCTGGCTGCCGCAGCGGTCTGGTAACCGCCCAGGGCAATCATGGTATCCATATCGGAAATGGTCAGCTGATCCAGCAGGGTCTCCCATCTCTCATCGTCATAGGAAGCGCCGCGGAGCTCTGCCAGTGTCATGCCGTTCTTGGCACCCGTTGTAGGCATTTCATCGGAGGCATCGTTATACTTCTCCGGATCATACACGCCGTTGTTGATGAAGACAGCTTTCACCTCATCGCTCATGCTGTAGTTCTCCGGTGCCGCGGTAGCCTCCGCATAGTTGGCAAAGCCGTCGGCTCTGGAAAGATAGGTCACCTCACCCTCGGCATAATCAAAATGGTTGACTGCCGCCTGTGCGTCGGTGCTTCTGGCATTATCCTCGTCATAGGTAATGCTGTCTGCCACTGTATAAGTGCGGGAATCGATCTTGTTGTGAGAATCCGACTTAATGGAAATCTCATAATCGCCGGCCTCCAGCACATAGCAGCCGGCACCCTTCTCATCATAGGAAGCCATGTCCTCTGCGGAGAAGCTGATGGTCACGGTCTCGGAAGCGCCCGGCTCCAGCAGATCCGTCTTGTCGAAGGCAATCAGGTTGGCACTGGCCTTCTCGATGCCGCCGTTGGTGTAGGGCGGGTTGTAGTAAACCTCAACCACATCCTTGCCGGCCACATCGCCGGTATTGGTCACAGTTACATCAAAGCTGATGGTGCCGTCCTGCTCGGTCAGATCGCCCATCTCCTGGGTGAAGCTGGTATAGGACAGGCCGTAGCCGAAGGGATACACCACTGTCTTGTCATAATCGATCAGCCCCTCATCTGCTGCCGTCTCGTAGAAGCGGTAGCCCACATAGATGCCCTCCACGTAGTTGACGAAGGTAGGAAAACGTGTACTCTTCGCGCCGGTACGGCGGTTGGTATGTATATACTTATACTCATCTACATTGTCATACACGAAGCTGCCGAAGTTGTTCCAGGTGGGTGTCTCTGTCAGATCGCTGACAAAGGTATCCACAGTCTTGCCGGAGGGGTTGATCTCACCGGCAACGATCTCACCGAGGGCCTCAAAGCCGGACTGGCCGGTACCGGCACACCAGATAGCACTCTTGATCTGGCTGTATTCGTTGACGAAGCCCAGCTCCATGGGGTTGGCACCGTTGTAAATCAGAACCACATTGTCGAAATTTTCACAAACCAGGTTCAGCATATCCTTCTCAGTTCTGCTGAGCTGCAGATAATGCTCGCCGGCCTCGAAGTCCTTGTACTCTGTGGAATTGTCTTCATAGGTCACCTGGCTCACATCTGTGGGCAGGTCTGCACCCTCACCGCCGACGCGGGTGATCACCACCATAGCGGTATCAGAAAAAGCCTTGGCGTTGTCCAGCATCTCCTCTGTATAGGAAGCGGCTGTCGGCTCCGGCAGTGTCCAGTCCTGCTCCGACATACCCACTTCCGGACGATCTGCCCGGTATGCGGTATAGAAGTCAGAAAGCTCCGTATTCAGCCGGAAGCCTGCATCCTCCAGGCCCTGCAGCAGAGAAACGGTGGGGTACGCATCCGACAGAGAGCCGGAGCCGGTACCGCCGTAGCAGGGGTTTGTGGAAGCCCAGCCGAAAACATTCAGGCTGCTGTTCTCTGCCAGCGGAAGCATATTGTCCTCATTCTTCAGAAGCACGATGCCTTCCTCGGCAATCTTCTGCACCAGCTCCTTGGATTCCTCTGAGGTCTCCTCGGTAATGGTGCCGTTGCCCATCACCAGCGAAATCATGCTGGACATGGGGATGAAGCAGATCAGGTTCACGATCACCACAAATGCCAGGAAAAAGGCCAGCCAGGCCTCCTTCCGCAGCAGCTGCCGCTTGGGCTTCTGCACCTTCACTGCCGCGATGCTCACGCCGATGGCCAGCACCAGTACGATGGCCAGCGCAATGAGATACGGCTTACATGAATTCAGGACGTTGATCACGTCATCCATGTTTACACTTAACATGTCATTTTCCTCCCTTTATTCTGTATTCCTTTTCGGAACTCTTGGCATTAATGTAGCACAAGATGACGCGGATAACGAAAATCTGCACAAACGGTGCTTTTTCTGCACAAACGGTTTCGGCGGTTTCTGCCGCAATACAAAAAAAGTTCCGGCGTCGCTGTACGAATCGCACAAGCTGCGCCGGATCTCTTCAGAAATTTCCGTCATTCGATATTCTCTTTTTCCTGTCGTATCGGAATCAGGATCTTCATTTCAAACCAGTTTTCCCGGGTCTCCACCGTCAGTGCGCCCTCATATTTCTCCACGATGTAGCGGATGCTCTTGATCCCGTAGCCGTGGAAGCCGTTCTTCTCCTTGGTGGTCAGGAAATGCCCGTCCTTCCGGGCGAGCTCTCCCTCAAAATAGTTCTCAAAGCGCAGGATCAGGAAGCGCTTCTTCTGCGCCACCGTCACGTGGATCAGCCGCTTCTCCGGGTTCGGGATCTTCATCTCGCACTCGATGGCATTGTCCAAGGCATTGCCGAAGATGTTGCAGATGTCTACTGCATCCATAAAGGAAAGCAGCGTGCCGTCCGCCACGCAGGTGAAGGTGATGCCGTTTTTCGCACAGTACAAGCTCTTCGAGGTCAGCACCACATCCAGTACGCTGTTGCCCGTCTTGTTCTGGGCCTCGTACTGCCGGATCTCCTCCTCCATGCGGCGGAGATAAGCCTCCCGCTTCCCGGAATCCTGCTCGCTGCGGAGGTAGGCAATCTGGTGCTTCAGGTCATGGTACTTGTAGTTGATGAGTTCAATGCTTTCCTTGGACTGCATATACTGAGCATACTGGTTCTGGAGCACCGTCTGCATGGTTTCCAGCTCCGACCGCATCCGAAGCTCCGCACACTGCATGAGGTGGGCAAAGAGGATGGCCATACCGCCGCCGTCCACCAGCATCCGGGCGATGCCCAGCTGATAGGAGGACAGCCCCTCTGCCGCGGCGGCATTGCCAACGAAGCCGATGTTGCTGACGGCAAAAACCGCTGCTGCGATGATGACGCCGGAAATCAGCTCCTTTCGATTCACCGCCATCTGTCCGTGCTCCGGCAGCTGCCCCTTCAAAAGACGATAGAAGCAGAATACAATTCCGGCATAGACCAGGACCAGCAGCAGGCAGCGGAAGGGTATTTCCGGCAGCTGCCCCGGCGAGATCCAGCAGACCAGTTGCCACTCCGCCGCGGCCATAAACTCCGCCAGCACAAAGGCCAGGGTGCAGAAATAGAATGTGTCCCGCATCGTGATCTGACAGCAGATGTACAGAAAGGCCAGCATGAGTCCGATCGCCGCGAGCATGCAGGGAAGCCAGAACACCAAAGAGACATCATCCGTTGCCACCAGAAAACCGCTCTGCGCCAGAAGAAACGCCGCCGAAATGATGCCCGTCTGCTGCGGTGAATATCGCCGCCGGAGGTGCACAATGAAGACAAGGCAGGCCAGCCATTCCGCCAGCGCCGTATAGATCCGGGGAATGTCCGGTATCAGCTGCGGCCCCGTCATTTCACCACCTCGCCCCAGTATTCTGTCAGGGCCTCCATGAATTCCTTTCGCTTCGAGCGGCTCAGGAGCAGCTTCTCGCCCCGCACCATGGCGCAGCCGTCCTGAACGCCGTCCACGTGCTGCAGGTTGATGAGGTAGCCCTTATTGCCCCGGCAGAAATTCAGATCCCGAAGCTTCTCCTCCATCTCCCGCATGGTGCCGGTGGTTTCGTAGTTGCCGAGAATGGTGTGGAGAATCAGCGTATGCCCCTGACTGTCCACATAGAAAATGTTGGCGATGTTCAGGCGCACGGTGCCGCCCTTGATGTTCACCATGATGCACTTGGATTCCCGCCGGTGCATCCGCTCGATGGCCCGCTTCAGGCGCTCGGAAAAGGCGAAGTAGGAAACAGGCTTCAGGACATAGTCCAGCGCATCCACGGCATAGCCGCGGATGGCGTACTGGGCCATATTGGTGATGAAGATGATCACCACCTCCGTGTCGATCTTGCGGATTTCCTCTGCGGCGGACATGCCGTCCATAAATTTCATTTCCACATCCATCAGAATGATGTCGAAGTCGGATTTGTATTTATGAACGATCTGGTCTCCGTCAGAAAAAACAGTGATCCGGAAGGTCTCTCCCTGCTCCTTTTCATAGCGCTGAAGATACTCCCGCAGCTGCTCCGCATAGGCCGTCTCATCCTCTACGATTGCAATCCTGATCATGTCGTTTCCGTTCCTCCCCTTCTTTTACCGGCTGCGCTCGGGGCCGGACCTTAATCCCGCTGAATCGCCGCCTTCAGAAGATGCGCCGTGCCCCGGATCCGATGTCCGTTGGCCATTTCCGTCAGTGCCCTCGCCATATCCATGGTGATCATGCCGCCGGTCATCTTCGCATAGCCGCGAATCGGCATGTTGTAGTTAAACAGGACATTGAGATCCGGCTTTCCGGTACGCTCGCACCGCTTCAGCATCCGCTTCAGTACGGCGCAGAGAATCCGGCCCAGAATGCCCTTGCCGTAGTAGAGCTGACATACCGCGTCATTGATGCCGATTTCCCCGTGCCAGCTGCCGTCCGGAATCTCCCGTCCGTAAAGCACCTTGAATTCTTCGTCGCCGACTGCCGTGATCTTTCCTGTGAAGTAGTCCGGCAGCTTCTCCCGGTCATAGCCGCCCGCCTTCACGGTGCCGGCAACATACAATGTACCGGTAAGCACCATCGTATTGGCATCCCGGCCCACAGAAATGCTGTATTCGCCGTCCTCAATTTCCCAGGTATTGCTGCGCACATCATAGAAGCGGAAGCTCTTGTCATCGAAAAGGATTTCCACCTCCTTGCTCTCTCCCGGCTGCAGCACCACTCTGGTGAAGCCCTTCAGCTCCCGCAGCGGACGGAACACAGTCTCAGACTGCCGCCCCACATAGAGCTGCGGCACCTCGGCCCCCTCCCGGTCGCCGACATTGGCCACCCGGAACCGGACGCCCTTCTCTGTGATCTGCAGATCACTGTATTCAAATGAAGTATAGCTCAAGCCATAGCCAAAGGGGAAGCGGACTTTTTTCTGCACTGTGGTGTAATAACGATAGCCCACATACAGGGACTCCCGGTACTCACTGCTCCGCTCCTTGCTGGGATAGTAGGCATAGGCCGGCGTATCCTCATAGTGCAGCGGATAGGTCTCATTGAGCCTGCCGGAGGGGTTCACCTTTCCGGTCAGCACATTCATCATGGCAGAAGCGCCCGCCTGTCCGCCGAGATAGCCATGGACGATGCCCTTCACGTAGGAATACCAAGGCATCTCCACCGCAGAGCCCGCAGACAGAACGACCACCAGCTTCTCACAAACCGTGGACAGCTCGTCGATCAGTGCCCGCTGTCCCTCCGGCATCTGCATATGGGTCCGGTCCATGCCCTCGCTCTCGCTGATCTCGTCAAGTCCCGCAAACACCAGCACCACATCTGCCTTCTTCGCGGCCTCCTTGGCCTCCTGGATCAGCTTCTGATCCGGCTTCCGGTTGCGAATGTAGCCCTTGCTGTAGGAAAGCATCTCGAGATCATAGTCCCCCATCACCGACAGAATGGACTCGACTGACTTGGCGGGATTCACCAGAGAGGAGCCGGCACCCTGATAGCGGGGTGTCTCCGCAAAGTCACCCACAACCGCCACCTTCGTACCCGGCTTCAGCGGCAGGATATCGTCCTCATTCTTCAATAGGACAATGCTTTCTTCTGCGGCCTTCCGGGCCAGGGCATGGTGTGCCTCCACGTCAAAGCTCTGTCCCTTGGCCTTCTCTGTGGCCCCGTGAATGGCGAAAACCACCTGCAGAAGCTCATCCACCCGCTCATCCAGCACCGCCTCGGACAAGGTGCCCTCCTTTACGGCCTTCACGATGTCATGCACACCGCTGTTGCCGGTACCCGGCATTTCCAGGTGGCTGCCGTTCTGTACGCCCAGGGCATGGTCATTGCTGCCGCCCCAGTCCGATACCACGACGCCGTCAAAGCCCCACTCCTTCCGCAGGATCTCCTGCAGCAGATGAGAATTTTCATTGGCATAGACGCCGTTGATCTCGTTGTAGGAGGACATGATGGCCTTGGACTTTCCCTCCTTCACCGCAATTTCGAAGCCTGTGGTATAGATCTCCCGGAAGGTACGCTCATCCACCACGGAATTGTTGGCCATACGCCGAAGTTCCTGGCTGTTGGCTGCAAAATGCTTCGGACAAGCCGACACGCCCTGACTCTGCATGCCGCGGATATAGGCCGCCGCCAGCTTGCCCGCATGATAGGGATCCTCTGAGAAATACTCAAAATTCCGTCCGCAGAGGGGACTCCGCTTGATGTTCAGTCCCGGTCCCAGGATCATGTTCACGCCAAGGGCAGCCGCCTCTTCGCCCAATGCGGTTCCGATCTCCTCGCCCAGCGCGGTGTCCCAGCTGTTGGCAACGGTGGCTGCCGTAGGGAAGCAGGTCGCCGGAAGACTGCCGTGAATGCCCAGGTGATCGCCAGGGCCCGCCTGCTTCCGAATCCCGTGGGGGCCGTCTGACAGAAACACCGCCGGAATCCCGTACTTCTCATAATCCTGGGTCTCCCAGACATTCTTGCCGGACATCATCCGGGCCTTCTCCTCCAGTGTCATCTTCTCTATGATTTCCTGATATTTTAAACTCATGTTCTGCCGCCTTTCTCTTCTATGGTTAAGCGTAGCATAACATACTTTTTCTTCAGGATACTGATTTCGCACGAACAGCCGGGTTTTCAGCACAAACCGTCATTGGCATCTTCTTCCGAAGGCGCGAGGGAAACGCTTTGATCCGCACCTCCCTAGGCCAGCAGAAATCAGCGGAGCCGCTTCACGAAAAGCGCTGCCACCAGGAAAAGCACGCCGATGAGGACGATGGTGCCGCCCGGCTTCAGGCCGAGGTAATAGGCCGCGAAGAGACCGATGATCATAAAGATCACGTCCAGCAGCACGGCGAGAATCAAAGTGCCGCGGTAGCCCTTGCCGAACTGCAGGGCGCAGGCCACCGGCACCACCATCATGGAGGACACGATGAGGGAGCCCACGGTCCGGGCCGCCACAGAAACCGTCAGCGCGATCAGCACCGTAAAGATGAAGTTGACGGTCTTCACCGGCACACCCGCGAGCCGTGCGCTCTGCTCATCCAGGGTAATGAAGAAGAGCTCCTTATACAGAAGGAGGCACATGAGGAAAACGCCCAGGCTCACCGCCACCACCGCATAGAGCTCGCCGTCGGAAATGGCCACGATGGAGCCGAAGAGGAAGCTGTTGAAGCTGCTGGCATTTTTCACGAAGCCCGAGAGCACACCCGCCAGTCCCACACCCGTGGACATCATGATGGCAATGGACATCTCCGAAAAACGAGGCAGCTTCCGCCGGATGGCTTCAATGCCGAAGGAGGCCAGCACACAGGCCACCGCCGCCGCCAGAATGGGATTCACATTGAGCAGGAGGCCCGCTGCCACCCCCGCAAGAGAGGTATGGGACAGGGCATCTCCGATCATCGACAGACGCTTAAAAACGATCACCATGCCGATGCAGGGAATGATGGCTGCCAGCAGGATACCCACCACAAAGGCCCGCTGCATAAAGCCGTATTGAAAAATCTCCATGGAAGTCTCTCCTCCTTTCCTTATCCTTGCTCCGGCGCTTCCCGCAGCATTCTGCCGTCCTGCAGGCGGAAAATATGATCCGCCATGCCGCGCACCTTTTCCGGATCGTGGGTCACCATAAGGATGCTGACACCATGCTGCTTCTGCACGGTCGCCAGCAGCTGATAGAATTCCGCTATGCTCTTCTCGTCCATACCGGCAGTGGGCTCGTCCAGGATCATCAGCTCCGGCGCGTTCACCAGCGCCCGGGCCAGCAGCACCCTCTGCTGCTGCCCGCCGGAAAGCTGACTGATGAGCCGGCCGCTGTAGTCCGCCATGCCCACCTCAGACAGTGCCTGCAGTGCTCGGGCCTTCTCCTTTTTCCCCGCAAAGCGGAAGAGTCCGATACTGCGGTAGAGATTGGCGGTCACCAGCTCCAGCACCGTCGCCGGAAAGTTCTGGCAGCTCTGCATGCCGTTCTGCCGCACAAAGCTCATTCTCTGCCAGCCCCGGAAGCGCCGCACATCCTCCCCGAAGAGCCGGATCTCGCCCCCGTGCTGGGGCTGCAGCTCTCCCAGAAGCAGCTTCAGCAGCGTGCTCTTTCCCGCGCCGTTCTGTCCCAGCAGAACATCAAATTCTCCCTGCCGTACCGCGAAGCTGACGCCCTCCAGCACCTCCGTGTCGCCGTCCGCATAGGTGAAATGCAGATCCCGCACGGAAATGATCTCCTGCTCCTCGATTTCCTTTTCCTTCTCTGCTGTCATGCGCTTCACTTCCCCTCTGATTCGTGGCAGCCGCAGCTGCAGCCATGCCCATGCCCATGGGCCTTCTCCGGCAGCGCCGCACCGCCGGCATTATCCTCCGCAGCACAGGCCTCGCAAAGCCCGTAGAGAAGCCCCCCGGCGCACTGCAGGCGGAAATGATGATGCTCCAGAACATGCTGCCGGAACTCCTCCATAAAGCCGCAGTCCAGATGCTGCAGCCTGCCGCAGCGCACGCACTTGAGATGCAGGTGCTCGAAGCAGTGCCGGTCCTCCCCGGCGTACTCATACACCGCCTTCTCGCCCATGAGATCCGGGTACTTGATCACCGCCTGCTCGCTGCAGAGCTTGTCCAGGTACCGGTACACCGTCGTGCTGTTGGCCTCGATGCCCACCGCGCTGAGATGCGCCAGGATATCCGTCACACTCACCGTCAGCGACGCATTCTTCTTGAGAAAATCCAGAATCTCTGTCCGGGTCCGGGTGGTATATGCCTTTCGTTCTGCCATGGTCCGCTCCTGTTCTTCTCAGGCCAGCGCCGCCGCGAGCTTCGCGAGATTGTCCTCCATGACGGAGAAGTAATCCGCACCGGCCGCAAGCTCTGCCTCGCTGAGTCCCTCCAGCGGGTTCAACGTCTCCACCTCGGCACCGGTCTCCTTCGCGATGGTCTGCGCCACCTTCTCGGAAACCAGCTCCTCGGAAAAGATCACCCGCACCTCATGCGCCCGCACAAAATCCGTGATCTCCGCCATCCGGGCCGGGTCCGGCTCCGAATCCGGCATCAGCCCCTCGATGCCCATCTGGGTAATGTCATAGGCCCCGCAAAGATAGCCGAAGGCCTCATGGGAAACCACGATCTCCTTCTTGCTGCACTTCGCGAGCGTCTCTCTGTATTCTGTATCCAATGCATCCAGCTTCTCCGCATAGGTCTCATAGTTCGCGGCATACTCCGCGGCATGCGCCGGATCCGCCTCCGAAAAAGCATCCCGGATATTCGCCATTTCCGCCTTGGCCTTCATGGGATCCAGCCACACATGCGGGTCATACTCCCCATGGTCATGGCCGTCAGCCTCCTCATGGGCCCCTTCTTCCTCTGCCGTCAGCAGCGTGATGCCTTCGGAGGCCTCCACTGTCACGAGGTCCTCGTTCTGGAGGGTCTGTAAAATGTCTTCGGCCCAGTACTCAAGCCCCGCGCCGCTGTACACGAAAACGTCCGCATTTTCCAGGCCCGCGATGTCCTTCGCAGCCGGCTCCCAGTCATGGGGCTCCGTGCCCGCCGGCACCATATCGGTCACCGACACATACTCCCCGCCGATCTTCTGTGCAAAGTCGTACATGGGATAAAAGCTCGCCATCACCTGCAGCTTCTCCGGATCAGCACCGCTCTCCTGCGCTGCCGCTGTCCCTGCTCCGCTGCTCTGTGCCTCCGCTCCTGCATTGCCGCAGGCCGTGCAAAGCCCCGCCGTCAGCAAAAGGGCCATAAGCCCGGTCGCGCCTCTCTGTATCTTCTTCATGCTTCTTTCCCTGCTTTCTTCTCTATGCCGCAAAAAACACCCGGCTGCGCCGAGTGTTGTGTTATTTGCAAATCACTTGCGTATTGTATAGTAAAGAGTCCTTGACGCTTTGTCAAGAGAAATTGCAACAAAGATGCGTTTTTCGCCGGCATTTCCTTTATGATTTTCCGCGTGACGACAGCACCGATGCGATGCTACAATAGGCCCATCAAAAGCCCCTGCGGGCTCTACACGAGGTGCGACTATGCTGATTGTATTTCTGGAGATTTTGGGAACCATTGCCTTTGCCGTTTCCGGCGCCATGGTGGGCATCCGCCGGGGCTACGATGTCTTCGGCGTCACAGTGCTGGGTGTGGTCACCGCCGTCGGCGGCGGCATGGTCCGGGACGTCACATTGAATAAGGTTCCGGCGGCCCTGACCCATCCCCACTACGTCATCATGGCCATCGTTACCTCTCTCGTGGTCTTCATCATTGCCTTCTTCCGGAAGCAGCAGCCTGACCTGACCACAAAACGCGTCTACGATGCCCTGATGCTCCTGATGGATTCCCTGGGGCTCGGCATCTTCACTGTCATGGGCGTGCGGGCCGGTGTGGAAGCGGGCTACGCCTACAACTCCTTCCTTCTGGCCTTCCTCGGTGTCATCACCGCCGTGGGCGGCGGACTCCTCCGGGACATCATGGCCGGTGTGGCCCCCTACATCTTCATCAAGCACATCTACGCCTGTGCCTCCGCTGCCGGTGCCGTCCTCTGTGTTCTGCTCTATCGGATGCTGGGACAGAACGCCGCCCTCATCTTCCCTTCCGTTCTGGTCTTCATGATCCGCATTCTGGCGGCCTACTTCCGCTGGAACCTTCCCCATATCGAGGCAGAAAAATAGCTGTCGGCGGGCAATGCCCCGCTGACAGCTGTTTATTCTGTACTTCCAGAAAAAATCCTACTCGAATCAGTTTATTCGCTGAAACGAGTAG
>CAVATZ010000030.1:0-26296 GCA_963591655.1 Clostridiales bacterium
TTGTCCAGCACTCTGCTTTACGCCTGCTGCTCCTTCTTCGCGATCATCGGCAGGATCATGCCCAGGGCGGTGAGCACGATGGGAGTGATGATGTTGAGCGCCATGGTGAACAAGTCCTCATCATACATACCCATGATGCAGCATACAGCGGTAACCAGGAAGCACCAGCCGCCGGCCAGCATAGCAATGCTGTGGTTCTTCACGAAACGATACTCCGGATGGAAGCGTCCCTCTGTCTTGCGGAGTGCCATATAGGCCACGAACACCCAGAGGTAACGCAGCGGCATACATACAGAATTCAGCTTGGTCAGCTGCTTCAGTACGGCAGCAGCGCCCGGTACCACAGACTGGATCAGGATGATGGCACCGGAAAGCACCATAACCATCTTGATACCGTTGACATAAGCGCCGCAGCTGTTCTGCTTCAGCAGCGCCTTCGGAATAAACTGACGGGAATCCTCGTTGTCCAGCAGCATACGCAGCGGTGCATCGATGGAAAGCACCAGCACAGACAGCTGGCCGATGACATTGCACAGTGCATAGATGATCAGCAATGTGTCACCGATGCCGTAGTACTGGCCCAGTCTCTGGAAGGCCCAGTAGGAACCGTTGGAAACATAGGAGTTGAAGCTCTCCTTGGACTCGTTGACGATGGCCGGATCGAACATCATGCCCATGGCAATGGTGCCCAGGATGGCGCAGACAAGCACCATGACAGCCAGTGCAATCATGCCCTTGGGGAAGCCCTTGCCCGGATCCTCGACCTTGTTTACATAGGGAGAGATCTTCTCGCAGCCGCCCACGGCAAATACCAGGATGGACAGGGAAGTGAAATAGCCGACATTGAAATTCGGAACCAGGTTCTTCAGACTGAAGTCCATGCTCACGTAGCCGCCGTTCGGATTGATGACCGGTGCCGCAAACATCATGACGATGTAGAGCAGGGACATCACAAACATGCTGGTGCCGGCGATACTGGTCATCTTCTTCAAGGGGTTCAGACCCTTGCTGGCTACCCAGCAGAAGAAGAGGAAAATGATGAGTGTGGCGATCTGAATGGCCAGTGTCGGCAGGCTGTCATAGGTCTCCGCATTCCGGAAAAC
Source organism: Clostridiales bacterium (assembly GCA_963591655.1). GTDB lineage: Bacteria > Bacillota > Clostridia > Lachnospirales > Lachnospiraceae > Oribacterium. The sequence goes on from CAVATZ010000030.1 coordinate 1,104, forward strand.
CGCCCAGGACAGAGCCTTCAGTCCTCCGCTGGACTTGCTGGCGATGTAGGTGATGTGGCAGGCCCAGTAGGTCCAGCCGGCGTAGTACGCAATCTTCGCCCCCATGGTCTCATGGATCCAGGAGCTGACACCGCCGCCGGATTTCTTGAAGGCAGAGCCCAGCTCGCCCACCATCAGTGCATAGGGCACAAAGTACAGGGCAAACATCAGGATCCAGCTGAACATGACCTGCAGGCCGTTGAAGTACATGAAGCCGTTGACTACATTACCAAAGCCCCATACCGTGGAGAAGGCCATGAAGGCCAGAACACTCCATTTGATTTTCTTTTGTTCCATATTAACTTATACTCCCTCAATAGTTACATCAGATATCTTGCTTCTGTTTTTCGGGCCTCCGCGGGAGACCCCGGCACAGCTCAGAAGCGGAGCTGATAGTTGCCGTCGCCGCTGCCCTCTACGGAAGAGGAGAACAGCACCCGCGCTGCCTCGATGAGATATGCGGTATCCTTCGCGCCGGCGGTCTCATAGGGTGAGTGCATCGCCAGCTGCGGCAGTCCGATATCCACGGTGTTCAGCGCCACCTGAGACTGCGAAATATTGCCCAGGGTGGAGCCGCCCAGCATATCCGAACGGTTCGTGAAGGTCTGCACCGGCACACCGGCTGCCTTGCAGATCTTCCGGAAGATGGCACCGGAAACGGCGTCAGTCGTGTACTTCTGGTTCGCGCTGTACTTGATGACGATGCCCTTGTTCATGTAGGGACGATTGGTGGGATCCGCCATATCCTTATGGTTCGGATGCACCGCGTGGGCATTGTCTGCGGAAACCAGGAAGCTCTGCTGCAGGCTGACGAGGTAATCCTCCTCGCTTCTGCCGAAGGCGCTGTGAATGCGGTGCAGCACATCCTTCAGGAAGGTGGACGCTGCGCCCTGCTTCGTACCGCTGCCTACCTCTTCATTGTCATAGACGCAGTGTACGGCAATGCTTTCCTTCGGCTCTGCGGCCAGCAGTCCCTGCAGAGAGGCAAACGCGCACTGCAGATCATCCAGACGGCCGCTGGCAATGTACTCACCCTCGGCCCCGATCACGGTTCCCTTCATCCGGTTGTAAAGGTAGAGATCCGTATCCAGGATCTGCGCCTCCTCCACACCGGCAGCCTCTGCGATCCGCTTCAGGAAGCTTCCCTTCGCGCCTGCCTCTGTATCACCGTACAGCGGCAGCATGTCCACCTGGGCATTGAAGGCGTAGCCGTCATTGACCTGACGGTTCATGTGGATGGCCAGATTCGGGATGATCATGAGATCCTGATCCAGATTCACAAGCCGGGTCTCAACACCGGTCTCCGTCTCCACCACCACACGTCCAGCCACAGAAAGGGGCCGATCCAGCCAGGGGGCGCAGAGCATGCCGCCGTACTTCTCCACGTTGAGCTTCACGTAGTTCTTGTCGATCTCCATCTCTGCGTTGCTCTTCACCTTGAATACCGGAGAATCACAGTGGCTCGCCATGATCTGGAAGCCAATGAAGCCCTCCTTCGGAATGCGGAAGGCGATCAGTGCAGAGTCGTTCCGTGTGACATAGTAGCTCTTGCCGGCCTGCAGGCTCCAGGCCTGTCCCTCATACAGGGGGAGAAAACCGTTCTGCTCCAGAATTTCCTTCATGTTTGCCACTGCATAGAAGGCATTCGGGCTTCTGTCCAGGAAATCGAGAAGCGCGCGATTTGTTGCTTCAAAATCCATTTTGTTACACTCTCTTCCTATCTTAAATGTCAGGCAGCCGTTCCTATGAAAAATTTCTTCATGCCGAGTTATATCTGTCCGTCGTATTATTCCTGTAGAACATTGCTGCCATGCCAGGTGATTATACAGCAATTGTGCATTTAAATCAATGCAATAAAAAGAGGGCTTTGCTTTCGCAAAGCCCTTGACACGCTCGCCGCTGAGGCATCCTAGGGAACCCTCCCCTGTCGGGGCCTCCTCCCTAGGATAACAAATGCGCAAAAGTCCATTCTATACAGACATTTTTATGAATCTTACTGGATGATCTCCGTCAGCGGTGCCACCTGAATATCGTGAGCAGCCAGCTCCGCCCGGATCTTCTCCACAAAGAGCAGTGCCTTCTCGCCGTCGCCGTGGACACAGACAGAATCCGCTTCGATATCGATGTCCTTGCCGGTGATGGTCCGGACCTTCTTCTCCTCGATCATCCGCACCACTCTGGCGATGGCCTCATCCTCGTCGGTGATCATGGCCCCCGGCTTCTTCCGGTTCACCAGCGTGCCGTCCTCCTCATAGGCCCGGTCCGCGAAAACCTCGGCTGCCACCCGGAGTCCCATGTCCTTCGCCGCCTTGTAAAGGTTGCCGCCGGCCAGCGCCATGACGATGAGGGTAGGATCATACGCCTTGATGCCCTCACAGATGGCGGCTGCCAGCTCGTAATCCTTGGCCGCCATATTGTAAAAGGCGCCGTGGGGCTTTACGTGCTGCAGCTTCATGCCGTTGGCCTTCACAAACGCATCCAGCGCGCCCAGCTGATAGAGGATGTAGTTCCTTGCCTCCTCATGACTCACCACCATGTTCCGGCGGCCGAAGCCCATCAGATCCGGAAATCCCGGATGCGCACCCACCTGGATGCCGGCAGCCTTGGCGCTGCGGATGGTCTTGTCCATCACCATGGGATCCGAGGCGTGGAAGCCGCAGGCCACATTGGCGGAGGAGATCAGCGGAATGATCCGATCATCCATGCCCAGGGTATACCGGCCGAAGCTTTCTCCCAGATCACTGTTCAAATCTACCTTTTTCATCGCTTTGTCCTCTCCTTACTTCTTTGCGCCTGCACCGGAAATGAAGCCCTCAATAAAGCCGGTATCCGCTCTGCCCTCGGTGAAGGCCGGGGCAAACATGATCTTGTACTGGAAATCCAGGTTGGTGGAAACACCCAGCACCAGGGTCTCATCCAGTGCTGCCCGCATCTTGCGGATGGCAGCATCCCGGTCCTCCGCATGCACCAGAATCTTGGCGATCATGGAGTCATACTCGGAGGGAATGCTGTATCCCGTATACAATGCTGTATCCACCCGGACACCGTTGCCGCCGGGAAGATGCAGATGGGTGATCTTGCCCGGACTGGGCATGAAGTTCTGCTCCGGGATCTCCGCATTGATGCGGCACTCGATGGTATGGCCGGAAATGTGGACGTCCTCCTGGCTGAAGCTGAGCTTCTCTCCCGCCGCAATGCGGATCTGCTCCTCCACCAGGTCCCGGTTGGTCTGCATTTCCGTCACGCCGTGCTCCACCTGGATACGGGTATTCATTTCCATGAAATAGTATTCACCGCTCTGGTCCACGATGAACTCGATGGTGCCGGCGCTGGAATAGTTGGCTGCCTTCGCCGCCAGCACCGCATCGTTCATCATCCGCTCCCGGGTCTCTGCTGAGATGGCCGGGGAGGGTGACTCCTCAATGAGCTTCTGGTGATTTCTCTGCACGGAGCAGTCCCGCTCTCCCAGAGCGACAACATTACCGTAATTGTCGGCAATGATCTGCACCTCCACATGCCGGGGATGCAGGATCAGCTTTTCGATATACATGGTGTCGTCGCCGAAGGCATTGGCGGACTCGCGCTGCGCCATGTTGAACTCGTTCTCGAAATCGTCCTCGGTCATGCACTCCCGCATGCCCTTGCCGCCGCCGCCGGAGGAGGCCTTGATCATCACGGGGAAGCCGATCTTCTTCGCGATCTCCTTACCCACCTCTGCCTCATACACGGGCTCCTTGGTACCGGGCACCACCGGCACCTCCGCCTGCATCATCATGGCGCGGGCGGCCGACTTGTTGCCCATGCGGTCGATAACATCCGCCTTGGGGCCAATGAAGGTGAGCCCGTTTTCCTCGCACTTTCGCGCGAAGCTGCTGTTCTCCGACAGGAAGCCGTAGCCGGGATGCACCGCATCGCATCCCATGTTCAGGGCGGCGGTGATGAGACGATCCATGTTCAGATAGGAGCCTCTTGCCGGACCCTCGCCGATGCAGACCCGGAGATCCGCAAGCCGAACATGCATGGCATCCCTGTCCTCCCGGGAATACACCGCCACGGAGATAATGCCCATGTCCCGGAGAGCCCGGATGATGCGGACAGCAATCTCTCCCCGGTTTGCAACCAATACTCGTTTAAACACTTGCTGCTCTCCTTCTCCTCATCAAAGCTTCTTCACACGGAACAGGGGCTGTCCGTACTCTACCTTCTGCTCATTGGACACCAGAATGGCCTCGATCTCACAGTCGAAGTCGGCGGTGATCTCGTTCATCATCTTCATGGCCTCCAGAATGCAGACGGTCTCACCGGTCTTCACATGGTCGCCTACCTTCACGTAAGCCGGGATGTCCGGGCCCGCTGCGGAATAGAAGGTGCCCACGATGGGGCTTGTGATGTTGACCTCATCGTCCTCCTCGGGCAGGGCGACAGTCTCCACCGCTGCTGCGGCACCTGCGGCCGGCGCTGCTGCCATCGGCACGGCTGCCGCTGCACCCGCAGCAATCACCGGGGGATTGTCGAGCTTGCTCATGGTGATCTTGAAATCACCCTCCTTTATGGTCATGGTCTTCAGGGAGCTTGCCTCCAGAATCTTCACCAGTCCTTCAATCTTCTCAAGTTCCATTTCTGATACCTCTTTCTATGTTCTCAGGGCCTCGCTGCTTTCTCGCACGCTCCCTTAATCTGTAAACAACCGCTCCATTCTCTTCGCGGTCAGACGACACTCCAGCACCTCGCGGCAGGGCTTATGGATCTGGTTCCGCATCTCCTGCAGCTCCCGCTCCTCCTCGTGGATCAGACGCTGTGCCTCCTGGACGCTGATGACCCGGAAGCGCACCTTGTCGCCGATTCGGCGCTGACAGAGCTTCGGAAGATCCACGGTCGCCACCGTCGCAATCTTCGCATAGCCGCCGGTGGTCTGTCGGTCTGACAACAGCACGATGGGCTTGCCGTGACTCGGCACCTGGATGGCGCCGAAGGCAATGCCGTCGGAAATGATGTCGGAGCCCCGCTTGGTCTCAATGAAGGGGCCCTCCAGCCGCAGTCCCATACGGTCAAAGTTACTGGTGACGCTGTACTCGCTGTTCAGGAAGGTATCCACGCCCTTATGGGTGAACATCTCATCCTGGGGGCCCAGCACCACGCGGATGACTTCATTATCCGTCTCAAAATCATGGATGGGCAGCTCTCTGGACAGGAAGAAGGGCAGGTACTTCCGCCGCTTGATCCGGGTAGAGATGTAATCGCCGTCCCGCAGCTTCCGTCCCTTGAAGCCGCCGATGCCGCACTTCAGGTTGGTGGAGCGGGAGCCCATGATCACGGGAATCTGCAGATAGTTGGAGAAGGCGATGTAGCAGGTTCTGCCGGTTCTGGCGGCCCCCAGCTTCAGCACGTCTCCCTTGTTTACGTAAATTGCCTTGTACATGGGAATCGGATCATCATTTAACTCCGGCCGGAAATCGCCGCCGGTAATGGCAATGATCATGCTGGAGGTAAATTCCAGCGTCGGTCCCAGCAGGGTGCATTCCAGCACCGCTTCATTTTCCGGATTGTCGAGAAGCAGATTCGCGATCCGGAAGGAGCGTGTATCCATCACGCCGCCAACATTAAATCCCTGGCTCTGGTAGCCCGTACGGCCATAGTCCTGCACCGTCGTCAGCATACCGCCCTTCAAAACTCGAAATCCCATGCCTACTCTCCTTCATGCACGACGCACTCGTAGCTGCCGTCCTCTACTGCTGCCTTGATGTCCTTGAATTCCGCCTCCGTGATGGGCACGAAGCGGATGTATTCCCCGGCCTGCACCAAAATGGGCTTCTCACGCTGGGGATCATAGGTCTTCACCGGCGTCAGTCCCATCAGCTGCCAGCCTCCCGGTGAATCCATGGGATAAATGCCGGTCTGGGAACCGCCGATGCCGACAGCGCCCGCCGGAATCTTCACCCGGGGATTGGCCAGACGCGGGGTATGGATCCGGGGATCCAGGCCGCCGAGATAGGTAAAGCCCGGCAGGAAGCCCAGCATGTAGATGAGGTAATCCGTTCCCGTATGGATCTTGATCACCTCTTCCTCACTGAGGCCCGCGTTTGCGGCAATGTTGCCGAGGTCGGGTCCGTATTCCCCGCCGTAGAGCACCGGGATCTCCCATACCTTTCGGTTCACTGCGTCCAGCTTCACATCCATCTTCACGATGGACAGAAGACGCTGGTACAGCTCGCCGTAGGAAATCACCAGCGGATTGTAGGTCACCAGCAGGGAGCAGTAGGTCGGAATCATGTCCACGATGCCCTCGATCTGCTGGGCCCGGATCAGCTTCATGCAGGCCGCGATCCGCTGATTCACCTCCGGACTGATGACCTGTTCAAATTCGATAAGGAGGGAAGAATCCCCCTCCGATACCACCTTGATATTCTGCATATAGTATTCCTTTACACAAGTTTGGGACAATGCCATCGGGCACGGCTCGACGACATTGTCCTTGTGAATGGTTCGCGCCGCTTGCTCTGCGATGCGTTTAACTCAGTTTAAAACAACGTTGCCAGCTTACTGAGGGAGGTAATGCCCACATAACCGGCCAGAAGAACCACCAGGATGCCCAGTACATAGAGCACTGTGGGGTGCTTGTAGTCCTTGCCCATGATCGACGGCTTCTTCGCTGCGATGAGGCAGATGAGAAGGGCGATGGGAAGGATCAGACCGTTCAGGGCACCGGCGATCACCAGAAGTCCTGCCGGGTTGCCGACGAAGGCCATGATCAGTGTTGAGAAGGCGATGAAGCCGATGATCACCGCATTCTCGTTCTTGGCGATGGCTGCGTTGAAGGTCTTCAGGAAGGAAACGGAGGTGTAGGCTGCACCGATGATGGAGGTCAGCGCTGCACAGAGGAGCACCAGACCTGCAAAGCGGTAGCCGATCTCACCGGCACCCTGCCGGAAGGCATCTGCCGCCGGGTTGGAGGCATCCAGCTCTGCACCGGTCACCACAACACCCAGCACCGCCAGGAACAGCAGGACTCTCACAACAGCTGCCACGATGATGCCGATGACGGAGCTGTAGTTGACCTGTCCCATATTCTCCTCACCGGTAATGCCGGCATCAATGAGTCTGTGGGCACCGGCGAAGGTGATGTAGCCGCCTACGGTACCGCCCAGGAGCGTCAGGATGGAGGGGAACAGTGCGCTGTAGCCGGTCTCCGGTACGAAGGTGTTCTTCAGTGCGGAGCCGATCGGCGGCTTTACCACGAAGATCACGATGAGGATGACCGCGATCATGAGGCCGCCCAGAATCTTCACCAGGGTATCCATGGCACCCTTCGCATTCTTGGAAAGGAAGAGGAGGATTGCCAGACCGCCGGCCAGGAAGTAGCCCACTGTGGTGGGAACGCCCAGCAGCGTGTTGAAGCCGAGGGCACCGCCGCCGACATTACCGATGTTGAACACCAGACCGCCCAGAACGATGAGGAAGGACAGGAAGTAGCCCAGTCCCGGGAGCACCTTATTGCCGACCTCCTGTCCGCGAAGACCGGTGGTGCAGAGCACGCGCCAGATGTTCAGCTGCGCAATGGCGGAAAGAATCAGGGATGCCAGGATAACGAAGCCGAAGCTGGCGCCGAACTTTCCGGTGAAGGTTGAGGTCTGTGTCAGGAAGCCCGGACCGATTGCCGATGTGGCCATCAGGAAGGCTGCGCCCAACAGCGCGCCGCTGGATTTCTTTTTCTCACTCATAAGTGTGTACCCCCTTTACAGGCTGCGGGGTCTCTGCCCCTTTTCCAGGCCAAACGGCCGGGCAGCCCCATTTGGGACATTGTGTTTATGTCCCGTTTGCTATGTCTCTTATAATCTGCATTATATACGCTATTTTAATGACGTCAAGGTATTTTTTTGAATTCGTCATTCCCATGCGTTATGACAGGCAAGCCGTGTCCCTTTAAGGACACGGCTTAGAAGACATATTCGCGTCTTATGTCTATTATCCTTTGCCTATAGAAGCCATAGGTTTATGCAATCACTCCACGTCCTGGATGGCCTCATAGCCCTCCTCGCCGGTACGTACCTTGACGGCCCGGACAACATTGTATACGAAGATCTTGCCGTCACCGATATGGCCGGTATAGAGGGTCTTCTTGGCGGTCTCGATGACCTTGTCCACCGGGATCTTGGAAACGATGACCTCTACCTTGACCTTCGGCAGCAATGTGGAATCCACCTTGACGCCGCGGTACATCTCGCTGGAGCCCTTCTGGATGCCGGAGCCCATGACCTGGGTCATGGTCATACCGGTCACGCCCAGCTCGTTCAGGGCCTTCTTCAGGACATCGAACTTATCCAGACGGCAGATGATGGAGACCTTGTGGATGCCACTGTCATAGGCAGCGCCCTCCACCGGTGCGGTCATCACCTTGACGGAAGCATCCACCTGTGCCGGGCTGGCATCCTCGAAATGCTCCTCGCCGAGGTCGGTGTTGTCGTTCTGATCCATGGTCATGTTGGTGACATCGGTAATGGCGAAGCCGGAGTATGCGGAGGTCAGGCCGTGCTCGTGCACATCCAGACCGTCGATCTCGATGTACGCCGGTACACGAAGGCCGACCACCTTGTCAATGATCTTGAAGGCAATGAACATCGCGATGAGCACATAGGCTGCAATGGAAACAACGCCCAGAAGCTGTACGGTCAGAAGGTGTGCACCGCCGCCGTAGAAGAGGCCCTTTTCCACGCCGTCGCCGCCGTTGGAGAAAAGACCTACCGCAATGGTTCCCCAGATGCCGTTGGCCATGTGTACGGAAACCGCACCTACAGGATCGTCAATCTTTGCAATGTTGTCGAAGAACTCTACGGAAAGCACCACCAGGATACCGGCTACCGCGCCGATGATCACTGAAGCGATGGGGGATACACAGTCGCAGGAGGCGGTGATGGCCACAAGACCTGCCAACGCGCCGTTGAAGGTCATGGACACATCCGGCTTGCCGTAACGGAACCAGGTGAACATCATGGTCACCAGTGTTGCAATGGCTGCTGCCATATTTGTGGTCATGAAGGCATTGGATGCGGTCACTGCGGCATCTGCGTCAGCCATGCCGGCTGTGGAGCCGCCGTTGAAGCCGAACCAGCAGAACCAGAGGATGAATACGCCGAGGGCGCAGGCGGTCAGGTTGTGACCGGGAATGGCCTTTGCCTTGCCGTTTTTGTCATACTTTCCGATACGGGGTCCCAGCATCCAGGCACCGAGACAGGCGATGAGGCCGCCTACCATATGCACGGCTGCAGAACCGGCGAAATCGTGGAAGCCCATCTGGTAGAGCCAGCCGCCGCCCCAGGCCCAGTGTCCGGTGATGGGATAAATGCAGAGGGAAATCACTGCGGAATACACACAGTAGGCCTTGAAGTTGGTTCTCTCTGCCATGGAGCCGGATACGATGGTGGCCGCTGTGGCACAGAACACGGTCTGGAAGATCACATAGCACCAGAGCGGCATGGTCTGCGGCACCACGGAATTTTCAGCGGTATAGCTGCCGAGGATCATGGGATCGAAGTGTCCCAGGATGGGATCCAGGCCGCCGAACATGAGGCCGAAGCCCACAAGCCAGTAGCACGGTGTGCCGATACAGAAGTCCATCATATTCTTCATGAGGATATTTCCTGTATTCTTGGCTCTGGTGAGACCGGCCTCGCACAGTGCGAAGCCCGCCTGCATGAAGTAAATGAGTGCCGTCGCAATCAGCACCCAGGTTACGGTTGATACATTAATATTCATATTCTCCCCTTCTGCACCACCGGAAAATGCCGTAACATGCTGAGGCAAGCTTGCTTGACGAAGTGTGTTCGTGCGTTTTTCGGTGGCGGTCAAGGCGCGTAGCGCCTCTGTACCGCTAAATCGCGCATCGCGAAGCGATAAAGCGATTTGTTGCGGAACCGTCAGATACTAGAAAAAGGCGCCCGGACTCTCGTCCAGACGCCTTTGCCTATGTGCGGTATACTAGCGCAGAATAGTACGGGCTGTCAAATTCCCTCTGGTTATACTTTTTATGCGGCGGTTTTGGTTTTTTCTTTATACAATAATCTTAAAGACCGCAGAATTCGAATAGGTCACACTCTCGGTGTGTGCAAAAAGCACCACGCCGTCGCAGGGTGCCGTGATCTCCGCCAGGAGCTCTGCATCCTCCGCGCTGTCGATCTCCGCCAGAAGCTGTCCCTTCTTCACCTGCTCGCCGGGGTGTACATAGCCATGGAAAAAGCCTGCCCGGGGTGCGCGGACAGTGACAATGTCTTCGCCGCCCACGATGCGGGACTCCGCCGGCTGAAAATGGCTCTCCCCCTGCAGCTCCTCCGGGGACACGTCCCGCAGCAGCCCGGTCTCCGTCATGAAGTGCAGAATGGACGCAATGGCCTCCTTGCTGCTCTCCCGGTTCACGGTCTCCGTATTGGTGGTATAGAAGGAAAAAGCATCCGTCTCCCAGATCTGCCAGTTGTAGTTCAGGGTTGTCGTATCGAAGGGACGCGGCTCCCGCACCATAATATAGGGCAGGCCGAACTTCTCCGCGAGGTCCGTGTTCTCAAAGCCCGTCTTCATCATACGGATATGCGGCGTAAAGGAGCCCTTCATATAGAAGGACGCAAACTGTATGCCCATCCGGTAATCCTTGATGCCCTCAAAGATCCCGGCAGCGATGCGCTGGGTAGTTTCTCCCTGATCATAGCCCGGGAACATCCGGTTGATGTCCGTGTTGTCGATAGACCAGAAGCGCTTCTTGATGTTGAGAGAAGCCGGATTGGCGCAGGGGATCACCAGGATCTCCTTCCCCGGTACCAGCTTTCCTGCGGACTCCAGCGCCTTCAGACGGGACACAAGATGCGCCGCCGTGTAGAGCTGCTGGTATTCGTTGCCCCGCAGACTGCCCACCACGCAGAGAGCCTTCTCTCCACTGCCGAAGCGGAAGCCCTCCACCTGAAAATCTCCCCGATACAGGGAGTGAAATGAATACACACTGAATTTTTCCATAGCTGCCCCCTTACTGTCTCAGAATCCGGGCCAGCAGTGAGCCCAGCTGTACCACCGGATATTCCCGGGTGGTGAACAGCAAACCGTCGTGCTCAGCGCACACCTCATGGAGCTCCTTACCGGAAAGCGGATCCACCAGCGCGCCCAATCGCATCCCCGCATAGACCCGGGTGCCGACCTCCTGCTCCTTGATGAAAATGCCGGAAACCGGTGCATTCAGGAAGTCCACGCCGTCCGGCTGGTTGCAGACCAGGGGCTTCCGCACCTCACCGTCCTCGCCGTGCCAGATGCCCAGCTTCTTCATGGTATGCAGTATACCGTTCACCAGCTGGTAGCCGTAGCGCTTCGTGATGCGCATGCCCACGCCCATTTCCACCACGAGGGTCGGTGTGTTCCGGCTGTTCAGGCTGTAGGCCAGGGTAGACTCCAGCACCGTGGCATTCTGGTGCACCCAGATGAAATCCACGTTCATCATGGCCGCATAGGGCAGGAGCCGCTTCTCGTGCAGCTCGTTGATGCGGATCTGCGGCATTTCCGTCAGGAAAATGTTGCTGGCATGAATATCCACCACCAGGTCCGAGCCCTGCAGGTCCTGCAGGATCTCATCGGCGATATGCTCGTTCATGTCGCCGTCCTCGGCACCGGGGAAGATCCGGTTCATGTCCAGATCGAAGCCCGGAAGTCCCCGCATGATGGTGTCGATGCCCAGGGGATTCATGGCCGGGTAAATGTCTACGGTTCCCGTCAGCTTGTCCGGCTCTGCCTCCAGACGACGCGCCAGCTCATAGGCCACAAACTGGCCCTCCAGCTCGTCTCCGTGGACGCCGGTGACAATGGAGATCCGCTTGCCGCTGCCGTTTGCAATCCGGTTCTTCCGGATCATCAGGCTTTCGCAAACCGGAAGCTCCACACTTGTGATGGTCTCTATCATAATAATCTCCTATATTTTATTCCGCTAAGGCACCCCAACGGGCACCCGATTCAGCCCGTTGGGGTAACGACTACCGAAACCTGCTGTGTCTGGCGGGCACCACCGTAAAAGACGCCCTGACTGATGCGGCAGTCCCGGTAGTCCCGGCCGCAGGCAATGCGCACATGCTCTCCAGCCACCACGCAGTCATTGGTGGGGTCCAGGCCGTACCAGTACTCTCCCAGGGCCAGCTCCACCCAGGCGTGGCTCTCTCCCTCGCCCCGGAGCATGCCAGTGACGTAGCGGGCAGGAATGCCCTTCAGCCGCAGCAGACTCAGGAAAATGTGGGCGTAGTCCTGACAGACACCGGCCCCCTTCTCCAGGGCCTCCTCCGCCGAGGTGCTCACATCCGTGGCGCACTTCTGATAGCTGAAGCACTCATGGAATTTATGCATAACCTGTACTGCCCAGGACGCATCCGCTGTACCACCGGCGCACGCATCATAAAACGCCCTGATTTTCTCCCCCGGCCGTGTCAGCTCCGTCGGGTAGCGGAACACGCCCAGCTTCTCCTGCCGCACCGGGGTCTCCGCATACAAAGTCGTGCCGTCCGGGAGCGTCAGGCAGGGCCCGGCTGAGGGATCCGAAGACATTGTCCCGAGCAGCAGCCGCACCTCCCCGGATACCTCGGCGGAAAAATGATCATGACGTTCCGGCAGAACGCCAAGAAGCTCCCGGTTGCCGAAGGCATCCCTGGATTCCCAGTGAAGCCCGGCCGGAAGCAGCTTTATGTCCATTGCCGCGATGCGCTGCCGAAGATTCGACTCCGGCAGACATTTCAGCGTATAATGATGTCCCGTGATCTCGCTGTCGAACTGCAGCAGCATCCGATAGCGGAAGTTAAGCTCCTTGTTCATACCTCATTACTTTCACAGACTTTCCACTGCGCGAATCACACTGTTGTAATCCGGCTCCGGCAGAGAAGCATCCATCAGCAGCTGCTCGAGCTGATCCGGTGCATAGGACAGACCGGAGCGCTTGAGTCTGGCGGCGAGACGCATCACGAAGCGGCGCATCTCATCCCGTCCCACGCGCAGCCGGGCATAGAGGTCCACACGCTCGATGCGGCGGCCGGTCACCAGAATGTCCCGCACCTGCACATCGTCAATGGAATCATCGGCACTGCCCCAGAAGGCAACGATGTTGTCCATGACCTTCTGCAGCTCCATCATGGGCGCGTCGGAAACCGCAGCCCGCTGCATCTCATAGAGGGCCAGCTGCACATAGCAGAGGGTCTCCGTGCCCAGCATTTCCCGGAGCACGATGGCATTGTCATAGGCGCGCTGCAGGTTGCTGGCGATGGAATCCGGGTTCTCCGGATCATAGCAGTAGCGGCGAAGGAAGTCCTCCTTGCTCTCATAGATGTCCGGAATTTCCAGCTGTCCGCAGAACTCATGGTGGATGTCCTCCGGACCGTCAATCATTTTATCATAATACTGTGAAAAAAAGCGAATGGTTGTGTATACACGCTCTGTATAGCGTCCCAGCCAGAGAATGCTGTCCTTCTGCTCTAATGAGATAATACCCATGTATCCTTAAATCCTCCTCCCTGAGATGAGTTCACAATAAAGGAATCCGGATTGGTGGAGTAGCGGGTCAGACCGCTCTTCCATACTCTGGCCTCATCACTCATCAAAACAAATGCACGCAGATCCGCCTTCCGGGGCACCTGTCCATCCTTGTCCATGATGTCGATGTCCTGGAAATCGATGACCTCCTGGGCGATGAAGCGCCGGGGCTCCCGCTTGAGAAGGGCAATGAAGTCCTCCTTCTCCTGCTTCGTCATCTTATTGGCAAACACCACGCCGTAGCCGCCGGCCTCTGCCACATCCTTCAGCACGAGACGGTCAAAGTGCTCCAGCACGAACTTCATGTCATCCTCATAATAAGGAAGATATGTGGGCGCATTCTTGAGGATGGCCTCCTCGCCGAGATAATACTGGATCATCTTCGGCACGAAGTAGTAGATGCCCTTGTCATCTGCCACGCCGTTGCCCGGTGCATTCATGATGGCGACATTTCCCTTCTTATACACATCGTAGATGTGAGGAATGCCGATGAGGGACTCGGGATTGAAGTTCAGGGGATCCAGGTATTCCGTGGAAATACGGGAATACACCACCCCCACCTGCTGCTTCCGGCCGGAGTAATCCACAAAGTAGAGATGGTCGTTCTCCACCGTCAGCTCATGGCCGTTGACCAGCACAGCGCCGGTCTGCTCCGCCAGATAGGAATGCTCGAAATAAGCGGCATTGTAGCGGCCCGGGGTCAGAATGACGGGAATACCGCCGGTGCTGACGTAGTCCATCACCTGCCGCAGCAACTTCGGATAGTCCCGGTTGTCCGCGATCGGTACGGTATGGAAGGTATCGGGAGATGCCCGACGCTCCAGATCCCGGGCAATGAGGGGATAGGAGGCACCGGAGGGCACCCGGAGATTGTCCTCCAGAATGTACCACTCGTTGTCCTTTCCCAGCACCAGGTCGATGCCGGCGATATGGGTGCTGACGGAGCGGGGCGGGGTCACATCCTCGCACTGAGCCATGTAGCCGCTGCCGGCATAGACGAACTCCTCCGGCACCACGCCGTCCTTGATGATCTTCTTATCGTGGTAGATATCCTGAATGAAGCAGTTCAATGCTGTCACCCTCTGCTTCAGTCCCTTCTCCAGATAATCGAATTCCTTCTTCTCAATCACCCGGGGAATCGGGTCAAAGGGAAAAAGCTGCTCATGAAACACATGATTTTTGTAAATGCCGAACTTCACCCCGTAGCGGGCCAGCAGCTCATTGATGCTCTCTTTTCGGCTGAGCAGCTGAAGCTTTGAAAAATCCATTCTTATATCCTCCCCCTTATGAGTCCCTCCTCCGGAACGAGAAAAAGGGCGCACAGAAAAAGATCTGCACGCCCTTGTACGCTCTCATATCCCTGCCGGATTATGCCATCGACGTTCCCGGAATCAGGTAAGTGTTTTCATTATGTCGAAGATACGGCGGGCTGTCAAATTCCCACTGGTTATGCTTCCCATGCCGGCGAGCGGAAGCCGCGCCAGACGACCGGAAAAGCTCTCCAGCGTCCGGAGCTCATAGGCCTCCGGTTCCGCACCGCCGTACACCGCTTTTTCCAGGATTTCCGATACCCGAAGGTAGCTGCCGGCTTTAAAATCCGGAAAGGACTGACACAGCTGCCGGTCCGTCTCCGCTGCGTCCATCCCCAGAGTGGCCGACAGGCCCAGCCTATGCAGCTGCCGGAAAATCCGCTTTTCAAGAAAGGCGAGCTTCCCCGCAGGATCCAGTCCCGCGTACTGTTTTTTGCCCAGATACAGGCGAAGTCCCCGCAGGAGGAAAAAGCCGGAAAGGAGCAGCAGAAGGAGCAAAAGCAGCAGCACCGCAAAGCCCGGAAGATATTGGGTCCATAAGCCGAACTGTGTTCCCGTCGACGCCGCCTCAGCGGGCGGAGCATCCTTGCCGGGCTCCGTGCTGTGCAGCACATCCGTCTGGTCCCGGCTTGCCGCCTCTGCCGCTGTCTTCTGCACAGTCTCCGGTGCATTGACCAGCTGCTGCAGCACCACTGCATCGTAGTAATAGCCCGGCGTCACGTCCACCGGCAGCCAGCCCATGCCGTCAAAATAGATTTCCACCCAGGCATGGGCATCCCTTCCGCTCAGGGCCACACTGCCGTCACTGCTCTCCAGAAAGGCAGTCTCCGAGGCAAAGTAACCCTCCACATAGCGAGTGGGAATGCCCTGCAGCCGCAGAGCCTCTGCTGCCGCCGCGGCCAAAAGCACGGCATTGCCCTTCTTTGAGGTGGTCAACATCCAGCGAATGGGGTCGGTATCTGCCGGTGCCGCCGTCGGATACTCTGTATACTGTATGCTCTCGTTTAAAACCTGCCGCACCCGACTGACCGCCCGGTAAATGCCGGCATTTTCCGCGTCATAATCCGTCCAGAAGTATTGCTGCAGCAGCGCTTCCAATGCCGGGTCGGTCTCTGTATACAGCTCATGCACCAGCATTCTATACTCTGCCTCGGCACTGCAGTACTGCTGCTGTGCTTCCGTTTCCGGTGCCGTCAGCCAATCGGCCGCCGTGAGGAGCTCAGCGGGTCGGTTTTCCGAGCGCTCCCGCAAAGTGTATTTCCGCTCTCCCAGCAGATTCTGGGCAGGAAAGCGCATATCCAGCACCTGCCCCAAATGCTGCTCATTTAGGAGTGACACGGTGGCCGGCAGATAGAGATAGGCCCGGGAAGCATGATCCACCCGGATTTGCAGCCGGTTCTCCGGCGGTGTCTCTGTCTCACTGCACAGGCTCATATATTCCGCCGGTGTCTTCAGCACAGAAAAGCCCTGGGTCTGCAGCCACTGCAGTATGCCGCTCCGTCCCGCTGTGCTGAAGTCGCTCTTTTTCAGGGGCTGCCAGCAGCCGTCTGCATAACGACCGCCCACGAAGCCCCGGAGATACAGATTTTTCGCCTGGGTAGCGGTCACCGTCAGCATATGTGCATCCGACGCCTGCAGCAGTCCGGCCTGTCGAAGGTCTCCCGCCGGCAGCGTATCCTCCCCGTAACAGAGCGTCCGAAGCCCCTTTTCGGTACGGCTGCGGAAACCGCGCACCGCAGAAATTTCTGTTCGCTGATCCGCCCCGACACAAAGGAGCAAAAACAGCAGTGCTCCTGCCGTCCAGGTCACGCGGCGTCGGCTGAGCTGCTCTCCTGCGGTCATCCATTCCCCGAGATAGACCGTCACCAGCAGCACGCCGGCCAAGGGCACACTGCAGCCGCTGAGAAGCGGAAGCAGCAGCATCAACAGACAGAAAAGTCCCTTCAAAAGCCGGCTTCTGCTGTAGAAGACAGCAGACAGGCAGCCCACCAGGTAAAACAGGAAACGGGCAAAGGCCGGAACGGTCCCCGTGCTGTCGACGGTCGGCACCGGCAGGCCGAAATCAAAGCGCCGGTTCCAGATCGTCAGCAGCCGTTGCAGAAAGACCTCCAGTCCCGTCAGCACCTGCCGGGGCCCCAGCAGGAGAAGCAGGAGAAGCAACGGCAGCAGCAGGACCGCGGCCGACATGCGGCTGTACCGGCGGCTTCTACATTCCAGGAAGCCCACCGTCAGCAGAAAGCCGCCCAGCATGTGCAGCAGGGCCAGCACCTGCTGCGTTCTATCCAGATCCGGCACAAAGGCCGGTGTCTGCAGGACACTGCTCAGGAGAAGCAGCAGAAGAAGCACAAGCCGCCAGGAAGAGGCCGCCTGCTCACTGGTTCCTTTTTTCATCCGCTTCTCCATCACCGCTTCCGTATCCTTTCTGTAATTGTTCAGCACCACCGGAAAAACCGCGAAGCGATGCGGCGATGTGGTGCTAAACAGTCACTCTGATCTGATATTCCTTCTCCGCCTTGGTTTCGACCGGCAGGCGCAGCAGCACAGCATGGCTTCCCAGCTTTTCAGCGGAAACGGCTGTCTGCAGCACGTCTGCATTCAGTACCGTAACGCTGAGCTGCTCCGGCAGATCGGACAGCTCCCGGCTGCAGCCTCCCGCCGACAGCACCAGCAGTCCGGAAAACTGCGCCTGCAGATGCTCCAGCAGAAAATAACGAAGAACGGTACCGCTTTCCTGCGGGATCGGCTGACGCATCCAGCACAAAAGCTGCTGCCGGAACTCCCGTATGTCCCGTACCTCCTGCACTGAAATGCCCCGCGCCGAGGGCAGCAGCAGACAGAAGGAAATGTGCTGCCGCAGCAGCGCGAGTCCCAGCGCCTCTCCGTAGGACAAGGCCGCCTCCAGGGCCTCATCCGAAACCGTATCGCCCTCCCGCAGCCGTCCGAGGTCCGGCAAGACAGCCACATCAAAATGCGCAAGATCTCCCGGTTCCCGAAGGATCAGCTCCTGCAATCTTCCGGAAAGCTTCCAGTGAATGCCTCGAATATCATCCCCCGGCTGATAGGGCCGAAGATCAAAGGGCTCACTGAGATCCGTGCCCCGACGGTTCCGCAGACGCCCCTCTTCCCGGCTTTCTCCCAGATTTTCCTGGGACAGAGTCAGTGAAAGCCGGACAGTCGCCGGCAATACAACAACCTCCTGCCTGGGAAAATCCGGCAGCGCCTGCGCAAAAAGCTGCAGAAGGTCCCGGACGCGAAGGCCCAGACACTCCACCTCCAGCATACCGCTGTGTTCCGCCGGAACCGCGAAGGTGAACCGCTCCTGCCGGGCATCCAGTGCAAAGTGAAGCTGCTCTGTATATTCCTGACCGAAGGTCCGCCAGCGGAAGCGAAGCTCCGCTTCTATCCCCTGCGCCACCAGAAGCTGTCCCCGGCTGCTGACATCGAAATGAAGCAGCTGCTTTTTCCCCCGACGGTAACCGGAGGGCAGAGACAACGAAACCGAAATCCGCCGGGCATCATAGTACAAAAGCAGATTCCCGCAAACCGGCAGAAGTATCAGCAGCACCAAAATATAAAGGAGAAAGGGACTGCCGAAGCAATACAGCAATGCGGCGATCCCCAGCGTAAAGAGGCCGTAGCAGACCCGTTCCCGTGTCATGGCCGTCTCACCTCTCCTCTCTGTCCGTGGGCAGCACCGTCTGCAGCAGCTCCGTCAGGATCTCCCGTCCGTCAATGCCCTCCACCCGGGCCTGGGGCCGCAGTACCAGACGATGGGCACAGGTATCCAGAAAGACAGCCTGTATATCCTCCGGCACCACATAATTTCGCTCCCGCAGCACCGCATGGGCCCGGGCCATCCGCAGCAGCGCCGCAACGCCGCGGGGAGAAATGCCCAGCTCCACCAGCACATGCCGGCGGCTGGCCTCCGCAAGGCGCACCGCATAGCGGAGAACGCTGTCCGTGGCCTTCACGGAATTCAGGTAATTCTGTATCTCCAGCACATTTTCTGCACTGCTCACCGGCTGCAGCTCCTGCAGCGGATTGTGATAGCGCTGGGCCTTCAGAATGGCCAGCTGGGCCTCCAACGAAGGGTACCCGATGGAGAGCCGCACCATAAAACGATCCAGCTGGGATTCCGGCAGCGGTTGGGTTCCCGCCGCCCCCAGCGGATTCTCCGTGGCAATGCAGATAAAGGGCTGCGGCAGCACATGGGTCACGCCGTCCACCGTGATGCTGTGCTCCTCCATGACCTCCAGCAGCGCCGCCTGGGTCTTCGGTGAGGTCCGGTTGATCTCGTCCGCCAGCAGCAGCTGGGTATTGGCCGCGCCCTCATGATATTCAAAGCTCTGACGCTCACGGTTGAACATGGAGAAGCCCGTGATATCCGAAGGCAGCGTATCCGTCGTGAACTGGATACGCTTGTAGCTAAGCCCCAGCACCTTGGAAAAAGCCAGCGCCAATGTGGTTTTTCCCACACCCGGCGCATCCTCCAGCAGCACATGACCGCCGGCATAGATGGTCATGAGCACCCGCTCCGCCACCTCATCCTTACCGATAAATGCCTTTTTCACCTCCGCGAGAATCTGCTTCGACTGCGCAACGATCATGCCTTCCGTTTCCTTCCTATACTAATTTCACTGTCCGTACTGCGGGACAGGGTTTCTGTTTCTTCTTCCTCCGAAGTATCCGCTTCCGGAAAATCCTCCATATCCGACGCGCTCGCCGCTGAGGCATCATCCCTCGGAATGTCGGAATCGCTCGCCGCTATGACATCCTCCGCACCGATCCAGCACCGGATGCGCTGCTCTGCCGCCGCAAGCCGCCGTGCGACCTCCGCATCCACCTCTTCATCCGTGGGCAGCGTCCAGGTATCCCAGTCGATGAGATCTCCGTACACAAAATGCCACATATCCTCATGGGCTGTCCCGGTGTAGCCGCAGGCGAAGCCGTAGCGCCATGCTTCCACCACCGCCTCCGGATCCGTACCCTCCGGCAGTCTCAGGGTAATGCTTTCGCATTCTGCCTCAGGCTCCAGTGCATGGTTGAGCTGGAAGGCGAGACCGGTATAGCACAGAAGCGCCGGCACCTCCCCGCTCTCTATACTGAGCGTACAGAAGCTTTCACAATCGGTCAGCAGGCCGTCCGGCAAAAATGCACCGTCGAAGCAGGCAATGCTGAGCGCCGTCAATGCGTCACAATTGTAAAAGGCGCCGTCGCCCAGGCTCTGCAGCCTTCCGCCGATGGACACCGTCGTCAGCCTCGTGTCCTGAAACGCATAGTCGGCAATCACATAATCATTCTCCGGCAGGGTCAGTGCACCGCCCAGAGAAGCGCCGGCAAAAGCAAATTCATCGATATAGAAAAGCTCGTCCTTTTCCGGCAGCGCCAGACTGTAGCTCTCCCCCGCACCGCTTTCCGTATCGGAAAAGGCAGAGGTATAAATCTCCACAGTGCTTTCCGGCAGCGCCAGCGCCGTGATGGTCTTTCCGGAACGCAGGGCCAGCCAGGGCGTATCCTCCGCATCCAGACCGTAAAGAACACGGCTGCCGTCGGAAAGGGTCAGTATTCGATACCGCGTCACATCCGCAAGGCAGACGGCATTGCTGCCGTAGCCCTCGGCATCCGAAAGCACATAGAGCTCCGCCTGCTCCCCTGTGAAATCATAAATTTCCGGATCGTAATCGTTCACCATATGGGCCTTCGGCACATTGGAGGCCGCAAAGCGAAGGCTGTCGCAGCCCGCCAGGGCATTCTCACCGATCTCGATTTCCCAATCCGCCTCCGGCTGCCATTCCTCCCACGTATCCGGTCGGGGATGCGGCCATTCACCATGCCATGGATCCGGCCATTCCGGCCATCCCCACCAGGCAGTCTCCGCAGGCCAGCCTGCCCCGATGAGAAGTCCCTCCAGATTTGTGCAGTCCTCGAAGGCACCGTAGCCGATGCGCCGCACACTGTCCGGAAGCTCTGCCCAGCGGAGGCTCTCATTTCCCCGGAAGGCGCCGTCCGCAATTTCCGTCACCATAAGCAGACTGCCGTCCGCCGCCGTTAAGGTGCCGTCAAATTCGCCGCCTTCGATGTTCTCCGGCGCCTTGAGAATCACCGCACCACCGTCATTGTCCTCCAGGCGGTAGCGATAGCCCTCCAGAGAGGTCTGGGCCATTGACAATGAAATGTCCCGGATCCCCGCCTTCTCCAGCTGCTTCTGCAGAAAAGCAAGCTGCGCCTCCGACTGACAGAGAATGGTCTGCACCGGACTGCCGGCCAGGGCATTTTCCGCCAATGTGATCTCCTCGCAGCTTCCGAGCTGCAGCGTTTCCGTGCTGCTGTCCAGCTCCGAAAGCGCGTAGCTGCCGATCTCCGTCACAGCATCCGACAGCGTCAATATGCTCTGACTTCGCGGAAGCGCCAGCCGCAGACAACCATCCTGCCGCAGCAGCAGGCCGTCCGTCAGGCAGTATGCATTCTCCTCGTCACCGGCAGCGCCCAAAGTATTACCGTTTTCCTCCAATTCCGATTCATACCGGGCTGCAAAGTCATTCAGCAAATCGTCCGCCAGCACAATGCGGCAGTTCTGTAGCCGGTCCACGCTGAGTGTCGGCAGCGCCGCCCGGTTTTCTGCCTCCAGCCGCACCTCTCTCAGACGGTTCTCCGAAGACAGCCGCACCGTCTCCACCGTTTCCGGGACAGTCAGTGTCTCATCCTCATAGGGCACCGCCAGGAGCGCCGTTTCCTGTTTATTGTAGAGAACGCCGTCCTCCGCACTGTAGCAGGGATTCTCCGCATCCACTGCATAGCCCTGCTCCACCCGAAGACCGGTGCTGTCCGTATCGATATAGAGCACCGACGCGGGAATCTGAACGAGATCCGCATAGAGCTTCTCCGTCTCATCGTCCGTATCCTCAAAGTCCACGAACTGAACGCCCTCCGGCACCGTCAGAGCCTCGGTGAAGCCCCGCATTTCCGAATACAGCCGCTGCAGCACCCGGGTGAAATAGCTTTCGCTGCCACCGTCCGCAAAGCCGCAGAGGGTCTGCATATAATACATATTATCGCTGCTGAAATCCGCCTGCCAGCTGCCGTCTTCATCGTGAGAAAGCCAGTACAGCTTCAGCCGGACCTCCAGCCTCGGATCGATCTCCGTCAGCTCCCCCGGCTCCAGGATATGCCGTCCCTTCGTCATAAGATAGTTCCAACTAACCGTTTCGCCGTCCTCCTGCCAGCCGGTGAAAAGCTTCGTCTGCCGCACGCCCACATACCAGTCAAACCAGGTATTGTTCAGCGTTTCCGTATCCGGGATGCCCTCCAGACCGTCATTTTCTGCCAGTACACCGCCGATGCAGTCAAGATCCCAGAGGGACACGGCCGTGCCCACCGCGGGATATTGATGATAGGTATTGAGGATGCTGTCCTCCGGCACGGAAGCCGCGTCCTCCGGCAGTGCCTTGGACAGCACAAAAACGCGCCCCTCTGCCAGCGTATACGGCAGCGCACCGCTCTCATCCTCCGCACTCCGGTACGGCATCCATTCCTCCGTTTCCCGGAAACGATAGCTTACCTGCACCAGCATATCCGCCGATGTCTCCTGCGGAATGGTCAGCGGGAAGTCCTCTTCCCAGCTGCCGCCGCCGTCAAAGGATACCGCGTCGATGCGGACATACTTATCCAGGTCCTTCTCTCCCCAGGCATAAGTGGTAAAGTCTTCTTTTTTCACAACCTCTGTGGTCATGGCATTGTACAGCATTTCCGCGGTGATGCGCTGTCCCTTGTAAAAGCGTTCCGGGAATTTCGTCACATCCATGAAGGACAGCAGCACCTGCAGACTATCCTCATCCTCTCCGGTAATGCTGTCCTCGGAATAATTGTAGACGGGCTCACCAAAGGCATTCAGGCCCGGGCTGGGCTTTGCGGCCGGCTTGGGATCCCCTACTGTTTCTGCCTTGCCGGGCTTCGTCGGATTCGGATCCGGTGCGGGCTCCGGCTGCGGCGTCGGTTCCGGATTCGGTGTCGGTTCCGGATTCGATGTCGGCAGCACTTCATTTTCTGTGCCGTTCTGCTTAGCGTCCGGATTTCCGCTGCCGGCATTCTCATCACTTCCGGTGCCGCCGGCATTGCGGGAACCGCCGACATTGCCCCCGACGGACCTACTGCGGTCCGTTCTGTCGCTTCCGTTTCCGGTCGAAGCCGCATCGGCGGCGCCGTCGCCGCGCAAATCATAGGCAAGCGAGGGGCCGTTTTCGCCGGTCTCCGATGATGCATCTGTCTGCGGCAATGCAGTCGGATCCAGAATCCCCACAAGCTCCGCATCTCCCGGAAGCCGCTCCGGCAGGCGTTCCAGGAAGAGCTTCTCACTGTCGTTCTTCGCCGGCTCCTGCCGATCCTCCGAGGACGGGTCCTTTTCCAGCAGGGTCGTCTCGTTCTGCGATGCCGACGCGTCACCCAGCTTCCCGCTGTCCTCTTCATCGAAGCTCACCCGGTTTTCCTGCAGGGCCGGTGCATTCCCTCTCGGCGTGAAGCGGCTGCCGCTCTGATACCGGTAAACACCAAAAGCAGCACCGCCTGTCAGCGCTGCTGTGGTGATTCCCATATACAGATATTTCAGCCATTCCTTCCTCATTGCCTCAGCCCTCAGCGCCTCCCCTGCAATGCTGCACCGATCTTCTTCTCCAGAGCATCAAAATCCACCGGCTTCCCGATGTGGCCGTTCATGCCGCATTCCAGCGACAGCCGTTCATCCTCCACAAAGGCATCTGCCGAGAGACCGAAGATCAGCTGCTTTTCCGCATCCTCCCGGGGCAGTGCCCGGATCTCCCGGGTGGCGGATCTTCCGTCCAGCTCCGGCATCTGAATGTCCATGAGGATCACGTCATAATAGCCCGCCGGATGTGCCGCGAAACGTTCCACCGCGAGACGGCCGTTCTCCACCGTCTCCACCTCGGCGCCCTTGTCTCTGAGGATTTCCTCCGCGATCATGGCGTTGATGGCATTATCCTCCGCCATCAGAATCCGGCAGCCCCGAATACCGGCAGTCACTTCCCGGCCTTCCGGCTTTTCCGGTGACGCCATGCTCTCCGCGACGGGCAGACTCAGATAAACCGTGAAGTCCGAGCCTCTGCCGGGCTGGCTTTCCACCACGATCTCGCCGCCCATGAGCTTCACCAGCTGGTCCGTGATGGCCATGCCGAGACCGGTGCCGCCGTAGCGATGTCCCGTTTCAATGCTTTCCTGCTCGAAGGGCCGGAAGATGCGGCTGATGAATTCCGGCTCCATGCCGATGCCCGTGTCGTGGACCTTGATGGAAATGTCGGCGACGCCCGCCTTCTGCATCATCTGCCGGAAGGTCACGGTGACCTCACCTTCACTGGTGAACTTGACGGCATTGGACAGGAAGTTAATGATGATCTGGCTGATGCGCAGCTCATCCCCCAGCAGCCAGTCTGCCTCCACCGCTTCGAAGTCCACGCTGTAATGCACGCCCTTGGACTTAAGGTTTTCGGCAAACATATCATAAAGCTTCCTGCCCAGCGCCCGCAGGCTGAAGGGTACTGCCGCCAGCTCCACCTTCCCGGCCTCAATGCGGGACATATCCAGAATGTCATTCACGAGGGCCAGCATATGGTCCGAAAGCTCTGCGGCCTGATTGAGATACTGCCGTGTCGGATCGTCCTCCGCAAGCTTTCCCTTGGCCAGGGTCAGCATACCGATAATGCCGTTCATCGGGGTACGGATCTCATGGGACATCCGGGACAGAAAGCTGCTCTTCGACTGGCTGTTCTCCTCCTCTGCCGCGAGGCTTCGCTTCATATCCTCCAGCAGCTTCTGCTCCTCGGTGCAGCGCCGCAGCAGAAGAAGGTCATAAGCTTGATCCTCCGTTCTCTGAATGCGAAGGCTTGTCCACTCGTCTCCGGGAAGGGAAAGCAGCGCCCGCATTTCCGTTTTGCCGTCCCAGTCCCGGTAGCGCTGAAACAGCCGACGTCCCGCAGCAGGATCCGTCTGGCCGGAAAAGATACGACTCATGTCTTCATGGAGCACCGGAAGCGGCACCCGCAGCAGGGCCTCCGGATCTCCGCTGACCGCCAGCGGCAGCAGATCCGACCGCCGCAGCAGAAGGAACGCACTGTCCTTCTGCTCCTGCAGGGCCTTCAAAAGCTGCGCCTCAGCGAAGCCCACACGATTCTCTGCCGCCCGCAGACCGCCTGCGGTATGCCCGGCGAAGGGACGCAGGACCCAGCGCTTCATCGACACGCAGAACAGGAAGGAGGCAGCCAGCAGCTCAATGCCGGCAATCAGACACAGCCAAGCATGCGTGCG
>CAVATZ010000031.1:0-24136 GCA_963591655.1 Clostridiales bacterium
GGAGGAAATAGTTATGAAAAAGTCAACAAGAGCGCTCTCTGTTCTGACGGCTTCAGCTATGGTTCTGGGTCTTGCGGCCTGCGGAAGCTCCGCTTACCAGACACAGACAACAGCAGCTGCAGACGAGACGAAGGCAGCAGGCGAGACAGAAGCAGCCGGTGAGGCTTCCGGCTCTGTATCCACCGAGGATCTGAAGGTAATGCTGGAGACCCCGGTAGAGTCTCTGGATCCCCAGCAGGCGACAGACGGTACATCCTTTGAGGTAATGGCCAACTATACCGATGGTCTGACACAGATGGACGCTGACGGCCAGGCGGTTCCGGCGATCGCAGAGTCCTGGGAGACCAGCGAGGACGGTCTGACATGGACCTTCCACCTGAGAGAGGATGCGAAGTGGTCCAACGGCGATCCCGTGACTGCAGCAGACTTCGTATTCGCATGGCAGAGAGCCGTTGATCCGGATGTGGCTTCTGAGTATGCTTACATGCTCAGCGATATCGGTCAGGTGAAGAATGCCGCTGAGATCATCGACGGCACCATGGACAAGTCCGAGCTCGGCATCAAGGCTGTGGATGATCACACCCTTGAGGTTCAGCTGGTGGCACCTGTCAGCTACTTCACATCTCTGATGTACTTCCCGACCTTCTATCCGGTAAACGAGAAGTTCTTTGAGACCTGTGCAGATACCTACGGCACAAGCCCGGAGACAGCACTTTCCAACGGTGCCTTCATCCTGGATTCCTATGAGCCGGCTGCAACAGAGTTCCATCTCACAAAGAACCCGGATTACTACGATGCTGACCGCGTACAGCTTGCCGGTATCGATTATCAGGTTATCCAGGATTCTCAGACCGCTCTGATGAGCTTCCAGAACGGCGAGCTGGATATGACACTGGTAAATGGTGATCAGGTTGACCAGGTGCAGGATGACCCGGCCTTCAAGGCAGTGGGTGCCGGCTACCTCTGGTACGTAACACCGAACATCTCCGGTGTGGAGGAGCTGCAGAACGACAACATCCGTAAGGCGCTGACCTTTGCCATCGATCGTGAGGCCATCACCACAGAGGTTCTGAAGGATGGCTCCAAGCCGACCTTCACAGCTGTTCCGATGGATTTCGCAGCAGGTCCGGACGGCTCTGATTTCTCTGCAGATCAGGAGCAGTTCTCTGATGTATGTGCTTACGATGCTGAGAAGGCTGTAGAGTACTGGAACAAGGGTCTCGAGGAGCTGGGCAAGGATTCCCTAGAGTTCGAGATGGTTGTGGATGCCGATGATGCACCGCAGAAGGTTGCTACCGTTCTTCAGGAGCAGTGGCAGACAACACTTCCGGGTCTCACCATCAACATCAAGGTTGAGCCGAAGAAGCAGAGAGTACAGGATTTGCAGGACGGCAACTATGAGCTGGGTCTTACAAGATGGGGACCGGACTATGCTGATCCGATGACCTACCTTGGCATGTGGGTAACCAACAACTCCAACAACTACGGTCTCTGGAGCAACGAAGAGTACGACAGCATCATCAAGGAGTGCACCAGCGGCGATCTGGCAACCGATGCCGAGAAGCGTTGGGAGAGACTGTACGATGCTGAGAAGATCGTTATGGATGAGTCTGTGATCTTCCCGCTCTATACACAGTGCAATGCTGAGATGGTTTCCACCAAGGTCAGCGGCGTTGAGTTCCATCCGGTGGCTCTGAACAGAGTTTACAAGGATGCCGTAAAGACAGACTAATTCGAAAGAATTTCTTTACCAGTGTGGGGAGGCAGAGAGCTGCCTCCTCACAACGTTTCAGTCTGCCCCTGCGGGCTTCGGTGCGGGGCCCGGTTTCTCCGGACCCGACCCCGAAGCCAGCAGACGATGCATTCGCCTGATGGCTAAAAAAATCCTTAGGAGGTTCAAGTGAAAAAGTATGTCACAAAACGAGTGCTGACCTCATTGTTCACACTGCTCGTCATTCTCCTGGTGCTCTTTGTCCTGATGCAGCTCATGCCGGGTTCGCCCTTCAATGATGAGAAGCTGAACGACAGCCAGAGAGCGGCGCTGTATGCCAAGTACGGGCTGGATCAGCCGGTATTTACCCAGTTCATCCGCTATGTCAAGAACATGATGACAGGTGACTTCGGTGTCAGCTACAACATTTCCAAGAATACCCCGATCTCTACCCTGATTCAGACCAGACTGCCCATTTCCATCCGCATCGGCGGACAGGCGGTAGCGCTGGGTGCGGTGATGGGTCTGATTCTGGGCCTCATCGCGGCGCTCAAGCACGATACCATCGTGGATACCCTCTGCACCCTGATCTCTGTCATCGGTGTATCGGTGCCTTCCTATGTATTCGCGCTGTTCCTGAGCTATCAGCTGGGCTTCAAGATGCATCTCTTCCCCATGCTGTACAACGACAAGCTGCCCCAGATTTCCTCGGTGCTTCCCAGCATTTCCCTGTCCATGTTCACCATGGCGAGCATTGCGAGATTCACCCGTTCCGAGATGCTGGAGGTGCTGGACAGTGACTACATGCTGCTGGCTGAGTCCAAGGGAATTTCCGGCTTCGCGCTGATTTTCCGGCATGCCCTGCGGAATGCGCTGATCCCCATCATTACGGTGCTGGCACCGCTGATCGTCGATCTGATGACCGGCTCCCTGGTGGTAGAGAAGATCTTCGCCATCCCCGGCGTAGGCTCCCTGCTGGTAAATGCCATCCAGTCCAACGACTATAATGTGGTCATTTCCCTGAGCTTTATTTATTCCGCACTGTATATTTTCATCATGCTTTTTGTGGATATTCTCTACGGCATCATTGATCCGCGAATCAGACTAGCAAAGGACGGAAACTAATATGTTTGGAAAGAAAGCAAATACTGCAGCTGTGCCCGCAGCGGCAGCTGCCGAGGCGGCTTACATTCCGGTAGACAGTGACTTCGTGCTGAAGGACAATGCCGGTGAGATCGCCATTGATACCAATTTCTCCTCCCAGTCCTTCTGGAAGGATGTGCAGAAGCGCTTTGTGAACAAGAAGAGCGCAGTCGTGGGTCTGGTTCTGGTTATTCTGCTGTGCATTCTGGCACTGGTGGGCCCCCACATGAACGGCTACTCCTACAGTGAGCAGACCAACGGCAAGAACCTGGCACCCCGTGTGCAGGTCATTGAGTACCTCGGTATTCTGGACGGCTCCGAGACCATGACCACCACCACCGGCACCAAGCTGACCAACGGCTATGCCGAGAAGCAGATGCTGGATGTGTTCCACTGGTTCGGTACCGATAAGTACGGCCGTGACATCTGGACACGTACCTGGGTCGGCGCGAGAGTATCCCTCATCATCGCTGTGGCGGCCACCATCATTGACATGGTCATCGGTATGTCCTACGGTCTGATCTCCGGCTACTTCGGCGGCAAGGTGGATATCGTCATGCAGCGTATCCTGGAGGTGTCGAACGGTATTCCGAGACTGGTGATTGTGACCCTGCTGCTGCTGATCCTGAAGCCGGGTATGCTCACCATCATCTTTGCCCTCATGCTGACCGAGTGGATCGGCATGTCGCGAATTGCACGAGCGGAGATGCTGAAGCTGAAGGAGCAGGAATTCGTTCTGGCCTCCAAGACCCTGGGTGCAGGCTCCTTCTTCATTATCTTTAAGGAGATTCTGCCGAATATCATCGGACCTATCATTACCCAGGTAATGTTCTCCATTCCGACGGCAATCTTCACGGAGGCCTTCCTGTCCTTCGTGGGTCTCGGTATTCCGGTGCCCCAGTGTTCCCTGGGCTCTCTGATTTCCGAGGGCTACAACAGCTTCACCACCCACCCCTATCAGATCGTGCCGCCCATCATTATCATGGCGCTGCTGATGCTGTGTTTCAACCTGGTGGCTGACGGTCTTCGTGAAGCCCTGGATCCTAAGATGAAGGAGATGTAAGGAATATGGAAAAAGAAAAAATTCTGGAAATCCGGAATCTGGATATCACCTTCAAGACCACAGCCGGTCCCGTCCATGCCATTCGCGGCGTAGACATTGACCTCCATAAGGGTGAGACTGTGGCCATCGTAGGTGAGTCCGGCTCCGGTAAGTCCGTGACAATGAAGGCGGCCATGGGTATCCTGGCCAAGAACGCCATCGTGAATTCCGGCAGCATTTCCTTCAGCTATACCCATGCGGATGGGCAGAAGGACACTGTGGAGATCCTCGAGAAGGATAAGAAGTGGATCCGGAAGCACATCAACGGCAAGCGGATCGCCATGGTGTTCCAGGATCCGATGACCAGTCTGGATCCCACCATGAGCATCGGCAAGCAGATCATGGAGGGCATGCTCTGGCACTTCAAGATGAAGAAGGATGAGGCCTGGAAGAGGTCCTGCGAGCTGCTGCAGGAGGTTGGTATCGAGGATGCCGAGAAGCGTATGCGTCAGTATCCCCACCAGCTGTCCGGCGGTATGCGGCAGAGAGTGGTGATCGCCATCGCTCTGGCCTGCAACCCGGATCTGCTGATCTGCGATGAGCCCACCACCGCGCTGGACGTAACCATCCAGGCAAAAATTCTGGAGCTCATCATGAAGATTCAGCGGGAGAGAGGCATCAGCGTCATCTACATTACCCACGACCTCGGTGTGGTGGCGAAGGTAGCTGACTATGTAAATGTTATGTACGCCGGAAAGATCGTGGAGAAGGGCACCATCAACGAGATCTTCTACGATCCGAAGCACCCCTATACCTGGGGTCTGCTGTCCGCAATGCCGGATCTGGAGACCGACGACGAGCGTCTCTATGCGATCCCCGGCTCACCGCCCAACCTGCTTCATGAGCGGGCCGGTGATGCCTTTGCACCGAGAAACCGCTATGCCCTGGAAATTGACGACAAGGTGGATCCGCCCATGTTCAAGGTGACGGATACCCATTATGCAGCTACCTGGCTCCTGGATCCCCGGGCACCGAAGGTGGAGATGCCGAAGGAGCTGGCGCTCCGTATCGAGCGTATGAAGGAAGGAGCAGAAAAGTATGGCAGTAAATTATGATGCAAAGCCGCTCCTTGAGGTTACGGGGCTGAAGCAGTATTTCAAGGTTTCCAAGAGCTTCACGGTGAAGGCCGTGGACGATGTGAGCTTCAAGATCTATCCCGGTGAGACCTACGGTCTCGTGGGTGAGTCCGGCTCCGGAAAGTCCACCATCGGACGTTCCATCATCCGGCTCTACAATCCCACCGAGGGAAAGATTCTGTTCAACGGCACGGAAATCAGCGGTCGTCTGAGCAAGGACGCCAACAATATGCTGCGGACCCAGATGCAGATGATCTTCCAGGATCCCATGGCTTCCCTGAATCCTCGTAAGAAGGTGGAGGACATCATCGGTGAGGGTCTGGACATTCACGGTACCTGCAAGACCCGGGAGGAGAGAGACGCGAAGGTGAAGACCATCCTGAAGAAGGTAGGACTCGCACCGGAGCATGCAACCCGTTATCCCCATCAGTTCTCCGGCGGCCAGCGGCAGCGTGTCGGCATTGCCCGGGCGCTGATCATGAACCCGAAGCTGATCATTGCGGATGAGTGTATCTCCGCACTGGACGTGTCCATTCAGGCGCAGGTGGTGAACCTCATGAAGGACATTCAGGAGGAGACCGGCACAGCGTACCTCTTCATCGCCCACGACCTGTCCATGGTTAAGTACATTTCCGATCGTATCGGTGTACTGCACCTCGGTCATCTTCTGGAGACCGGCACCACAGATGAGATCTTCTCGCATCCGGTACATCCCTATACCCGGTCCCTGTTGTCTGCCATCCCGTCTCCGAACCCGGTGGTGGAGAAGCAGAGAACCGCGGAGAGCTATGATTACAAGACCTCCGGCATTGACTATACGAAGGGAAGCGATCATCTGGTGGAGGGCTCGCATTATGTGCGCTGCACCGATGCGGAGTTCGAGGACTGGATGAAGCGGAAGCCCCTGGAGTATGACGCGTAATCGTAATCATGGGGAAGCCGCGAAGCAGTAATTAACTATCACTAACAGCCTTTTTTGTGCTACTCTTACAGAGTGTTACTTGACTGTAAAGAGCATTCTGCGCAGGAAAGGCCGATGAATGATGAAAATCGTGGATACGCGGGAGCCGGATATACAATGGATATCCGCTGCCGCCGTTTCGATAAACCTAGATTCATAAGCCGCTCCTCTGCAGCAATGCAGGGGAGTATTTTTATGCTGAAAATTGCAATCTACGGCAAGGGCGGTATCGGCAAGTCCACGGTGACCTCCAATCTGGCGGCGGCTTTCGCGGTACGGGGCAAGCGGGTCATTCAGATCGGATGTGATCCCAAGGCGGATTCCACGGGAAATCTGCTGTCCGGTGCGCCCCTGATGCCGGTCATGAATTATATGCGGGAGTACGACAGGGATCCGGAGAGCCTGGAGGAGATCAGCCGCCGGGGCTTCGGCAATGTGCTCTGCATCGAGACCGGCGGTCCCACGCCGGGCATGGGCTGTGCCGGCAGGGGCATCATCAGCACCTTTAATCTGCTGGATGAGCTGCAGCTTCTGGAAACGGAGCAGCCGGATGTGGTGCTCTTCGACGTTCTGGGGGATGTGGTCTGCGGCGGCTTCGCGGCGCCTATTCGGGAGGGCTATGCCGAGAAGGTGCTGATCGTCACCAGCGGTGAGAAGATGGCGCTCTATGCCGCCAACAACATCAACACGGCAGTAAAGAATTTCGAGGACCGCGGCTATGCGCGGGTGGAAGGCATTATCCTGAATCGGCGGAACATTCCGGAGGAGGAAAGCCGGGTCAAAAGCTTCGCGGCGGAACGGGGACTGCGCATCGCGGCGGATTTTCCCCGCAGCGACGAGATCAATCTGGCGGAGGATCAGGGAAAGACCGTCATTGAGGCCTATCCGGATTCTGCCATTGCGGCGAAATTTCTGGCGCTTTGCGATGACCTTCTCCGGGAGGATGCGGAATGAACGTGAAGGCGGTGAGCTATACTGCAGCGGAGCTGGCTGCGCTGGGACCGGAGAAGCTGCCGTCGGAATTTCAGAATGACACGCATCTCATCTACAGCTCCCCGGCCACCCTGGCCTTCAATTCTCCCGGGGCCGAGGGCTTCGGCGTGAAGCGGGCCGGCCTGTCCATTCCCGGCTCCGTCATGCTGATCATTTCGCCGGGCTGCTGCGGACGGAACACGGGCGAGATCACCCGGATCCCGGGCTATGAGAATCGCTTTTTTTATCTGCTGATGGACGAAACGGATCTCGTGACGGGACGGCATCTTCGGAAGATTCCGGAGGCGGTGCAGGAAATCGTGGAGTTTCTTCCGGAGAAGCCCTCGGTGGTGATGCTCTGCATTACCTGTGTGGACGCGCTTTTGGGCACCGATATGGAGCGGGTTTCCCGGAAGGCAGAGGAGGCCGCCGGTGTGCGGGTACGCCCCTGTTATATGTATGCTCTGACCCGGGAGGGCCGGAAGCCGCCCATGGTGCACGTTCGGGAGTCCCTGTATTCCCTCGTGGAGAAGCAGAAGAAGCGGGGCACAACCGTGAATTTCCTGGGCTTCTTTGCCGGATTGCAGCCGGACTTCGAGCTCTATGAAATGCTCCGGCGTCTCGGTGTAAAAAAAATCAATGAAATGGGCCGCTGCACGAGCTTTGCGGACTTTCAGCGCTTCGGTGAGGCAAACTTTTCCCTGGTGCTGAACCGGGAGGCAGTCCCGGCGGCACTCGATATGGAAAAGCGGCTGGGCATTCCCTTCATCCTGCTGGAGCGCTTCTATGACATCGACGCGGTGCAGCGGCAGTATCAGGCACTGGCGCAGGCCCTGGGGCTTCCGCTGGAGACGACAATTGGCTGTCGGGAGGCACAGGACGCTGTCGAGAAGCTGCAGCAGGCGCGTCCTGCGCTTCGGTTCAATGTCGGCGAGTCCATGAACGGGAATCCCTTTGCGCTCGCGGCGGCGCTGGTGAAGTACGGCTTCCGCGTAGGCGAGATCTACGGCAATCCCACGGCAGAGGACTTTCGCTGTCTTCAGTTCCTGGCGGAGAAGAGCCCGGCGACCCGGATTCTCTCCAATATGGAGCCCACGATGCTGTACTACGACAGCAGCGCCTGTCCCTGTGACGTGACCATCGGAAAGGATGCGGCCTTTTACCAGCCGGAAGCAAGACACGTGCGCTTTTCCGAGGATGAACAGCCCTACGGCTATGCCGGGATCCGGCGGCTGATGGAGCAGATTCTGGCAGTATGTGAAAAGGAGTAATGTTCATGGTGCGCGGACTTCGAAAATATCTGACACCCTTTGCGCCGGACCAGTCCGGTGCCGTTTCCATATTGTACGAGCTGGGCGGCATGGTGGTGATCCTGGATGCGGGCGGCTGCACCGGCAATATCTGCGGCTTTGACGAGCCCCGCTGGAGCCGTGCGCGATCCGCCATCTTCAGTGCCGGTCTCCGGGACATGGATGCCATTATGGGCCGGGACAGGGCCCTGGTGGAGAAGATCGTCCATGCTCAGGAAAAGCTGCAGTCGAAATTCATCGCCATCGTGGGCACACCGGTGCCGGCGGTCATCGGCACAGATTACCAGGCCCTTCGCCGTATGCTGCAGAAGAAGGTAAGCGTGCCGATCCTCTGCATTGAAACAAACGGCATGAAAAGCTTCGAATACGGCGCGGAAAAGGCCTATCTTGCACTGCAGGCAGCATTTGCGCCTCCGACAGAGGAAGAGGATAATGCTGGCGGCGCGGAAAACCGGGTTGCGGCCGGGCGTATCGGTGTCTTCGGCACCTTTCCCATGACGGAGAGTGATCCCGCAGAGCGGGCGTGGATTCGGGAGGGCATTGCAGAATGTCTCGAAGAGGGAGAGCTGCTTTCCGGTGCATCCACTGCACCTTCTGCGCCCCCTGCGGCAGAGAAGCTTTACATCTCTTTTTACGCTCATGGCGCAAGCCTCGAGGACTACCGCCGGGTGTCCGAAAATGTGCTGAATCTCGTGACCTCCGTGCCGGGACTCGCGGCAGCGAAGGAGCTGAAAAAACGCTTTGGCACGGAATACCGTGTACAGCATCCCGCGGCCGGGCGACTGTTGCAGAGAGCCTGGGAGAAGCAGGTTGCGGAAGACAGGAAAAAGACGGGACAGGAAATGGCGCAGGGAATGCCTGCTGCGGACATCCGTGCGTTTTTCGACGGCATAAAGCCGCAGCGGGTCCTGATCGTGCAGGAGCAGGTGCTGGGCAACAGCCTCCGTAAGGTCCTGGCGGCGAGCGTATCAAACAATCCTGAAATCCACGTAATGAGCTTCTTTAAGATGCTGCCGGAATGGATGGAGGCGGGGGATCGCTTCCTGTCGGAGGAATCGGAGCTTTGGGCACTTTTGCATCCGGGGCAGAAGAGAACACAGAATGCGGAAGCCATGTCCCGGGAACAGCCGGGCGAAGATGACCTGCCGCAGCGTGCAGGCTATGACCTGATTCTGGGCGATGCGGTATTGAAAAAAATGCTGCCGTCCGATTTCGGTGGCTGCTTCCTGGAGATTCCGGAGCCGGCGATTTCCGGCTTTCCGATGATGACCGATGGAGGTCAAGATGAGTGAGAACTTTATGATCCGAAAATTTCATATCTACGGCATCGTTCAGGGCGTGGGCTTCCGGCCCACTGTGGCGCGTCTCGCCGCAGAATGCGGCATCACCGGCACCGTTTCCAACCGAGGGCCCTTTGTGGAGGTCTTTGCCGCGGGTACCGAGGCGCAGCTTGCGACGTTCCAATCCCTTCTGCTGCAGCAGCCGCCGAAAAGAGCCACCATCCTGAAGCTGACGACATTGCCGTTATCAGAAGAGGAGAAGCAGCTGCAGTTTTCGGACTTCCGCATTGTGGAGAGCGAGAAAACCGCGGGAGAAATCTTCGTGTCCCCGGACATTGCCATGTGCCCGGAGTGTGAAACGGAGCTGATGGATCCGCAGAACCGCCGCTATCTCCATCCCTTCATCAATTGTACCTGCTGCGGTCCGCGCCTCAGCATTCTGGACAGCCTTCCCTATGATCGGGAGCGCACCTCCATGAAGCACTTTCCCATGTGCCCGGACTGCGCGCGGGAGTACCATGATCCGGCGGATCGGCGCTATGACGCCCAGCCCGTCTGCTGTCCCCACTGCGGCCCGGAATTGTATCTTCTGGGGCAGCCGGAGGTTCGCGGCGAGGAAGCGCTGCGGCAGACCCGGAAGGTGATCCGGGAGGGCGGTATCGTGGCGGTGAAGGGCATCGGCGGCTTTCATCTCTGCTGCGATGCCACCTCCGAGGCGGCAGTCCGGAGGCTCCGGGAACGGAAGCACAGACCCGCGAAGCCCTTTGCCGTCATGGCGCGGAATCTGACGGCGGCCGAAGACATTTGCCGGATGGACCGTCAGGAGAGAGAGACGCTGACGGGACACCAGAAGCCCATTCTGCTGCTCCGGAAGCGGGACAATGCCCGGATTGCGCCGTCTGTGGCACCGGACAATCCCTATCTCGGCGTCATGCTGCCCTATGCGCCGGTGCAGCGCCTGCTGTTTGACTATTGTCATCCGGGCGCTCCGCAAGCCAAGCTTTCGCTGAGCCCGGATGACTTTCCGGATGTCCTCATCATGACCAGCGGAAACCACGCCGGGGCCCCGATTTGCCGGGACGATGAGAGTGCGGCGCAGGAGCTCGGCGGCATTGCGGACCTGATTCTCAGCAACAACCGGGACATCCGCATGCGGGCGGACGATTCCGTCCTTCAGTATTTCCGTGGCGAGCCCCTGATGCTGCGGCGTTCCCGGGGCTATGCGCCCCTGCCGTATCACGTGTCGGCGGCTGCTGCGGAGGACAATGCCGGCGCTTCGGCAGCCGGATCGAAGCGGCAGGTGCTGGCCATCGGCGGAGAGCTGAAAAACACCTTCTGCTTCGGTGTGGGCGACCTTTTCTACCCGGGCAGCTATGTGGGAGATCTCACGGATCTCCGCACCTGTGACGCCCTGCGGGAATCGGTACAGCGCATGGAGACCTTGCTGGAGGCGAAGCCGGCAGTCATCGCCTGCGACCTGCATCCTCGCTACAATTCCACTGCTGTGGCAGAGGAGATCGCCGAGGCGCGGGGATTGCCGCTGCTGCGGATTCAGCATCATTATGCCCACATCGTTTCCTGCATGGCGGAAAATGACCATCCCCAGCCGGTCATCGGCATTGCCTTGGACGGCACGGGCTACGGCACCGACGGCAGCATCTGGGGCGGTGAAATGCTCATTGCGGACTACCGGCATTTCCGCCGGGCCGCCAGCATTAAGCCCTTCCTGCAGATCGGCGGGGACACGGCCTCCCGGGAGGGCTGGCGCATCGCGGTGTCCATGATCTACAGTCTGGAAAAGGCCGCGAACCGTCTGGATGCCGATATCGGCGGCTTCGTGGCCCGGAGTCGGACCGAGGAAATCGTGCGGCAGCTGGGGCTGGCGGACCAGAATACCCTGCGGGCCCAGTTTATGCTCCATGACCGGAATCTGAACGCCATTACTTCCACGAGCTGCGGCCGTCTCTTTGATGCCGTCAGTGCGCTGCTGGGCATCCGGCTGCAGTCGAGCTATGAGGGCGAGGGCGCTGTTCAGCTGATGTATCAGGCCATGGCGGCAGATCCGGTGCGGGCCGCGGCGCTGCTGCCGGAATTTGAGAGCTTCCGCAGGCAGATGCTGCAGCGGGAGGAGGCGCTCGGTCAGAGCAGCGTGGAGGACGAAGCCATCTGGGAGGACACGGACGCGGCGGCAGCCAATGAGCTGGATGCGGAGGCAGACCGGCTCATCGTGCGGACGGATCTTCTGTTCCGCTTCCTGCTGGAGAAGCGCTTGGCACTGACGACGCAGAATCGGCGTGCTACGGAGGACAATGCTTTCGGCCTTCAGGAGCTGGCGTATTTCTTCCATGAGGGGCTGGCGCTGCTGCTCGCGGAGGCCGCGGCACAGCTTTCCGCGGAAAATGAGGTGGATACAGCGGCGCTGTCCGGCGGCAGCTTCCAGAACACGCTACTGCTGGGGCTCATGGAGGATAAGCTCAAGGCCCGGGGACTCAAGGTGCTGAAGCATCATCTGATCCCCGCCAACGACGGGGGCATTGGGCTTGGGCAGGCAGTTGTTGTCCATTGGGCTGAGTGACAGCCTGGCGAGCGGGTGCCTGTTGTACTATGTAAAATTCTTGAAATTGTTTTGATGGCTGGTAGGGAGTGAAAAATATGTGTGTAGGACTTTCGGCAAAGGTAATTCAGGTTTCCAACGGCATGGCGCTGGTGTCGGCAGACGGCGCGAAGCGCACCGTTTCCGCGGCACTGCTGGATCAGCTGCAGCCCGGTGACTATGTGATGGTGCACGCAGGTGCCGCCATTGCCCGGATTTCGGATTCGGACGTGGAGGAGACAGACACGCTGCTGGAGGAAGGACTGAAGTAAGTATGGATACACTGGAACAGGCAAAAAAGATCCTTCGGGAATATGACGGGCGAAAATGTCGGATCATGGAGGTCTGCGGCACCCATACCCACGAAATCTTCCGACTGGGCATCCGGCAGCTTTTGTCGGAGAAGATCCAGCTGATTTCCGGCCCGGGCTGTCCGGTCTGCGTGACCCCGGTTTCCTTCATCGATGAGGCCGTCTGGCTGGCAGAGGAGAAGCGGTGCATGATCTGCACCTTCGGTGATCTCGTGCGGGTGCCGGGCAGCCGCAGCTCCCTGCAGCTGAGCCGGGGCCGGGGCAGCGACATTCGAGTGGTATATTCCCCATTGGATGCGGTGGCGCTGGCAGCAGCGTATCCGGAGAAGCAGGTGGTGTTCCTGTCGGTGGGCTTTGAAACCACCACGCCTGCGAGCTGCCTCGCGGTGCAGCAGGCGAAGCAGCAGGGACTTCATAACTTTTCCCTCCTCACCGCCAACAAGACCATGCCCGGCGCGATCGAGGCCATGGCGGGTGCCACGGATCTCTTCCTGTATCCGGGGCATGTGCTGGCCATCACCGGCACCGCCTATTATGAGGCGCTGGCCCGCCGCGGCATCAGCGGTGTCTGTGCCGGCTTTACGGGGCGCGAGCTGCTGACGGCGCTGGCCATCGCGGTGACGGAATTTGCGAAGCTTCCGGCAGCGGAGGACAATGTCTCCGGTGCAGAGAAGCCGGGCTTCTTCCGGAATTGCTATCCCCGCGTGGTGACTGCCGGGGGCAGTCCAAATGCACAGAAGCTGGTGGCAGAAATGCTGACGCCGGTGGACGCAGAGTGGCGCGGCATCGGCGTGATTCCGGGCTCGGGCCTTGCGCTGCAGGACATTCTTTCGGATTTTGATGCCCGGAAGAAATGCGGAATTCCGCAGCTGGAGAGCCATTACAAGACCGCCTGCCGCTGCGGCGAGGTGCTGACAGGAAAGATCCGCTCCGAAGAGTGTCCCCTGTTCGGCAAGGCCTGCACACCGGAGCATCCCGTGGGGGCCTGCATGGTGTCCTCCGAGGGCGCATGTGCGGCCTGGTACAGTTACGGTATGATAGGAGGGCTTTGATGTCGCTCATCCCAGTGGATTACAAATAGGAGGTAGAAATGAATTCTTCAGTGGTGACTCTGGCCCACGGTGCCGGAGGCAAGCAGACAAGTGAATTGATTCATAAGGTATTTCAGGCGCATTTTCAAAATCCCTATTTCACGGCGGATGACGCCTCGGTGCTGCCGGTGCCGAAGGGCCGGATGGCCATGACCACCGACGGCTTCATCGTTTCCCCGGCCTTTTTCCCGGGCGGAAACATCGGCAAGCTCTCCATCTGCGGCACCGTCAACGACCTGGCCTGCATGGGCGCACGTCCCCTGTACATGACCTGTGCCTTCGTCATCGAGGAGGGTTTCCCCATGGACAAGCTGGAGGAAATCGCAGCGGCCATGGAGAAAACCGCAAAGGAGGTGGGCGTCTGTCTCGTGGCCGGCGACACCAAGGTGGCCGGAAAAGGGCAGTGTGACGGACTCTTCATCACCACCACCGGCGTGGGCGAGCTGCTGCCGGAGGCAGAAACCTCCGGCAAGCTGGCAAAGCCGGGAGATGATATCATCGTGACAGGAGACGTGGGACGCCACGGCTGCACCATCCTGCTGGCGCGGGACGAATACGGCATCGAGGCGGATGTCAGCTCCGACTGTGCGCCGCTCTGGAAGCCGGTGGAGGCAGCGCTCACGGCAGTGAAGGACATCCATGTGATCCGGGATGCCACCCGGGGCGGTGTGGGCACTGTGCTGTATGAAATTGCGGCGGAGAGCCATGTGGGCATCCATCTGGACCGGGCCGCCATTCCCGTTGCACCGGAAGTGGCGGGCGTTACCGGCATGCTGGGACTGGAGCCCCTGTATCTGGCCTGTGAGGGACGTCTCGTGATCTTTGTGCCCCATGAGGAAAGCGAGAAGCTCCTGTCCGTGCTGCGGGAGCAGCCCTATACCAAGGGGGCTGCCGTCATCGGACAGGTGACCGAGAAGAACCCCGGCAGAGTCATCATGAGCACCGAAATCGGCGCCGAAACCCTTCTCCCCGAGCCGGGAAATGAGTTATTGCCTAGAATCTGTTGATATCAAGAAGGAGAATACCATGGACACACGTGTAGCCGTTCTGGCCATTATCATTGAAAATCCCGATTCCGTGGCGGCGGTGAATGCCGCCCTTCACGAAAGCCGGGACTACATCATCGGCCGCATGGGCATTCCCTACCGGACCAAGGGCATCAGCATCATCAGCATTGCCGTGGATGCGCCCCAGCCCCTGGTGTCCGCCCTGTCCGGCAAGCTGGGACAGCTTCCCGGCGTCAGCTGCAAGGCCGTGTATTCGAAGGTATAAGCTATGCAGTACAGTTGCCCTGTCCATGAAAGCTGGAATATCGTGCATATTGGAAGCCTCCTGCCGGAGAGCCATGCGATCTATGTCTGCTCTGACAACTGTCTCCGGGGCGTGGTGATGACCGCTGCGGAAATGGGCCTGACATCCCGCTTTTCGGCGGTAATGCCCACGGAGGCGGAGATTCTCGACGGCCGCCTGGAGGAGGTGACCATTCAGGGCACGGCGGATCTGATCCGGAAGCTTCCCTACCGCCCCCGGGCGGTGCTGCTGTTTCTGGTCTGCATGCACCACATGGTGGGGGCGGACGAGAATTATATCTTCCGGATGCTGGAGCGGGAATTCCCGGACATCTGCTTTCTCCGCTGCTGGATGGATCCCGCCATGCAGAAGCTCGGCCCCAGCCCCGACATGAAGCTACGCAGGGAAATGCTGTCACCCCTGAAGGTCGGGCGGCAGCCGGCGGCTTCGGAGAGCCCGGTGCAGAAGTCCTTTGTGTCGCTGGTTTCCGACAACCTCTCCCTGCCGGAGGACAGTACACTGGCGCAGTTCCTGCGGGAGTTGGGCATTTCCTATCGACAGCCCCAGGACTGTTCTACGTTTTCGGACTATCAATCCCTCGGAAAAGTGTCTCTGTTTCTCACCCGCAGCCCCGCGGCCTGCTTCGGCCTCCGGAAATTTGCAGCGGAGGAGAAAAAGGATTGGCTGTATCTTCCTGTGAAGCTTGGCTATGAAGACATCCGGGGAAGCCTGCTGGAATTGTTTAAGAAGCTGCGGGACTGCGGACTTCTGGAGGCCCGACTGCCGGGAGATTCTGCGGCGCTGCAGAATGCGACTGCGGAGGGAATGCAGCCGCTTGCAGCAGCAGAAGAGGGATGGCGCATCTGGCTCACTGATTTCTGCCAAAAGGAAGAAGCCGCCTGTGAAGCTGCCTTTGCTGCCTTGCCGGCCTTTCTCTATCAGACGGAAATCAGCCTGGACGGTGTCGGGCTGGTACAGCCGCTCAGTGCAGCACGACTGCTGCTTGCGCATGGTCTTCCGGTAAAGCGCATTTATCTGGATGCACCGCTGCCGGAGGAGGAAGCAGATCTGCAGTGGCTGAAAGTTCATGCGCCGGAGGTGGAAATTTTGTCGGTCAGCGATGTCCGGGCCTTCAACCGGGCGAGAGCGGGCGCAGGGCTGAGAGAGGCGCGGAAAAACGAGGCACATGAAACCGCGGAGAGACAGGAACAGGGCAGAGTGCCCTGTGATGCAGATGCTGCCCTTTCCTGGGAACCCCTCCGCCTTGCCCTGGGCCCGATGGCTGCCTTCTATGAGGATACGCCCTATTTTGTGAACCAAATCGAAAACGGTGGAGCCTGGGGCTATCAGGCCGTTCGACAGCTGCTCCGGGACATGATCACGGCCTGCTCTGAGGAGAAGTCCGCGGAGGAGCTGGTGCAGCGCAAGGGCCTGGGACTGCCCAGCCTGGTGGAGACTATGCTTGGTTGATGTATGATGCCCTAGCGGCAGTGAAGAAATTTGCATGAAGCAAATTTCGTAACGATCTGACATGCATCTTGGATGCATGCTTGCCATAGGCAAGTTCATCGAGAGCTTCCAGCTCGAGATGAATCCGAGCGTATCAGAGGCTTTGCACAGCAAAGCCTTCCACTTGTACTTGTGTCTAATCTGTGTCTTTTACTCTGCTATACTGCGACCTGTAAACAAGAGATACATGAAGCACAAAACACAAGCTTCATTGCATGATGAAAGAATATAAGGAGACAGAGATATGGGAAATCCAGTGAACAAGGTAGAGCAGACAGAGGTGCAGAAGATTATCGAGACGATTGAGGAATACTTAGCAAATGCAGAAAAGCTGTTGCAGAAGGCGGAGGAGGTTCGGGAAGGAACGTTAAAGCCGTCGGCCAGAGAAAAATACGCCAAGAAAATAGCAGACAATTATCATTCATGGAAAAATGATGTAGAAGAGCGCTTCGATTACATGGCGATGTCATCTAAGGAGATCGAAAGACACTGCCGTGCAGTGCTGCGCAGTATGGATAGGCTGGCCCAGATTTATCG
Source organism: Clostridiales bacterium (assembly GCA_963591655.1). Classification (GTDB taxonomy): domain Bacteria; phylum Bacillota; class Clostridia; order Lachnospirales; family Lachnospiraceae; genus Oribacterium. Next base: position 16,887 of record CAVATZ010000031.1, read on the forward strand.
GAATGCGGATACGAGGGAGCTTGAGCAGAAGCGGGCGGAGTTTGCAGAGAAGAGAAGGCAGTTAACCGCTGCACCGGAGCTTCCGGATCTGTATCAGGAGGTCATGCAGGCGTTTGACACGAATCTGACAAAATTCGATCAGACGATGACAGATGGACAGGACAAGCTGAAGAAGCGCATTGCTGAGGCCGGAAAAGAGCTGGAAGCGCTGAAGAAGGATCAGGAGGAAATCCTGGAAAAGCAGGAAGCACTGGACAAGGCAGATTTCCAGGGAGATAGGGAGAGTGCGCAGAAGCTTCTCGAGGAACAGCAGAAAAAGGTGACAGACAGAGGGCAGAAGCTGCGGGATACATTTGCTGCGGATGTGCATGTATGTGTTGAGCAAATTAACCAGGCAAACCGCGATCTGGATGCTGCAAATCGTAAAAACGAACGTGTTTTCGGCGATGCGGATCAGAAGAAGGAATTCCTTGAGAAGGCGCTGAAGAAGCGGGCTAGGAATCTGGTGGCACTGGATGAGAGCCGTTATGAGATGATGCAATACTGCAAGCAGTCTATTTTGAGGTTTAACGAGCCGCGGAATCGCGCAGAGCTGGAGACTGTATTCGGCGGCATCAGCGATACCAAGGCGGGTAGTACAGGTTTCCTCGTAAGAAAGAAAAAGGATGACACTGCTTTCCAGAATATGAAGGCAGCCGTGACGGATTATCTGCAGAACGGCGGTGAGAAAAAGGCAGAAAAGGCTTACGAAGAATGCCGCAATTACCTTGCCGGCTGGATGGAGGATTACGGCAAGCTGAAGAAGGGCAGCAAGACAGAAAATATCCGCAACCAGGGTGTGGTGAGAATGCTGGAGCTGATGGAGGAAATGCCGGATTTCCAGAGCAGTCTTAAGATTGTTGACACCAGAAAACATATACACCCGGGTGAGCCGGGAGAAGGCTGGGCCATTGTGGAAGACAAAGATGAAGCCAGCCGTTACAAGAGGATAAACTTCGAAGCGCTGGAGAAGTCTCTGGCAGAACATTCCGCGGAATCCAAGCAGGCGGCTCGCCATGTTGGAAATAACGGAAACAGCAAGTCCTTCACGGATCTCAACAAGAGAATTGAAGAGAAGAAGGCGAAGGCAAGAGCCGCACAGCAGAAGGCAGCCGCCAAGGCTGCGAAGGATGCGGCAAAGGCTGCGAAGGCAGCGAAGAAGGCAAAAGGCAAGGCAAAGTGATAAAGCGCATTCTGCGGGACCGTGATGAACGGCTCCCGCAGTTTGGCGTGCAGCGGAGGAGAAGCAGAGAATGAAGGAAGTCTACAGAGTGGCACCGGTACCGGCTGGAGATGTTTCCGGTATTTGCGCGGCGTTGTATGAGCTGGGCGGCATGGTGGTGATGCACGATCCCTCCGGCTGTAACTCCACCTACAATACCCATGATGAGCTCCGCTGGTACCGGAAGCCCGCCAGCATTTTCATCAGTGCCTGCAGCATGCGGGATCTGGTGCTGGGCCGGGACGATAAGCTGATGGATGATGTCACAGCGGCCTTCGAGAGTATTTTCCCGCGGCCGCGCTTCATTGCCCTCTGCAATTCTCCGCTGCCCTATCTCAACGGTACGGATTTCGAAGGGATCTGCCGGCAGCTGGAAAAGCGCTGCGCTGTTCCCTGCTTTTATGTTCCCAGCAATGGCATGCATGACTACATCACGGGCGTTGGCGAGGCATGGCTTCGCTATGCGCAGTCCCCGGCGAGTGGATTTTCCGCAGGGGCGGCTCGGCTAACGGCGGAAGAGAATGATCCCGGCAGCTTGCGAAGGGAAGTTGAATCGGCGGGCCGGGCGAATCCCATTCCCGTGAATCTTCTGGGGCTCACGCCCCTGGATTATGCCAACCCGGAGAATGTCCGCAGGCTGCAGCAGCTGCTTTCGGAAAACGGCTTTTCCGTGCTGGCAAATTTTGCCTATGAAACGAATGCGGAGAGGCTTTGTCGGACCCCGGAGGCGGCGGTGAACCTGGTGCTTTCCGCTGCGGGTCTTCCCCTCTCGAAATACCTTTATGAGAAATACGGCACGCCCTACGTGATCGGCGCTCCGGTTAAGGGCTTTTCTGCGCCGGTGTTCACAGCGCTGCGGGCGGCAGCAGAGGGAAAGGCATTTTCGCAGCTTAGCTATGATCGGGAAAATGACACCCAAGTGGCAGCGGCTGTTTTTGTCGGGGAAGCTGTCCGGACGGCATCCCTCGCCCGGGCCTGGGAGCTTGCCCACGGGAAACGTGCCTATGTGCTCTGCCCCTTGGAGAAGAGCGCGGCAGTGTTGCCGGCCTCTCTCGGCCGCTGTGCGGAGGGAGAGGAAGGACTGGAGCAGGCCCTGCAGACCCTGGCCGAAGACATTGTCCTGAAGGGAGAGCGGAGCGAAAAAATGCCGGTCTTTGCGGATCCCTTGTACGGCTCGATTCTGCCGGAGAGCTGCGGGCTGCAGCCCCTGCCGAGCCTGGGGATTTCCGGTCGGCTCTGCCGCGGGAGCTTTCCGGTATACTTCTGATGGAGTGTGCCTGTTTTGTGTCTCTTCGGATGCTATCGTAATGCCTGTAAGTGATTTGACACAGGGAGTAAAGAAATATACACATACATTACTAAAGGAGAAAAACGATGTGGTACAGCATTCCAACAAATGAAGAGGAGAAGAAAAAGGCGCTGAAGGCATTCTTTGGGAACGATGCGTCTGATGAGAGAGGACTCGTAGAGGACCTGCTGTCGGTTTATACGGAATTTGACAACCAGCAGATCAACAGCCTGAAGGGAGAGCTTTATGACAAGCTCTACAAGGCTTACCAGGACGCGGGAATGGCCGAAGAGAAGACGATGGACGAGCTTTTCCCGCCGGAGACACGGTTTTCCGGCAATTTCCGAAAGGCCTTCGAGACGCTGTGGCATACCCTGGCCTATATGGAGCTGTACGGTACGGCAGAGCCGGTGCCGATGGATGAGGACATTGAGACGTTGCTGAAGATATCGGACGATATTGAGGCGCAGGGACTGCTGAGTCACAATGAGATGCAGATGGTTTATTTAGACCTTCTGGACATGAAGAACCAGTACAATGATGCCTATTTTGCTTCTTTAAAGCCGGGAGACTACGATCCGGTGGCGGTTATGGAGAATACACTGGGCAATGAAGCACAGGCCAAGCAGCTCAGTGAAGCGCTGCGCAAGGGAGAGTTCAGTGCAGCAGACTATCGGAACAGCCGCATTCAGCTGCTGCAGCAGATGACAAAGAATCCCAAGGATTCCCATGCGACGCTGTTCCGCTTCTATGATCCCAGAACGCTGGACTTGCAGAATGTGCCTTCTGACGAGGAGATCCGGGCCTATCAAGCGGAGCTGAAGGCGGCGCAGGAAAGCTTCGCTGCGGCGCAGAACAGCTTTGAGACCAAGAATAAGGTGGCGCTGAAGGCGATTCAGGATATCGATGTGATGCAGGATGAGGAGGAAGACTTCAGCAACTATCAGGACAATATTGATGATAGGGAGCGCGGCGGCAAGCCGCGGGCTGATTTCATACTGCAGGGAGAGCTTGAGATGCGGAACGAGGCAAATCGTCTGCAGGATGAATGCAGAGGTCTGTCCTTTGAGTACCTCAAGCTGCACAACAAAACAGTGGATATGCTGGGAGGCCTCGAGTATCTTGTAAGAAAAGGGCTGACCCCGGAGGCTGCGGAGGCCGCAGAGAAGCTGGCAGCATACCGGCAGACGTTCGAAGCGCTGGAGGTGGAACTGCCCGAACACAAGCGTTTCGATCAGGATGTCCTGAACAACGTATACAGACCGGCGGAGGATCGGATTCTGGAGGCTGTTCGCGAGAACAATCATGAAATCGTAAAGCCGCACTTTGCGCTGGCGGAGGCCAGGGAGAGTATCCTGAACATCATGGATGAGCAGGAGCTGCTGGCGGAGAAAATGCAGTCTGCGGAGCAGACGCCGGAGAGCCTGAAGGAGGCCGTGAAGCAGCAGGAGGCTCTGACGAAAGCCCTGCAGGAGCAGCTGGATAAGCAGGAGAAGGCCCGGAAGGAGCTGGAGGTCATCCTGCCGAACTGCCGGAAGAGAATTGATCAGGCCCGCAATGAGCTTATCGAGATCCGGAAGCACGGGCTGGACAATCTCTTCCCGGAGGAATACAAGGCGCAGGTAAAGGCAGAGAATCTCGAAAAGAAGCAGCAGAATCTGGCGGCGCTGCAGGGCAATCTGGACAAGATCAACGAGACCTACAGCGACCTGAGAATGGCCTATGACAGAGAAAGCAATCTCCGGGATCTGGCAGATGCCTTCCATGCCGTGAGCAACAGCACAGAAAGACATTGGTACGGCACTGTCAAGAAGACACCGCAGGTATACCAGGATCTGAAGGCGGCCATGGAGAGCTATCTGCAGAATAAGACGGAGGAGAATGCGGAGAAGGCCTATGCGGAGTGCCGGAATTATCTGACTAAATACATGAAGTCAGACGGTCGGGGCCTGAAGCACGGCTCGAGTCTCGAGAATGCCCGGCACCAGAGCGTGGTACGGATGCTGGAGATCATGGAGGATATCAAGGAGTTCCAGCCGTTCCTGGAGAGAAAGGATCCGGAGCGGGTGATTGAGGATGCCGAGAAGAAGGCACCCGAGGGCTGGGAGGTCGTGAAGGAAAGTGCGGATGCCCGCAGATACACCAAGCTGAGCTTCAGCGATCTGGAGAAATCACTGGCAAAGCACTCCTCCGAGGTGAAGGGTCAGCAGCAGGAGCGGGATGCCGTAGCGAACCGGAAGGCCAAGGCCTTTTCTGATCTCAACAAGCGCATTGAGAAGAAGGCAAAGCAAAACAGAGCGAAGTAATACGATGATTGTTCAGCACGGCAGAAATGCGGTGCTGAACTGTCGTGTCATACACTTTCAGGAGGAGAAAAAATGAGTCTGCAGAATACGCCGTCCTCAGAGCGGCTTCATATCGGCTTTTTCGGTCGTCGGAACGTGGGTAAGTCCAGTCTTGTGAACCGGGTCACGGAGCAGGAGCTTTCCGTGGTCAGCGACACGAAGGGCACCACGACGGATCCGGTGCAGAAGGCCATGGAGCTTCTGCCCATCGGTCCGGTGGTCATCATCGATACCCCGGGCTATGACGATGTGGGCGCGCTGGGAGAGAAGCGGGTGCGGAAGACGAAGGAGATTCTGAATCGGGTGGACATAGCCGTGCTGGTCACCGACGAGGAAGCCCTTTCTCATCCTGTGGACCGTGCGCTTCTGCAGATTTTTCGCGAGAAGAAGCTCCCCTATGTCATCTGTCACAACAAATCGGAGTCCCTTCCGGCCTTTCAGGACAATGCCTTCGGCATCATCAACGATGAAACGCAGGAGATCCCGGCCGCGCTGCTGTCCTCATTGATTCACGCCCAAGGAGATGGGGAAACGGCAGAGTCGGCAGCAGCCGGGGAGGAAGGGCCGAAGACATTGACCAAGGGGGCAGCAGAGGAGAAGCTGCTCTATGGCGAGATCCGGGTCAGCGCCCTCACGAACCAGAATGTCTATCTCCTGAAGGCCCTTATCGGCCGGCTGAGTAAGTCCGTGCTGGAGACGAAGGATCTGCTGGAGGGACTGGTGGCACCGGGCGACCTCTTCATCCTGGTGATCCCGGTGGACAGCTCGGCCCCCAAGGGAAGACTGATTCTGCCGCAGCAGATGGTGCTGGCGGAGATTCTCAATAACCATGCCCGGGCGCTCTGCTGTCAGCCGGAGGAGCTTCAGGATACGATTGCACTCGTGAATCAGGACGGGGTGAATCACATCCGTCTGGTGATTACCGACAGTCAGGCCTTCAAGACGGTGAGTGCCATTGTGCCCCGGGAGGTGCCGCTGACATCCTTCTCTATTCTTATGGCCCGGTACAAGGGCTTTCTCGCGGAGGCGCTGAAGGGCGTGGCGGCCATCGAGAGGCTGCAGGACGGGGATCGGGTGCTGATTTCCGAGGGCTGCACCCATCACCGCATGTGCGACGACATCGGCAGCTTTAAAATTCCCAACTGGCTTCGTAAATATACGGGGAAGGCGCTGGAATTTGAGGTGACCAGCGGACACGGCTTCCCGGAGGAGCTGACGGACTACAGGCTGATCATTCACTGCGGTGCCTGCATGCTGAAAGACCGCGAGGTGCTGTTCCGGATGAAGCAGGCGCAGGACCAGGGTGTGCCGTTCACGAACTACGGTACTTGTATCTCGTTTATGAACGGGATTCTGGAAAGAGCTGTAGAGCCGGTGATGCATTGAGCGTTTGTCAAAGGAGAGTGCGCGTGCAGGATTTAAAGGATATGGAGAATCAGGAGCTGATCCGGCGGCTTTTCCGGGAGGGAAATCTGAACGATGCAGAGCTGCTGCAACTTCTGCGCAGTCATACGGAGGCGGATGAGGAGCTGCTGTATTCGCTGGCCCGGGAGAAACGGGAGGCGGTTTACGGAAAGGAGATCTATCTCCGGGGACTCATTGAATTTTCGAACTACTGCCGGAATGACTGCAGATATTGCGGCATCCGGCGCAGCAATGCAAATGCGGAGCGCTATCGCCTCAGCAAGGCGGAAATACTGGACTGCTGTACCCAGGGCTATGCCCTGGGCTTTCGCACGTTTGTGCTGCAGAGCGGAGAGGATTTAAGCTACCGCACAGAGGATATCTGCGATATTGTTTACAATATCCGAAGTCGCTTTCCGGACTGCGCGGTGACTTTGTCCATCGGCGAAAAGAGCCGTGAGGAATACCAGGCGTATTTCGATGCCGGTGCGGAGCGGTATTTATTGCGGCATGAAACCGCGGACCCCTCGCATTACCGGCATTTACATCCGTCAGAGCTGTCTCTTGAGAATCGCATCCGCTGTCTCTATGACCTCAAGGAAATCGGCTATCAGGTGGGCTGCGGCATGATGGTGGGAGCGCCGGGCCAGACGAAGGAATGTCTGCTGGAGGACTTCCGTTTCATGCAGAAGCTTAAGCCGGAGATGATCGGCATCGGTCCCTTCATTGCCCACCATGACACGCCCTTCCGCGACGAAGCAAACGGTACGGTGGCGGAAACCCTGTGGCTCCTGGGGCTTTTGCGGCTCTTTTTCCCGCATGTGCTGCTGCCGGCCACCACGGCCCTCGGCACGTTGGATCCTCTGGGCCGGGAAAAGGGCGTACTGGCGGGTGCCAATGTGGTCATGCCGAATCTTTCTCCGCGGGGCGTGCGGAAGAAGTACCTCCTCTA
>CAVATZ010000032.1:0-23846 GCA_963591655.1 Clostridiales bacterium
GAATATGGAAGGCCGAATACGGTGTCGGCGGCGTCATCGGCCATGCCGTCATCTGTAAAATCCATTTCAAAAATGCAAGCATCTTCATCTCCTATCCTGCATAAAACGGATATTTCTGCATTGTCTCCCGGCAGAAGGCGATAAATGCCTCCATGGCGGCACTGCGGAAATGCTCCGGATGGATGGCGATTCCCACACGATAGGGCGCCATCACATGAGACAGCGAGTAGCAGCGGGGCTGATAACGATCCCGGGCAAAGTACAGCGCGATCCCCGTGGCAATGGAGCTTCCCATTCCCTGGGACGCCAGTGCAATAGACAATTCCGCCGTCTGGGCTTCAAAAATCACCGGCGGATGAATGCCGAAGCGCTGAAATACCAGCTCCGCCTGCCGACGGCTGTTGGAGGCCTTCGGCAACAGAATAAAAGACTCGTCCTTTAGTATCTCGATGTCCAAGGGATGCTTCAAAATCGTATTCTCCCGACACTTCTGGTCGCAAACAGAGCCGTTCATGGTGATCAGAAAGCGCTCCTCCTGCGCCAGCGGCGTAAATTCCATGCCACGGGCCGCCTCCTCGTAAATCATAAATCCCAGATCGACAGCGCCGCGCTTCAGGTCCTCCACCAGCTCCAGAGAAGGGCTTTCCTGCACCGACAGCTCAATGTACGGATAACGCCGGCGAAACGCCGGCAGAAGCTCCGGCAGAAACTGCAGGGCTCGAACCGGCGGCACGCCGATGCACAGATGACTGCGCCGCAGCGCCTTTGCATCCGCAATTCTCGCCTCCAGCTGCGAAAAGCTGTGCTGCATGCTTTGAAAGGCGACAATCACTGCCTCCCCCTCTCTCGTTACCGATACGGCCTTGCCGCTGCGATTGAAGATCTGCACCCCCAGCTCAGCCTCGATCCGCTGGATCTGCTGGGTCAATGCCGGCTGCGTCACAAAGAGGTTCCGTGCTGCGGTATGGTAATTTTTTGCATAATAGAGCTCCAGACAGCATTGTATCTGCTTCAGATTCATCAGAATCCCCCTAATTTTCATTATACATTTGTTCAATTCGACGAATTCGCCGCTTTGTTTTTCGATTGATTAGTATATCATTATCAATTCTTTTTAACAATAACATTAGACTGATTGCCTGCCGCATTCTATAGTGTAACCATCAAAACAACACGCGTGTCACATGAACATTCATCTATATTATTGGGGGAGAGAAATGAAAGAAGAACTTACCGTTGAATCTCTGCGTGAAAACGGCACCGGAAAAACATTGCCGGAGGAGCAGCTGAATCTTTTTCACGCAGGCTATGAAGAGGAGCGAATGATTCCTGTTCGTTCCGGCACAGCCCACATCTACTACTATGCACCGGCAAAGGAAGGAAAATTCCCGCTGTTCATCAATCTGCACGGCGGCGGCTTCATCAAGGGGCATCGTGACCAGGATACCGTTTTCTGCCGTAACATTGTGGAGAACAGCGGCTATTGTGTGGTGGATATCGACTATCATACCGCACCGGAGAAAAAGTATCCCTATGCCCTGGAGGAAAGCTATGATGTCGTAAAGCACATTTATGCACATCCGGAGGACTTCCATGTAGATCTCGAAAAGGTCGTCATTGCCGGACACAGTGCCGGTGGCAATCTGGTTGCCGGCATCCAGTTCCTGGCCCAGCGCGAGAAGGCCTTCCAGCCCTCTCTTCTGATCCTGGATTATCCGCCGCTGGATTTCCTCACAGATCCTGAAGACCAGCGCTATGTCCATGCACCGGATATGCGTATTCCTGTCGATCGTGCACGGAAGTATAACGAGTGGTACATCGATCCGGAGCGGGTATACGAAGTTACCGCTTCACCGGTGGTGTCCAGCAAGGCAGACCTTTCCGGTTTCCCGCCGACTGTGATGATTTTTGCAGAGCGAGACAGCCTGACCGAGGCCGGCATTCACTTCGCCGCAAAGCTCATGGATGCCGGTGTCACCGTATTCGCAAAGCGTGTAAAGGGCACAGCCCACGGCTTCACCGTTCGCCGGGCAGAGGGCTTCGAAATCGCTGAGAAAATGATTTTTGATTCATTGGAGCTGCTTAAGAAGGGAGGATTGATCAAATGAGTCCCCTTGCCGTTTGTTTTCTGATTTTCGTTCTGACCATCATCGGCTACTGCAGCGGAAAATACAGTTTGGCTGTTTTTGCCCTGGCTTCCCTGATGGCCATGACCCTCACCGGCTGTCTGGATGCCGATAAGGCCCTCAGCTACTTCGCTAACTCCAACGTGATCATGGTTGGCGGCATGTGCGTGGTGGCTGCCGGTTTCAACAAGACACAGCTCTGTGTGAACCTTGCCAAGAAGGTATCTGCCCTCTCCAAGGGAAGCATCACCAAGATGATGTTCGGATACGTTCTGATCGGCGTCATCCTTTCACAGTTCATCCAGAGCCCGGTGGTGGTATTTTCCATCGTTGCCCCCATGCTGATCGCCACAGCAGAGGAAATGAACCTGACCCCGACAAAGGTACTTTTCCCCCTCGGCATCGCCATCATTTCCACCTGCTGTATTTTGCCCGTGGGCGCCGGTGCCACGGTTCCGGCAGAGCTGAACGGCTACCTTGAGTCCTACGGCTATACCGACTTCACCGTCGGTTTCCTGGATCCCGTAAAGGCCCGTCTCCCCATGCTGATCCTTTCCATTGTTTATTTCGGCATCTTCTCCATCAAGGGAATGCCGCTGGAGCCCCCTGTCAAAACCCAGGCGCTGGAGCTGAAGAAGCTCGGAAAATCCGAGCTCCCCACCTTCCAGGAGTATGCAGCCATTCTCATCTTCTTCGGAGATGCTCTGGCTCTGATGTTTTCAAGTAAGCTGGGCTTGGACAGCTGGGAGATCACACTCATCGGTGCTCTGCTGATGGTATTCTGCAATGTACTGAAGCCTGCAGAGGCCGGAAAAGCCCTGCCCCTCCGCATTCTGTTCCTGATTGTGGGCTCCAATGCCATCGCAGGTGCCCTCAGTGCTACCGGCACCGGTGAGTTCATCGGCTCCATCATTTCCGGTGTGGTTGCCAAGATGGGCAACAGCAATTACCTTCTGGGTCTCATCTTCTTCATCGTGCCCTTCATTCAGACACAGTTCATGTCGAACCGCGGCACCATGCTGATCTTCCATCCCATTGCCATCGCTACCTGCGCTGCCATGGGCGGAAATCCGGTAGGTCTGATGATCCTGATTCAGTCCGCCTGCCTGACAGCCTTCATGACACCGATGTCCACCTCCGCAACCCCTTATATCATGGGACTCGGCGGCTACGACATTAAGTTCATGCTCCGTCACGGTGCTGTCTTCGCAGTTCTGAGCTGCGTCATCTCCGTCCTCTGGACCATGACACTGTTCCCCGTGTTGTAAAGCATTTCCCCAAGAGAAACCGCCTCCGCAGAAATCTGCGGGGGCGGTTTTATTATACCCACTGGGCTCATCGACAGCTTGGCTGGCGGGACGCCCAGTGGGTGCCTTAGCGCTCTTACTTCGTTTCCTCGGTCTCCGCCGATTTCTTCCGACGAAGCCTGCCCAGGAGATTCTTTCCCTTCACCTTCTTTCCGATGGCGAAGAGGAATACCCGGATCACCAGCACGGCAACGGGCAGAATGAACACCAGTGATACCAAAGCATTGACAAACCAGGACAGCATGCTGATGAAGGTCTCGCCGGCCTCATCCACAAGCGCCTGCAGCGCCTCCGACAGCTTCAGCCCGAAGGATGCCTTCTCGACGGAGGTTTCACAGCTGATGTAAATCGTCACCGTGGTGTAGTCGATCTGGCTGTTCAAGGTGTTGAGCCTCGACTGATAGGATTCAATGTCCTCCGTCACCGCCAGCAGCTGCTCCTCGATCCGCATGGTGTCCTCAATGCTGGTCGAATCCTTGAGATACGTTTCATACTTATCTCGGGTCTCCTGCTTCACCCGCAGCCGGGACGCCACGTCCACATACTCCAGCGTCACATCCGAAGAAGAATCGCTGATGTTTTTCATCCGCATGCCGCTGCCCTTCACCGCCTCAATGAAGGCATCCGCCTTGTCCTTGGGCAGCATGGCCGTCAGGCTCGCACTGGCATAATCGCCGTACTCCGAATTGTTGCTGCTGACATAGCCCCCGTTCGCCGTTACTGCGCTCACCAGGCCGGAAACATTCTCCTGCAGTGTGTCGCTGCTCGGTATGCTCAGGGAAATGTTTACGGTTCGAATCAGCTTTCTCTCGCTGGGAACCTTCTCCAGTCCGCTTCCTGCATTAGCCTCCTCTTCGCTGTACCAGCTGTCTGCAGAACCGGCCGGCACATCATCCGTCAGAGCTGCATTTTCTGCCATGGCCGCGCTGCTGACGCTTCTGTCCCAACCGCCGTTCGCCGTATAATTGCTGACCGTGTCTTCGGACCTGCCGCCGCACGCCGTCATGAGCGTCACGGACAACAGCACCGGAAGTAAAATCGATTTATTCATAGCATCCTCCTTACCAAACCGAGCTCTCTATATGCTTAAATTTAAGCAAAAAACATTCTTGTTTTCAACCGAATTCTATGATGCAATTTTTAAGAATGCCTTAACTGCCTACGAAAGCTGTATACAAAAAAGGAGAGCACAAAACATGCTCTCCTCTTCGTTTCAAGCGATCTCTTTATTGTCGCTGCCGCGGCTTAAGACCTCAGTCCAGTGAGCTGTAGCCCATCAGGAAGCTGTCCACCTCGGCTGCACAGGCACGGCCCTCCTGGATGGCCCAAACCACCAGAGACTGTCCTCTGTGCATATCACCGGCAGTAAATACCTTGCCGCTCTTCGCCTGCGTCTGATAGTGATTCTCGTCTGCCGTCACCACGGTGCTGCGCTGGGAAAGCGCTGTACCGAAGGCCTCCGGCACATACTTCTCTGCGCCCAGGAAGCCGGCTGCGATCAGCAGAAGCTCACAGGGAATGGTTTTCTCACTGCCCTCCACAAAGCTCAGCTGACGGTTCTCAAACTTCACCTTCACCAGGGTGACAGACTTCAGGTTGCCCTTCTTGTCGCACTCCACAGACTTCACGGTAGACTCATAGACACGGGGATCATGCCCGAAGACCTCGATGGACTCCTGCTGACCGTAGTCCACCTTCAGCACCTTCGGCCACTCCGGCCACGGGTTCGAAGCCGCTCTCTCCACCGGCGGCTCCGGCATCATCTCCACCTGCGTCACCGACTTGCAGCCCTGCCGGATGGAAGTACCCACACAGTCATTGCCCGTGTCGCCGCCGCCGATGATCACCACATTCCTACCCTTCGCCGAATAGGCCGGAGCGACCTCTGAATGGCTCCTCAAAGCTCTTGTCTGCTGTGACAGGAAGTCCACAGCAAAGTACACAGACTTCGCCTTGTCCAGGCCCTCCGCCGCCAGCGGCCGAGGGGCCTTCGCGCCGCAGCAAAGGATCACCGCGTCAAAGTCCTTCTCGAGCTCCGCCGCAGAGATATCCACGCCGACATTGACACCGCAGCGGAACACTACGCCCTCCTGCTCCATCAGCGTACGACGACGCACGACCACATCCTTGTCCAGCTTCATATTCGGAATGCCGAACATAAGCAGACCGCCGATCTCCTCGTCACGCTCAAAAACCGTTACACTGTGGCCTCTGTGGTTCAGCTGATCCGCTGCCGCAAGACCCGCAGGACCGGCACCAACAATCGCCACCTTCTTTCCGGAACGGATTTCCGGAATGCGCGGCGTCATCAGACCGCGCTTATACGCCTCCTCAATGAGATACAGCTCGTTCTCATGTGTGGAAACCGGCTTGTCGTGAAGACCCTCAATACAAGCCTTTTCACAGAGCGCCGGGCAGACTCTGCCCGTAAACTCCGGGAAATTGTTGTGCTTCAGGAGACGGGCCAGCCCATGGCTCACCTGTCCCTGATAGACGGAGTCATTCCACTCCGGGATGAGATTGTGCAGCGGACATCCGGTATACATGCCGTTCAGCTTCATGCCGGACTGACACAGCGGCACGCCGCAGCTCATGCAGCGGGCGCCCTGACATTTCCGCTCCTCCTCTCCGATCTGTACATGAAATTCCTGAAAGCTCTTGATGCGCTCTGCTACCGGAATCACTTTATTGTCAACACGATCATACTCAAGAAAACCTGTTACCTTACCCATTTGTTACTCCTTTCTTCCGATCTCACGCAAACATAGACTTGAAGGCTTCCATTTCCGCATTCTCATGGGAGATACCGTTCTCCTCGAAGCGGCTGATGGCCACCAGTACCTTCTGATAGTCTGTCGGTACGATCTTCTTGAAATAAGGAATATAATGGTCAAAGTCAGACAGAATCTCCTTGCCCTTCTTTGAATCGGTTTCCCGTACGAAATCCTTCAGGATATCCCGAAGCTCCTTGATGTCATACTTGTCACTGAGCTCCTGCAGCTTCACCATATCCTTGTTCATACGGAGATAAAGGGTGTGGTCCATATCCAGCACATAAGCAATACCGCCGGACATACCTGCCGCAAAGTTCTTTCCGGTCATGCCCAGGATCACAGCCTTACCGCCGGTCATGTACTCCAGACCGTGGTCGCCGCAGCCCTCCGCCACCGCGATGGCACCGGAGTTCCGGACACAGAAACGCTCACCGGCAATGCCGTCCACATAGCACTTACCGGAGGTAGCACCGTAAAGCGCCACGTTACCGATGATGATGTTCTCGTCCGCCGCAAAGGCAGCCTTCTCCGGCGGAGTAACGATCAGCTTGCCGCCACTCAGTCCCTTACCGAAGCCGTCATTGGCATCACCGTGCAGCTTGATGGTCATACCCTTCGGGATGAAGGCGCCGAAGCTCTGTCCGCCGCCGCCGTAGGCCTGAATGGTATAGAGATCCTCCGGTAGGGTGTCGGAGAAGCGCTTGCTGACCTCGGAGCCCATAATGGTACCGAAGCTGCGGTTGATGCTGGAAACCTGTACGGTCTCCTCGTGCTTGGTCTTGGTCTTAAAGGCCTTCTCGAAGGCAGGAAGCAGCACAGCCTCATCCAGAGACTTCTCAAGATGGAAGTTGTAAACTGCCTTCTCATCGAAGTGACGAGTCTCCTCCGGTGCATGTGCGAAGCTGGTATCCAGGATACCGGAAAGATCCACGAGCTCAGCCCGCTTGGAAGCCTGGTGATCCTTCATCTTCAGGCAGTCTGTCCGGCCCACCATCTCGTTGACAGTACGGAAGCCCAGCTTTGCCATGTACTCACGAAGCTCCTCGGCAATATAGCGCATGAAGTTCTCAATGTACTCCGGCTTACCCATGAAGCGCTTCCGCAGCTTCTCATTCTGGGTTGCCACGCCGAAGGGGCAGGTATCCTTGCTGCAGACACGCATCATCATACAGCCCATGGTCACCAGCACCGCTGTGGCGAAGCCGTATTCCTCGGCACCCAGCAGGGCAGCGATGGCCACGTCACGGCCGCTCATCAGCTTTCCGTCTGTCTCCAGGATCACCCGGTTGCGGAGACCGTTCTCACAGAGTGCCTTATGTGCCTCAGCCAGACCCAGCTCCCAGGGAAGTCCCGCATGATGAATGGAGCTGAGAGGTGCAGCACCGGTTCCGCCGTCATAGCCGGAAACCAGGATCACCTGCGCACCGGCCTTGGCCACGCCGGAGGCGATGGTGCCGACGCCTGCCTCAGAAACCAGCTTTACGGAAATCCGTGCGCCGCGGTTGGCATTCTTCAGGTCGAAGATCAGCTGTGCCAGATCCTCGATGGAGTAGATATCATGGTGCGGCGGCGGGGAAATCAGAGACACACCCGGTGTGGAGAAACGAATCTTCGCTACCCACGGGTATACCTTCTTTCCGGGCAGATGTCCGCCCTCACCGGGCTTCGCACCCTGTGCCATCTTGATCTGAATCTCCTTTGCGGAATTCAGGTACTCAGAGGTCACACCGAAGCGTCCGGAAGCCACCTGCTTGATGGCAGAGTTCTTCTCGGTGCCGAAGCGGGACTTGTTCTCACCGCCCTCACCGGTATTGGACTTCGCACCCAGCCGGTTCATGGCGATGGCCATGCACTCATGCGCCTCCTCGGAAATGGAGCCGTAGGACATGGCACCGGTCTTGAAGCGCTTCACGATGGAATCCACCGGCTCTACCTCGGAAATGGGGATGGGCTCGTTCACCGGCGCAAACTCCACCAGACTCCGCAGCGTATGCGGACGGGTTTCATCATCTACCATGGCCGTATACTGCTTAAAGCGCTGGTAATCGCTGTTCCATACGGACTGCTGCAGCGCCACAATGGTCTCCGGATTGTACAGATGATCCTCTGTGCCCTTGCCGGAACGAAGGTCATGGAAGCCGGTAGAATCCAGTGTGGTATCCACGCCCAGACCCATGGGATCAAAGGCATGGTCATGCCGGAAGTTTACAGCCTCTGCAATTTCCTTCAGGCCGATACCGCCCACACGGCTGACTGTGCCGGTGAAGTAGCGGTCCACCAGCTCCTTGCTGAGACCGATGGCCTCAAAGATCTTGGCAGACTGATAGGACTGGATGGTGGAAATACCCATCTTTGCGGAGATCTTGACAATGCCGTTGAGGATTGCCTTGTTGTAATCCTTGATGGCAGTATGATAGTCCTTGTCCAGCAGGCCAATGTTGACCATCTCGGAGATGCACTCGTGGGCCAGGTAAGGATTGATGGCCCGGGCACCGAAGCCCAGGATGGTAGCGAACTGGTGTACATCTCTGGGCTCACCGGATTCCAGGATCAGAGACACCTGGGTCCGCTTCTTGGTGCGCACCAGATGCTGCTCCACAGAGGAAACCGCCAGCAGTGACGGAATCGGCACATGGTTCTCATCCACGCCGCGATCCGACAGGATGATAATGTTGTAGCCGTTCGCATAAGCGCGGTCCACCGAGATATTCAGCTGCTCCAGCGCCTTCTCGAGAGAGGTGTTCTTATAATAAAGAAGAGAGATCACCTGAGAACGGAAGCCCGGCTGGTTCAGCTGCTTGATCTTCATGAGCTCCACACCGGTCAGGATGGGGTTATCCACCTCCAGCATGGTGCAGTTGTCGCTCTTCTCCTCCAGCAGGTTTCCGTCGGAGCCGATATATACGGTGGTATCCGTAACGATCTTCTCACGCAGAGAGTCGATGGGCGGATTGGTTACCTGGGCAAAGAGCTGCTTAAAATAGTAGAACAGCGGCTGATGCTGCTTGGAAAGCACAGCCAAGGGGATATCATGACCCATGGAGGCGGTATTCTCCACGCCGTTCATTGCCATGGAGCGGATCGAGCTGGTCACATCGTCATAGGTGTAGCCGAAAACCTTGTAGAGACGATCCCGCACTGCCTGGGGATGCTCCGGAATCTTCTTGTTGGGAATGCTCAGCTCATCCAGGTGCAGCAGCTTGCGGTCGAGCCACTCACCGTAGGGCTGACGGTTCGCATAGTACTCCTTGCACTCCTCATCGGAAATGATGCGCTTCTGCTTGGTGTCCACCAGAAGCATCTTGCCCGGTGTCAGACGGCTCTTCTCCACAATGTGCTCTGCCGGAATGTCAAGAACACCCACCTCGGAGGAGAGGATCAGACGCTGGTCATCTGTGATGTAATAGCGGGAAGGACGCAGACCGTTTCTGTCCAGTGTCGCGCCGACCAGCTCACCATCACTGAAGAGGATAGCAGCCGGGCCGTCCCAGGGCTCCATCATGGTCGCATAATAATGGTAGAAATCCTTCCGGTTCTCCTTCATGAAGCGATTGTGCTTCCAGGGCTCCGGAATGATGGCCATCATGGCGAGGGGAAGCTCCATGCCGTTCATGTACAGGAACTCCAGGGTATTGTCCAGCATAGCGGAATCGGACGCCGGCTTCGGAATCACCGGAAAGATCTTGTCGATGTTCTTCTTCAGCAGCGGGCTGGACATGGTCTCCTCACGGGCCAGCATTCTGTCGATGTTTCCGCGGATGGTGTTGATCTCACCGTTGTGGGCAATCATACGGTACGGATGTGCCCGCTCCCAGCTGGGTGTCGTATTGGTGGAGAAGCGGGAATGCACGATGGCGATGGCCGTCTTATACAGCGGACTCCGCAGATCATCAAAGAACTGACGCAGCTGCTTCACCAGGAACATACCCTTATAGACGATGGTTCTGGAGGACAGGGAACAGATATAGGTATCCTCAGAGGACTGCTCAAACTCTCTCCGCAGCACAAAAAGGGCACGATCCAATTCAAAGCCCGGCTGCAGATTCTCCGGCCGCTTCAGAATGACCTGCTCGATCTCCGGCATGCAGTCTCTCGCCAGATCTCCGAGAATCTCCGGATGTACCGGAACCTTTCTCCATCCGAGTACCGTGAAGCCGCTCTTCTCGGCAATCACATCAAACATGCGCTTTGCCAGTATATTCTTCAGGTGGTCTGTGGGCAGGAAGAACATGCCGACGCCGTAGTCTCCGGCCTTCAGGCTCTCCTGAATACCCATCTCCTTAAATACGCTCTGATAGAATGTGTCAGACAGCTGAACAAGAATACCAACACCATCTCCTACCTTACCGGTGGCATCCTTACCTGCACGATGCTCCAGCTTCTCCACAATCGTCAATGCATCATCCAGCACCCGATTGTCCTGATGTCCGTCAATGTTTACCACTGCGCCGATACCGCAGGCATCATGATCCTGTGGCAGATGCTGCAGATAATCCTGGTATTCCTTTTCAGAAAATGCTTTTGATTTCATTTTTCTACTCCCTAAGTGTTAAAACTGTTGCTGTAAAATTTATATGGAACTGCCCAGCACATCACGAAAAGATGTAAATTCGTGCTGTGCTGAGCAGAAATATCCGTATGAAACGGCGTGTTTGTTTGCCTTTACCGATTATCTCAGTGAGAAGAGCAGATCGTCATAGGTCGGGTACGGAAGGTACTCCTCCGGAATCAGAGCCTCAGCCTCATCCACCGGTGCACGCAGGGCGTCCATATCGGTAAGGATGGTCTTGTAGTAGAACTCTGCACACTCCAGAGCATCTGTCTTCTGCTCGGCCTCAGCGGTATCCTTCACCAGAGCAGCCATAGCCGTGGAGATCTTCGCACCGCACTCAGACAGCTTGCTGATGATGCCTTCCTCGAAGCTGGTATCTGCTGCAGAAAGCAGAGCCTTCTTGTCCAGTGCCTCCTTGGTCAGAGCACCCTGATACTTTACAAGAGCAGATGTGAAGTCCTTCTTCACCATCTCCTGCATAGCCAGAGACTCGATGTGGATGGTCTTGGAATAGTTCTCCAGCAGAATCTCATATCTGGAACGGATCTCTGTCTCCGTAAAGATACGATGCTTCTCGAAGAGCTTGATGTTCTTCTCAGCCAGCAGCTGCGGCATAGCATCCGGAAGAGACTTCAGGTTGAAGAGACCTCTCTTCTCTGCTTCCTCTACCCATGCATCGGTATAACCATTTCCGTTGAAGAGAATTCTCTTATGTGCCACGAAGGTCTCACGCAGCAGCTTCATCAGTGCATCGGAAAGCTCCTCCTCCGGAACATCCTTCAGGGCCTTGTAGATATCCTCCAGCTTGTCAGCCACAGCTGTGTTCAGGATAACGTTGGGATCTGCTACAGACTGAGAGGAACCGGGCATACGGAACTCGAACTTGTTTCCTGTGAAAGCGAAGGGTGAAGTTCTGTTGCGGTCTGTGTTGTCCTGTGTGAAGTGCGGCAGCACATGTGCACCGATCTGCAGTTCCTTCTTCTCGGAGCTATGGAAGTCCTCACCGGTCTCCAGAGCAGCCAGTACGCGCTTCAGCTCGTCACCGACGAAGATGGACACGATAGCGGGAGGTGCCTCGTTGGCGCCCAGACGATGATCGTTGCCGGCACTTGCCACGGAAATTCTCATGAGATCCGCATAGTCATCCACAGCTGCGATGGTAGCCACCAGGAAAGTCAGGAACGGAAGGTTCTCCATCGGTGCCTTGCCCGGATCCAACAGGTTCATACCGGTGTTGGTTACCATGGACCAGTTGTTGTGCTTACCGGAACCATTGACACCCTCGAAGGGCTTCTCATGCAGGAGACATGCGTAGTTGTGCTGATCAGCAACCTTCTTCATCATCTCCATGGTCAGCTGGTTGTGATCTACGGCAATGTTGGCGGTCTCAAAAACCGGAGCCAGCTCATGCTGTGACGGTGCTACCTCGTTGTGCTTGGTCTTTGCGGGAACGCCCAGCTTCCAGAGCTCCTCATCCAGATCATGCATGTAAGCGGATACCTTCGGCTTCAAAACACCGAAGTAGTGATCCTCCATCTCCTGTCCCTTCGGCGCCGGTGCACCGATCAGAGTTCTGCCGCAGAGGAGAAGGTCCTTTCTGGCGGTATACATATCCTTATCAATAAGGAAGTACTCCTGCTCGGAGCCAACTGTGGTATCCACATGTGTTACGTCCTTGTAGCCCATCAGCTGCAGGAGACGAACGGCTTCCTTGTTCAGTGCCTCCATGGAACGAAGCAGCGGTGTCTTCTTGTCCAATGCCTCACCGCCGTAGCTGCAGAATGCAGTCGGGATGTACAGAGTGCCGTCCTTAATGAAGGCCGGTGAACTGGGATCCCATGCGGTATAGCCTCTGGCCTCGAATGTTGCTCTCAGACCGCCTGACGGGAAGGAGGAAGCATCCGGCTCGCCCTTTACCAGCTCCTTGCCGGAGAACTCCATAACAGCCTGTCCGTCCGCACTCGGGGAAATGAAGCTGTCATGCTTCTCTGCTGTCAGTCCTGTCATCGGCTGGAACCAATGCGTGAAGTGTGTGGCGCCATGCTCCATTGCCCATTCCTTCATTGCGGCTGCAACGGTATTCGCTACATCCAGCTCCAGGTGTGTACCATTCTGAATGGTCTTGTGGATGGCCCGATAGACATCCTTCGGAAGACGCTCGCGCATGATCTTGTCGTTGAAGACCAGGCTGCCATACATTTCAGGAATTGATTTCTTTTTCATATGCTCCCTCCATTTTTGAAATCATCTGCTATAAAAAAAGGGAACAGGGATGCATTCGGCTTCGCCGGAACATCCTTGTTCCCTGTAATTTATAGTATTTTCGGCGGCATCGCAGGAGCAGATCACCTAGCTGTGTCTGCCTTCCCGGACGCCCTTGCCCTATGCCAAAAGTATAAGCATTCCCGTTCGCTTGTCAAGAAACATTTTCCGAAAAGCCATAACAATCTTTCATGCAAGCTATACAGTCCGGGCCGCAGCCGGCGATCCCTGCCGAAGACATTACCATAAGAAGAAAGTCGTTCCGCACCGGAAATCCGGGGAGGATTTCGAAAAAGCCCTTGACAAAATTTTATCGGCGCGAGATAATTCACACCATCATGAACGGCAAAGGCGTCGCGAAAATTCGCAGAGTCTCTGCCGTTCTTTTTGTTTTAAGGGGAGTATATAAAATGTGTTCAATTATTGGTTTTTGTGACGCCCGCGTCGCAGAAGAGGTAGTCAAGAAAGCGCTGGCCATTACGAAGTCCCGCGGCCCGGACGATTCCAGAATTGTGGATACCGGAAACGGTTATCTCGGCTTCAACCGTCTGGCCATCATGGGTCTCACCGCCAGCGGCATGCAGCCCTTCGGGCATCTCGGTTCCTACGTGGTATGCAACGGCGAGATCTATAACTTCCGCCCCCGTAAGAAGGAGCTCGAGGCGAAGGGCTATACCTTCCAGAGTGATTCGGATTGTGAGATTCTTCTTCCATTATATGAAGAGCTCGGTACAGAGATGTTCAAGACACTGGATGCCGAGTACGCCATGATCATCTACGATGCAAAGACCGATTCCTATATCGCAGCCCGGGATCCCATCGGCATCCGTCCGCTCTATTATGGATATGTGGATAATGCTGACGAGACCCACAAGAAGGGCACACTGGCCTTTGCCTCTGAGCCCAAGAATCTGGTGGGACTTTGCGGAGAGATTCTTCCCTTCCCGCCGGGACACTACTATAAAGATGGTGAATTCCACTGCTACCGCGATCTTACCGCTATAGATTCCTACACCGATGACGGTCTGGAGGGCATTGCCAAAAACATTCATGATCTTCTGGTGAAGGGCATTGAGAAGCGTCTGGATGCAGATGCACCCGTAGGCTTCCTCCTCTCCGGCGGTCTGGATTCCTCTCTGGTTTGTGCCGTGGCAGCTAAGCTTTCCGACAAGCCCATTGAGACCTATGCCATCGGCATGGATACAGATGCCATCGATCTCAAGTATGCCCGTGAGGTAGCTGATTTTATCGGCTCCAACCACCACGAGGTAATCATCACGAAGGAGGATGTGGTGTCTGCACTGGAGCCCGTTGTGAAGACACTGGGCACCTACGACATTACCACCATTCGTGCTTCCATCGGTATGTACCTAGTATGTAAGTACATCCATGAGAACAGCGATCTTCGTGTTCTTCTCACCGGTGAAATTTCCGACGAGCTCTTCGGCTACAAGTATACCGATTTTGCGCCCAGCAAGGAGGAGTTCCAGAAGGAGGCCGAGAAGCGTATCCGCGAGCTGCATATGTATGATGTGCTTCGTGCCGACCGCTGCATCAGCGTCAACAGTCTGGAGGCCCGGGTTCCTTTCGGTGATCTGGATTTCGTAGATTACGTGATGCACATCGATCCGGCCCGCAAGATGAATACCTATAACAAGGGTAAGTATCTTCTCCGCCATGCCTTTGAGGAGGATCACATCCTTCCCGAGGACATTCTGATGCGTGAGAAGGCTGCCTTCTCCGATGCCGTCGGTCATTCTCTGAAGGATGATCTGGCAGAGTTTGCTGAGGCGCAGTATACCGATGCAGAGTTCGAGGAGAAGCGTCAGAAATATACACATGCACAGCCCTTCACCAAGGAGTCACTGCTCTATCGTGAGCTCTTTGAGAAGTACTATCCCGGTCAGTCTCAGATGGTTCTGGATTTCTGGATGCCCAACAAGACATGGCCCGGCTGCAATGTAAATGATCCTTCCGCCAGAGTTCTCTCCAACTACGGAGACTCCGGCAAATAATCGAGGCGGTTATTCCGCCGTATACATGTGGTGACCGGCATTTATGCCGTTAACCTATACTCCCTAAATAAGTAGCCGATCCGCCTGGATCGGCTACTTTTATGTTACCCACTGGGCTCAGCGACAGCTAGCTTATACAATCAATATGTATAATCCAATCAATTTATTCAAGACACTTAAGTCAATCAATACATGCAGTACAATAAATCGTCCCGGCCGGGCTTAACCCCCGACCGGGACGATCTGTTTCTTCCTATTCTATTCAGCTTAATGCTTCACATCGAAGCGATTCTTGTCGCCCTCCTCCGGCACCACTGTAGGGTATTCTCCGTTGAAGCAGGCACAGCAGAAGCCGTCTCCGGCCGTACCGCGGGCATCCACTTTGGCGAGCCTTCTGGCTGCATCCACAGACAGGAAGCCCAGGGAATCCGCACCGATGATCTGCGCAATCTCCGGAATGCTGTGATGGCAGGCAATCAGATGCTCCCGGGAGTCGATATCTGTGCCGTAATAGCAGGGATTCAGGAATGTGGGGGAGGAAATCCGCATATGGACCTCACGCGCGCCTGCATCCCGCACCAGCTTCACGATACGAGCACTGGTGGTACCGCGGACAATGGAGTCATCAATCAGAATCACCCGTTTATCCTTGATCACCTCGGAAATGGCATTCAGCTTGAGCCGCACCAGGTGCTCTCTCTCCGTCTGATCCGGTGCAATGAAGGTTCTTCCGATATACTTGTTCTTAATCAGACCGATGGCATAAGGGATGCCGGAGGCTCTGGAATAGCCCACCGCCGCATCCAGACCGGAATCCGGTACGCCGATGACCAGATCCGCATCTGCGGGATGCTCCTTCGCCAGTTCCTCACCGGCACCGATCCGGAAGGCATGAACCGACTTGCCGTCGATAACAGAATCCGGACGGGCAAAGTAGATATACTCAAAGATACAGAGGTTCCGCTTCTCTGCGGGATGCTTGTCAATGATCTGGAAGCCGTTCTCATTGACCATAACGATCTCGCCCGGCTCAATATCCCGGACAAATTTGGCGCCTACTGCATCCAGCGCGCAGCTCTCAGAAGCAAACACATAGCTTCCGTCATCCAGAACACCATAGCACAACGGCTTAAAGCCATGGGGATCTCGGCAGGCAATGAGTTTGGTCGGTGACATCACCAGAAGGGAATAGGCACCGTCGATCTTCTCCATCGCCTGGTTCACTGCCTTCTCGATGGAACCGGAATGAAGTCGCTCCCGGGTAATAATATAGGAAATGACCTCGGTATCACTGGTGGTGTGGAAGATGCATCCCTCCAGCTCGAGTTTTCGGCGAAGCTCATAGGAGTTCACCAGGTTGCCGTTATGACAGATGGCCAGCTGACCCTTGATGTGCTGCACCAGCATGGGCTGTGCATTTTCCCGAGTATCTCCGCCGCTGGTGGAGTAACGCACATGACCCACGGAGATTTTTCCCTCTCCCAGGGCCTCCAGCTTCTCTGCCGTGAAAACCTCATGGACAAGTCCGCGATTCTTGTAGCACTGAATCACACGATCATGATTCACCGCAATACCGGCGGCCTCCTGTCCTCTGTGCTGCAATGCTGTCAGTCCGTAATACTCCAGCTTCGCAAGATTCTGATTCCTCGGAGACCAAATACCAAAGACTCCACACTCCTCATGTATTTCCTTTGTTTGATTGTTCATTCTGACCACTTTCTGTTTGTTCAGTGCTTCTCCCGCGTTTCTTCCATGATTATACTCAATCAGTATGGTGTGTCAATTCACCAAATCGCATAAAATAAGGTGCAAATTCCCGCTTTTATACGCGGATTTCAATGTCGCTGAGCTCCCGATTCCGGTTCAGCGCCTCCATGTAATGCAAATACAGCTTATCATGGAAAAAGATGCCGCCGGCAATAAACTTACCGCTTGCACTCTTATCCTCGACTCTGGCACCTCCCGGCGCGGTATAGCGCTCTATGGCCGCCTTCATTTTCTCAAAACCGATTCTCTCGGCTTCCCTTTTGCAGCGCTTGGACAAAAGATCTGTTCTGCTTCGTACCGGATACAGACGCCAGATGCGATCAAACTCTGTCTCCTCCAGTTCCAGCTCCTTCATTTCCGTATCCACCACATTGGGATTGCCGTTCTGCTGATAATCCTCCCGGATCGCCGCCAGCAGCCACTGCAGGCGATGCTGCACTGTATTTTCCGGCTGGGCCAGCAGGAGCTCATACTTCTCCCGGATCACATCGAGACGATACTCCGACGCCTTCAGGATTTCCTCCCTCTCATTCACCGTCCAGACATCCAGAGAAAAAATGTCATTCATAGCCCGCAGCATGGAATTGGTCTCCTCCTCGGAATAGCCGCCGCCGTTCAGAAGCTCCATGCTGAAGGTGATTTTGCTGATTTTTCCGCCTCTGCCACGACGCGCACTGGTGTCATAGCGTACCCGGATATCCTGGATCCGATTGATCTCCTCCACGGCAGGCTTGAGAATCACCTTGTTGAAATCACCGAAATTGGGATACTGTGCCTTCGCCTGGTAATTGACCCTGGGGATTTTCGATGCGCCCATTTTTTTCGCCTTGTCCGCTGCGGCCTTCCGTGCCTTGCTTCTCTCTCGCTCATCCTTTTCCTGGATGATATCCACCGTATCATCGAAGCTCAAATGCAGGCCGTCCCGCTTTTCTGCGGTTCGGAAGGCCGGATCATCCATATCCACCAGTCCCATAATGGTGCGGAGGTCGTTAAAGCCCACTTCGTAAGTATAAACACCATTGCTGGAATTGCCGAAGCACTGCTCTCGCAGCTTCTCGTACAGCTTCCATACTGCGGCATTGGACCAGACATACTCGCCCTTGAAGACATTGGTATAATTGCTCTTCGGCGCTATCAGACCGCGCTGCGTCACCTCTTCTGTGAACACCAGCGTGAATTTGCCGTTTTCATAGGTCGTCCGGCTGAAGATATTGATATGCGAATAGCGGCCGTTGTCCCGATCCTCCACCATCATGAAAGCGGTACCCAGAGAATCGCTGGTTTCCTTCGCAATCTTATAAATATTGCTGTTGGACATGTTCAGGTTCGGAATGTCTGACAGCTGAATCTCCGCAATGGTCCGCACCGCATTGGTTTCCGGATCAAATTTTTCAACGCTCTTGTACAGACTGATGTTGAACAGCTTATTGGCCATCAGACTCCAGTTTCCGTATCTTGCATCAATAAAAACATTCGACTTTCGAAATTTATCCGGCAGAATCAGATTCTCTGATACGTCAATCTGCTTGCTTTTCTTCCCGGCCATGTCTCCCTCATTTCCGCATGCATCTTTTACTCGATTATGACCTTTAGGGTCTCGAATCACCCTCTGAAATTATAGCAAAATTGTAAAATATTGCAAATTCCAGGGTCTTTCGAAAATCCAAACTCGCTTTTCTTCCATATCTTTCCCCATTTTTTCATTTCTTCCTCTCTCGCTTTCCTCAATAAACTCATTTTTTTTCCATAACTTTATTGTTTTTTAGGAAAAACCGCACTTTTCTTCCATAAGTTTGTCCGCAGTGGAAGGACAAATTGCTTCTTTCTCCTCTCTTTTTATTTCTCACTTTTCTTCCATAAGTTTCTTAAAGTCTTGTGGTATTTGGGGCGTAAAATTTTTTTTGTTTTTTTGGGAGTCTCATTTTTCTTCCATATCTTTTGTTATTTTGTTCGTTTCACGCGGATTTTTCGAGCTTTTTCCTCTGCTGTTCTGTCTTTGCCGCCTTTTTTTCAAATTCTCCTCACTTTTCTTCCATATCTTTGCTCATTTTCCCTTTTTCCTTCTCCCTTCCGATGACATTTGCCGTCTTTCGGCCCCGGATCCGGCAGCCTTCACACGACTTTTTTGAATTTTCCTCATTTTTCTTCCATATCTTTGCTCATATCATGCGCTTTCCGTACATAAAGCCATGGATATTGGCCTGTTTTTCCAAATTCTCCTCACTTTTTTTCCATATCTTTGCCCATCCGTCCTCTTTTTGACCGCCGCTTCCTTCTCCATTCTTCCTGCCGTCCACTCCTTTCTTTCGGGTCCCAGCCCTTCCACAGCCTGAATTTATCCACATTATCCACCTTTTTTGAAATTCCACTCACTTTTCATCGATATCTTTCTCACTTTTTTATCTCTTTATTCCAAACTACTTTTCTGTTCTTTTCCTTTTCTTTCCGCAGATTTATCTCTTTCTTTCTCGCTTTTCTTCCATAACATCGCTTTTCCGCGTCATTTTTTGCTCATTTCCCATTCTCATCTTTCCGCAGATCTTTCCTTTTCTTTCTGCATTTTTTTCTTTACTTACGCTGTTTTTATCCATAAGTAAAGCCTGAAAGGCGCGTATTTACGTGCTTTTCAGGCTTCTAATTCTAATTTGAATTTTAAATTGTTTTGTTTCTTCTTAATTCTAAATATAAATGTGTTTCTTTGTTTTTAGGAAATCAAGAAATTCTCACATTTTATCCTTCATTTCCCTTTGATAGCGCTGCATATCCAGTTCTATCAGATAATTGATAAAGTCCGTTTTCTTTAGCCCGATGCTGGCGCTGTATTCACAGAGCCAGAGATAGGAGCTCTTCTGCATGATCAGAGATTTCTGCATCACATATCGTCCCATATAGGGAAGCTGGAAGCTGAATGGGTCAATGTTGACCTGCCCCTGTTCTACGGACTCTTTAAAATCCAGAATCAGCTTTTCCACATACTTCAGCTGGGAATAATGCTGCTGTGTCGCCCGTATCTTTAAAAAACGCTCATGGATGTCGGACAGCTTGGTGGTGGTCATCTGCGTTTCCTTCGGTGCAGCAGGATTCTCTTTCGCAGGAATGTCTGTAACGGTTTCCGACACAGAAGACGGAACGGCACTACTCTCCTCTTCTTGAAGTACTGAAGCTGACACAGCAGAATGATTTTCTGTGGATTCGCTCTTTGCTCCGGCTTCCTCCGGCAGTCCCTCCACGATGGCATCCGTTACCGTATCCTGGTGCTCGGCTGATCCGATGGCCTGCAGACGCTTCGCCTGATTTTTCTCATTGGCAAGCCGCAGTAGCTCTCTTTTACTCGGCATGCTCCACCTCCGTCTTTGCGATCACTGCTTTGGCAATTTTCCGATAGTCCTCAGCCGGCTTTGAATAGCGGCTGTATTCCTGCAGACTCATATTCAGCTTCTTGGTTTCAGAAACAGCAATGGACTTTCGTACCGTGAGAACAAAGGGCTGCAGCTTCTGGGGCAGATTTTCCGCGATCTCCTCCAGATTGGCAAGCGTGGATTGATGCATATTGGTCTTCTCATATTTGGTCAGGATGAAGCCCAGTACCTCCGCATGTGAATATTTCCGCTTTCCGTCCCGCAGCTTCACGATATCCTCGTTGACATCCGCCACACCATCCAGCGAGCCCTCGTCACAATCTGAAGGAATGATGACATAGTCAGCGGCAATATACATCATCTGGAGCAGAATGTTTTTCGAAGGACCGCTGTCGATGAGGACATAGTCGTACGCTCCGTTTTCACGAATGATGTCGATAATGTCGGCCAGCAGGAAGACATCATCGCTGTCCACAAACTGACGATCCACCATAGACATGGATTTGGAGGCTGCGATGAAATCAAGCTTGCCCAGATGCTGAATGGCTGATTCCACGGAAGCGGTGCCGTGCAGCACCTCGTACATAGAGGGGATCGTGAGGTCTGCGCCCACATACTTGCTGAGGTTGGTCTGTAGATCAAAATCAATCAAGAGAATTTTCTTCTTCAGGTAACAAAGGCTTGCGGCCAGGTCCACACAGGAGGTGGTTTTTCCCACACCGCCCTTCTGATTGGAGATAGCAATCACTTTCATTCGGATCACTCCTTTAATTGTAGGAAATCTAGTCTATACATTGTTTGCATGCTGCACATAAAATACACAATGGCTAGCTCAGCTAATGCAGCTAGTATAGACTTTATTTGCATAAATTGCAATGATTGTCTAAATTCTTTTGATTCTCATATATACCATAAATATGATGCATGAATTGCATACATTATATACTCTATACAACTAAAACAATTAACATATATAATTCGTATAAAAGGCATACAACATGTAAGGCAATTGATCAATGGAAATGAAATATAATTGAGCTGATTGCTGTAAACACAATAAAGGCCTTATATGTCTTATACATATAAGGCCTTTAAAACAATTAACAGAATGAACAGAATTAGTACAGTGAATCCTGGAAATCCCGTCGGAAAACGAAGGCCGCTGCCAGGATAAAGACAAAGCAGACCACCCAGATGATGGGCTCACAGAGACAGACTGCGAGATATCCGTATACCGGCACCAGGAGGGCGGCAAAAAGCGCTTTTCCGATCAGTTCCAGACCGCTGGAGATAAGGGGGGCAACAGAGTGCCGCATGCCCTGGAGTGCATTTCGTACAATGGTGAGCACCGCCATGGGAGGAACCATCGGAATACTGATCCGCAGGTACAGCACGGAGCTTCGGATGATTTCCGCTTCCGCTGTACCGGTGACAAAGCGTACCGCCGCCGGCGCAAAGAAAATCACAAAAACCATGGCCAGAAGCCACCAGACAAGGTAGATCAGCAGTGCACTCTTAATGCCGGAGAAGATACGGCCGCGTTTCCCGGCACCGTAATTTTGGCTGGCATAGGTTGCCACGCCGGTGCCGAGAGCGACGCCCGGTGTATAGAAGAGCTCCGCCAGACGCCGGGAAGCCACCTGTGCCGCGATGTAGACATTGCCCAGCGCGTTGATGGCGCTCTGCAGAAGTACGCTGCCGATGTTGTAGAGTGCACTCATGAGTCCCATGCTGATGCCGGCCCAAAGCATATCCCGGACATAGCGTAAGGAGATGCTGAAATCCTTTTTCTGAAAGCGCAGGATCGGATATTTCAGGATAATGTAGGCGAGCCCGAGAACGGAGCTGATGGCCTGGGAGGCCGCCGTAGCAATGGCGGCACCGCGAATGCCCATGCCCAGGGGACCCATACACAGAAGATCCAGAAAAACATTCAGAATGCTGCTGAACATGAGAAACAGGAGTGGGGTGATGCTGTTGCCCACCGCCTGCAGCAGACCGGACTCCAGGTTGTAGCACATGGTGAAGGGAATCGCCAGAAGAATGACGGTCAGATATTCCATGGCACCGTTGAGAATGCCGCTCTGTACCTGCATGGCTGTCAGCAGAGGACGTTCAAACAGAAGAAAGAGGGTGAGCATAAGAAAGGCAGTGGACAGAGAGAGAACAGACATCCAGGCCACGGATGAACGCATGCGCTTTTCGTCCCCCGCACCGAAGGAGCTGCTGACGGACAATGCCAGACCATTGTTCATGCCGAAGACGAAGTTGGTGATCAGGCTGCAAAGTGCCGAGCTTGCACCGATCTGTGCCAGGGCGGTATCGCCCAGAATGTGTCCGGCGATGGCGGTATCCGCCAGATTGTAGAGCTGCTGGAGAAGGTTCCCGATAAAGAGCGGAACGGCGAAGCGGAGAAGGAGAGACATGGGCTTCCCGCTGGTCATATTCAGAACATGACTCGTGGATTTCTTCATAAGTAAGTGACATCCTTTCAATGGTGAAATACTTGCTGCAGGGTTTATCATACGCCGACAAAGGGATTGCTGCTTTTCTGAAAACGCCATATACTATAAAAATAACGACATGAAAGAGGAAAATATGGCAGAAATATGCAAGTCTATCAATACGGACGCGACAGGACAGGAGCTTTCGCAGACCGAGTGGCGTATGTTCGATGCAAAAAATTACCGCGGAGATGTACAGCAATATATCGGTGCCTGCATTACCTTTCACTGGCATGAGCAGATGGAAATCTTTTTCCTGGAAAGCGGGGAGGTTGAACTTGCGGTGGGAGAGCGGCGCCGCATGATGTATCCGGGAGACGGCTGCTTCATCAATGCCGGACAGATCCATGCCATCCGGGCATTGGGACAGGCTGCCTGCGCGTATTTTTCCATGGTGTTTGCGCCGGAGCTTGTCGGCGGCAGTGCCGGCAGTATATTTGATGCCCGCTATGTGCAGCCGCTGATCCGAGAGGGAGCTGCCGTTACATTCTTTTCTGCAGCATCTCCAATGGCACAGTGCTTTCAGAAGGCATTTTCGGCCTGCGAAGGAAAAAACACGGGATATGAATTTCGGGTGCGGGATGCCTTGAGTGAATTGATCCTTCTATTATATAAGGAAACAAGCTTTGGAACCTTTCAGGGAAGTGACAGCCTGCAGGAGCAGCATCTCAAGGAAATGCTTAAGTGGATACAGGAGCATCTGGATCGGGAGACAATGCGGGTTTCGGACATTGCGGATGCCGCCCATATCAGCGTGCGGGAATGCCAGCGGGTATTCCTTCGGGTTCTGCATTATACGCCGATGGAATATGTGCGGCTTCGAAGACTGAACCGTGCCTCGGAGCTGCTTTCCGGCAGTGACCAGTCGGTTACTGCCATCGCACTGAGCTGCGGCTTTTCGGGATCATCTTACTTTGCAAAGCTGTTCCGGGAAACTGTCGGCATGAGTCCCAAGGAATTCCGAAAAAAATATCAAAGTAATTTTCAAAAAGGCCTTGACGGAAAGACGTCTATACTGTATAGTACATCAAGTCGCCGCGAGTGATAAACATGCGGCGATAAAAAATGAAAAAATTGCTTGACAAATCGTTGAAAAGCTGATAACCTATATGAGCTGTCGCGAGAGACAAGCGAAAAGAACCTTGAAAATCAAAGATCGAATAATACACAGACCCTGAAG
>CAVATZ010000033.1:0-23812 GCA_963591655.1 Clostridiales bacterium
TGATTTTTCCGGTGGCGGACAAGGCGCGAAGCGCCTCTGAACCGCCACATCGCGCATCGCGAAGCGATGTGGCGATGCGGTGCCGAACATATCAATTTTTTGACAAGGCAGGGATACAGGCGGCCGCCGGCAAAGGAGAAAAGCATGAATGAAGACGAGCAGAGAGCCGCGCCGATCTATGAGGCGCTGGAACGATTCCGGCGGCAGAGGGTGGTGCCCTTTGATGTGCCGGGACACAAGCGGGGCCGGGGCAACCCGGAGTTGGTGACGCTGCTGGGAGAGCGCTGCGTGGGTCTGGATGTGAATTCCATGAAGCCCCTGGACAATCTCGGTCACCCGGTTTCGGTGATCCGGGACGCGGAAAGGCTGACAGCGGATGCCTTCTCCGCCAAGCACGCCTTTCTCATGGTCAACGGCACCACCAGCGCCGTGCAGGCCATGATCCTTTCCGTCATCAAGGAGGGGGAGAAGATCATCCTGCCGCGGAACGTGCATAAGAGCGTCATCAACGCCCTGGTGCTCTGCGGCGGTGTGCCCATCTATGCGGACGTCAAGGTGGACAGCCGCATCGGCATTGCCTTAGGCGTGGAGCGGCAGGAGGTGGCGCGGGTGATGGATGCCCACCCGGATGCGAAGGCCATCTTCATCAACAACCCCACCTATTACGGCATCTGCTCGGACCTTGCCTCTATCACGAGGATGGCCCACGACCGGGGCATGAAGGTGCTGGTGGACGAGGCCCACGGCACACATCTTTACTTCGGTGAAAATCTGCCCCTCTGCGCCATGAAGGCCGGTGCCGATCTGGCCGCGGTGTCCATGCACAAGTCCGGCGGCAGCCTGACCCAGAGCTCCATCCTTCTTGCGGGAGAAGGCATTGACCCGGAGTACGTGCGGCAGATCATCAACCTGACCCAGACCACCAGTGCCTCCTATCTGCTGCTGTCCAGTCTGGACATTTCCCGCCGGAATCTGGCGCTGCGGGGCCGGGAGGCCTTTCGGAAGGTGTCAGAAATGGCGGAGTATGCCCGGCAGGAAATCAACTCCGTCGGCGGCTACTATGCCTACGGCCGGGAGCTGATCGACGGGGACAGCGTCTACGACTTTGACGTGACCAAGCTTTGCGTCCATACCCAGGGCATCGGACTCACCGGCATTGAGGTCTATGACCTGCTGCGGGATGACTACGACATCCAGATCGAGTTCGGTGATATTGGGAATATCCTGGCCTATATCTCCATCGGTGACCGGATCCAGGACATCGAGCGGCTCGTGGGTGCACTGGAGGACATCGCCCGTCTCCACGGCAGGGATTCCGGCAGCCTGTACTGCGGAGATTTCATACAGCCGGAGCTGGTGCTGAGCCCGAAGGCAGCCTTTTACGGACAGAAGCGGAGTCTGTCGCTGCGGGAAACCGCGGGACAGATCTGCGGCGAGCTGGTGATGTGCTATCCGCCGGGAATCCCCATCCTGACGCCGGGAGAGCGGATCACGGAGGAAATCATTGAATACATCGCTTATGCGAAGGAGAAGGGCTGCTCCCTGCAGGGCATGATGGACAGTCGGGCGGAGCAGATCCGCGTGATGGCATAAAGGAGGGAAAGAATGGATATCTGGTTCTCTCAGATGGATACGGACAATGTGAAGACCAGCATCCGGGTAGATCAGCAGCTCTTCAGCGCCCAGAGCGACTACCAGCGGATCGATGTCTTCCAGACCCAGGAGTTCGGCCGCATGATCGTGCTGGACGGAGAGGTGATCTTCTCCGAGGCGGACGAATTCATTTACAACGAAATGGTGGTGCATGTGCCCATGGCGGTGCATCCCGCGGTGCGGCGGGTCCTCATCATCGGCGGCGGTGACGGGGGAGTGGCCAAGGTCTGCACCGCCTACCCGGAAATCGAGCAGATTGACGTGGTGGAGCCGGATGAGCTCTTCATCAAGGTGAGCCGGGAGTATTTCCCGGAAACCGCCAGCGGCTTTGACGATCCCCGGGTGAACATCATCAACCGGGACGGTCTCCGCTTTCTGCGGCGCTGCACCGATGCCTACGACCTCATCATCAATGACTCCACGGATCCCTTCGGTCATACGGAGGGGCTCTTTACCCGGGAGTTCTACGGCAGCTGCTATCGGGCACTCCATGAGGACGGCATCATGGTCTACCAGCACGGAAGCCCCTTCTATGATGAGGATGAGGCGGCTTTTCGGGCCATGCATCGGAAGGCATTTAAGAGCTTTCCCATCAGCCGGGTCTATCAGGCCTGCATTCCCACCTGTCCGGCCGGCTACTGGATGTTCGGCTTTGCGTCGAAGAAATACCATCCCCTGCAGGATTTCGATCCGGAGCGCTGGGAAAAGCGGGGACTGAAAACCTGGTACTACACAACACATCTCCATCGGGGCGCCTTTATGCTGCCCCGTTACGTGGAGGAGCTTCTGGAAGAGGAGGAAAGAAGAGAATGAGCAGATTAATGATCATTGGCTGCGGCGGCGTGGCATCGGTTGCCATCCATAAGTGCTGTCAGAATGACGAGGTGTTCACGGAGCTGATGATTGCCAGCCGCACCCTGTCCAAATGTGAGGCGCTGCGGGAGGAACTGGCGCCGAAGACCAGAACGAAGATCACCACGGCCCAAATTGATGCAGACGACCGGGAGGCACTGACCGCCCTGATTCAGAGCTACCGGCCGGATGCGGTGCTGAATCTGGCACTTCCTTATCAGGATCTCTCCATTATGGACGCGTGCCTTGCTGCCGGGGTCGACTACATTGACACGGCGAACTATGAGGCAGAGGACACCGAGGACCCGGCATGGCGGGCCGTTTATGAGAAGCGCTGCAAGGAAAAGGGCTTCTCGGCCTACTTCGATTATTCCTGGCAGTGGGCGTACCGGGAGAAGTTTGCGGCAGCAGGCCTCACCGCACTGCTCGGCACCGGCTTCGATCCGGGCGTGACCTCGGTGTTTGCCGCCTATGCGAAGAAGCATTACTTCGACGAGATCCATACCATCGACATTCTGGACTGCAACGGCGGTGACCACGGCTATCCCTTCGCCACCAACTTCAATCCGGAAATCAACCTTCGTGAGGTATCGGCACCGGGCTCCTACTGGGAGGACGGACACTGGGTGGAGATTCCGGCCATGAGCATTCACCGGGAATACGATTTTGCCGGTGTGGGCAAAAAGGACATGTATCTTCTGCACCATGAGGAGATCGAGGCCCTGGCGCAGAACATGCCGGAGGTGAAGCGCATCCGCTTCTTCATGACCTTCGGGCAGAGCTACCTCACCCATATGAAGTGTCTGGAAAATGTGGGTATGCTGTCCACGGAGCCGATCGATTTCCAGGGACAGAAAATCGTGCCCATCCAGTTCCTGAAGGCGCTGCTGCCGGATCCTGCTTCTCTGGGTCCCCGCACCGTCGGAAAGACGAACATCGGCTGCATCTTCACCGGCGTGAAGGACGGAAAGCCCCGGACGATCTATATCTACAATATCTGTGACCATCAGGAGTGCTACCGTGAGGTGGGCTCCCAGGCCATTTCCTATACCACCGGCGTACCGGCCATGATTGGTGCCATGCTGGTGGTGAAGGGACTCTGGCGGAAGCCCGGCGTCTTCACCACCGATGAATTCGATCCGGATCCCTATATGGAGGCACTGAACCGCTGGGGACTGCCCTGGCAGGTAGAGGAAAACCCGGAGCTGGTAGAGTGATCATGCAATTCAATGAAATACATACCCCCGCCTATGTGGCGGACATTCCCCGGCTTCGCCGGAACCTGGAAATCCTGCAGGAGGTCAGCCGGGAGAGCGGCGCCCATATTCTGCTGGCACAGAAGGCCTTCTCCATGTTCAGCCTCTATCCCATGATGGGAGAGTACCTCGCCGGCACCACCGCCAGCGGCCTTTATGAGGCCCGGTTGGGAAGGGAGGAGATGGGAAAGGAAAACCATGTCTTTTCTCCGGCCTACCGGGTGTCGGAAATCGATGAGCTGGCAGACTGCTGCGATCACATCGTCTTCAATTCGCTTTCCCAGCTCCGGCGCTTTCAGGACCGGGTGAAGGGACGCTGCTCCATCGGACTCCGGGTGAATCCGGAGTGCTCCACCCAGGAGGGGCACGAGATCTATGATCCCTGTGCACCCCATTCCCGTTTGGGTGTGACCCTGGCAGTACTGCAGGAGGAGCTTAAAAAGGATCCGGATGCCCTTAAAAATGTGGAGGGGCTGCATTTTCATACGCTCTGCGAGCAGAACAGCGATGCCCTGGAGGAGACGCTGGCGGCGGTGGAAGCCAAATTCGGTTTTCTGTTGCCCCGGCTCCGCTGGCTCAATATGGGCGGCGGCCATCACATCACCCGGGCGGACTATGACCGGGAGCGGCTGATCCGCTGTGTCCGGCATATCCGGGAAAAGTATCACTTGACCGTATATCTCGAGCCCGGGGAGGCGGTGGCGCTGAACGCGGGGTATCTGGTGACGGAGGTGCTGGACCGGGTGGAAAATGACGGTACGATTCTGCTGCTGGATGCTTCCGCGGCCTGTCACATGCCGGATGTGCTGGAAATGCCCTATCGTCCGCCCCTCCGGGACAGCGGACTGCCCGGTGAGAAGCCCTATACCTACCGTTTGTCCTCCTGCACTTGTCTTGCGGGGGATCTGATCGGGGAATATTCCTTTGACCGGGAGATCCGGGACGGGGAACGGCTGGTTTTTGAGGATATGGCCATTTATACCATGGTGAAGAACAACACCTTCAACGGCATGCCGCTGCCCTGGATCTATACCATGGACGAGGCCGGAGACTGCCGTCTGATCCGGCGCTTCGGCTATCCGGATTTCAAGGAACGGCTTTCCTGAAGAAAGGGGAAACTATGCACTATCGAATGCCCGGCGAATACGAAAAGCATGCCGGCACCATTATGATCTGGCCGGTGCGCCCCGGCTCCTGGGCCTGGAACGGCCGGGAGGCGAAGCCGGTCTTTGCCCGCCTGATCCGGGAAATCGCAAAGGGAGAGCGGCTCTGGCTGCTGGCCTACGGGGAGGGACTGCAGGAGGCCCGGGCGGAATTTGCCGGGGAAGAAAACATTACCCTGCTGGACATAGAGACGGACGATGCCTGGGCCCGGGACATGACTCCGACCTTCGTGCTGGACGAAAGGGGCAGCGTTCACGGTGTGGACTGGTGCTTCAATGCCTGGGGCGGCAGCTTTGACGGCCTCTACCAGAGCTGGGAGCGGGATGATCGGGCGGCAGCTGCCGTCTGTCTGGCCCTGGGGCTTCCGCGCCTGGATGCGCATCCCTTCGTGCTGGAGGGCGGCTCCGTTCACTGTGACGGAGAGGGGACCTTGATCACCACAGAGGCCTGTCTCCTGAGTCCGGGACGGAATCCGTCACTCGGCCGGGAGGAGATCGAGGCAGAGCTCCGGCGCTTCCTGGGCATCGAGAAGGTGATCTGGCTGCCCCACGGCATTTACCAGGATGAGACCAATGAGCATGTGGATAATGTCTGCGCCTTCACAAAGCCGGGTGAGGTTCTGCTGGCCTGGACGGATCGGGAGGAGGATCCCCAGTATGCCTATTCCCAGGCATGCCTGGAGGTCCTAGAGAGGGAAAGGGATGCCCGGGGCAGGAAATTGCGGGTGCGG
This sequence comes from Clostridiales bacterium, assembly GCA_963591655.1. Classification (GTDB taxonomy): domain Bacteria; phylum Bacillota; class Clostridia; order Lachnospirales; family Lachnospiraceae; genus Oribacterium. The sequence goes on from CAVATZ010000033.1 coordinate 5,656, forward strand.
AAGCTGCCGATCCCCGAGGAACCCCAGCGGATCCGGCCGGAGGAGCTGGCGGGATTTCAATTTGAGGACGGTGAGGATACCCGGGAGGCCGGGGAGCGGCTCGCGGCGAGCTATGTGAATTTTTACATTGCCAATGCGGCGGTGCTGCTGCCTCAGTTCGGCGATCCCAGGGATGCGGATGCCGTCAGGATTCTCACGGAATGCTTCCCGGATCGACGGATCGTACCGATACCGGCGCGGGCCATTCTCACCGGCGGCGGCAACATTCACTGCATTACCCAGCAGGTGCCCCTGGGCACTGCCGGCATGCAGAAGCAGGAGGAAATGCAATGAGAGAGGTCACGGTGGCCTGCGTGCAGATGCGCATGCAGGAGGAGGTACAGGCGAATATTGAAACGGCGGACCGTCTGCTGCAGCAGGCAGCAGCGCAGGGTGCCCAGGTGGTGCTGCTGCCGGAGCTTTTTGAACGGCCCTATTTCTGCCAGGAGCGCTGCTATGATTACTATCGCTTTGCCGCGCCGGTGACGGAAAATGCGGCGGTGCAGCATTTTCAGAAACGGGCAGCGGCGCTTAAGGTGGTGGTTCCGGTCAGTTTTTATGAACGGGACGGAAATGTGTTGTATAATAGTGTGGCAATGCTGGACGCGGACGGAGGTATACTGGGGGTATACCGAAAGACGCACATTCCGGACGACCATTATTATCAGGAAAAGTTCTATTTTACGCCGGGTGACAGCGGCTTCCGGGTATTCGATACCCGTTACGGCCGCATCGGCGTGGGCATCTGCTGGGACCAGTGGTTTCCGGAGGCGGCCCGCTGCATGGCGCTGGCCGGGGCGGAGCTTCTGCTGTATCCGACGGCCATCGGCAGTGAACCGATTCTTGATGTGGACAGTATGCCGCATTGGCGGCGCTGCATGCAGGGACATGCGGCGGCCAATCTCATTCCGGTGGCGGCGGCGAACCGCTTCGGCCTGGAAACCGTGACGCCCTCAGAGGCCAACGGCGGGCAAAGCTCGGCGCTGCGCTTCTACGGCGCCTCCTTTATCTGCGATGAGACGGGCGAGCTGCTGGAGACGGCGGGACGGGAGGAGGAGGCGGTGCTGCTGCATCGCTTTGATCTGGATGCCATTCAGGAGAACCGTCTGTCCTGGGGTCTGTTCCGGGATCGTCGTCCGCATTGCTACGGTGCCATCAGCGGAGAGGAAAGGAGACAGTAGGATGGAGCAGATTATTTTTCGGCCGCGGATTTATCAGTATGACGGAGCCAATGACTTTGCGGAGGCCTTCTCTTTGGGGGAGAGGGATCTGGTGCTGAGCAATCGTTACATTTTTGAACCCTATTTCGACACAGAGAAGTACCCGGTGCGCTGCATTTTCCAGGAGGAATTCGGCAGCGGCGAGCCCACAGACATCATGGTGGATGCCATTCTGAAGAAGGCGCAGGAGGCAGAGTTCGACCGCGTCATCGCCATCGGCGGCGGTACGGTGCTGGACATCGCAAAGATCCTGGCGGTGGCTGACGGACATGATGTGAACTGGCTCTATGATCATAAGGAGACGCTGAAGAGAAGTCAGAAGCTGATCTTAATTCCCACGACCTGCGGCACCGGCTCTGAGGTCACCAACATTTCCATCGTAAACCGGACCACACTGGGCGTGAAGATGGGACTGACCTCTGAGAGCATGTATGCGGATGCTGCCGTGCTGATTCCGGAGCTCCTTCAGAAGCTGCCCTTCGGCGTTTTCGCTACCAGCTCCATTGATGCACTGGTGCATGCGGTGGAGTCCTATCTTTCTCCCAAGGCCACGGACTATACGCGGCTCTTCAGCCGTCGGGCCATGGAAATGATTCTGACCGGCTATCAGACCCTTCTCGCGGAGGGCAGGGACAAGCTGCCGTCCATGATGGAGCAGTTCCTGCGGGCGTCCAATTTTGCGGGTCTGGCCTTTGGTACCGCGGGATGTGCGGCGGTGCATGCCATGAGCTATCCGCTGGGCGGTACCTATCACGTGCCCCACGGAGAAAGCAACTATGCCATGTTCACCGGTGTGCTGAAGCAGTATCTCGTGCTGAAGCCGGAGGGAGACATTACGGCACTCAATGCTTATCTTGCGGCGCTTCTGCACTGCGAGGTCGGTGAGGTCTATGACGCGCTGGAGGCGCTGCTGAACCAGATTCTGCCGAAGAAGGCACTGCATGAATACGGTGTGAAGCCGGAGGAGCTGGCGGTCTTCACCGACAGTGTGATGGAGACCCAGGGACGCCTCATGGCCAACAATTATGTGCCGCTGGATCGGGAGCAGGTATATCAGATTTATCAGAGTCTCTTTTAGTTATCCAACGGGCTCGGAAAAATGAACTTATGATGAAAACATCCGCCGGGTATAGCCTCGGCGGTGTTTTTTTGCTATGATGAACGATGACTGTATCAAATTAGGAAGGCTTCGCTGCCGCGAAGCCCTTGATACGCTCGCCGCTAAGGCATCCAACGGGCGCCCCGCCAGCCAAGCTGTCGCTGAGCCCATTGGATAATGAATATGGAGTAAGGGGACAGATCGTGACAAGGGACGAATTTCTTCGGAAGCTGCAGGCAGAGCTGGTGCTCAGCGTGTCTGAGGGCGTAATCGAAAATCAGCTGAGCTATTATCAGGAATATATCAACGGTGAGCTGGCCAAGGGTCGCAGTGAAGCCGAGGTCATCGGTGAGCTGGGGGATCCCCGGCTGCTGGCGCGCACCATCATTGACGCAGCCGAGGCCGGCGGCGACACGGTGGCGCTGGAAACGCCCTTCCGCTATACCGAGGAGGAGATCAACTACAACTCCGATGATGAGGACCGGCAGTATCAGGGCGCGCAGGAGGATTCCGGCAGCTCCCGGGAAACCTACCGGAGCTTCGGGGAGCGTACCCGGAATGACGGCGGCGCGGCCCAGGAGAGAAGCTTCGACGGTCAGACCGTGGAGAACGATTCCAGGAACTTCGACCGGGAACCCCAGCGGCCCCACATTTACACCATGGGCGGCAGCGGCTGCATTCTGCTCGGCATCTTTTTGATTGCCCTGCTCAGCCTGGCCACACGGGTGATCGGCGGCATTTTTTTGGCTTTGTCCCCGATACTGACACCGGTTATGGTGGTGGCGGTACTGCTGTGGTTTATCTACAGTGCCATGAATCGAAAGTAAGACATAGGAGAGAGATAGAATGAAAACCTGCGAACTGATTGTGCCCTGTCATTTCGGCCTGGAGGCCGTGACCAAGAAGGAGGTCATTGACCTGGGCTACGAGATCACTGAGGTGACAGACGGCCGTGTGTGCTTCACAGGCGATGCGGAGGCCATCACCAGAGCCAATGTGTTTCTGCGGACCACAGAGAGAGTGCTGCTGAAGGTGGGATCCTTTCGGGCAACGACCTGGGAGGAGCTGTTTCAGGGCACGAAGGCGCTTCCCTGGGAGGAATATCTGCCGGAGGATGCCAGCTTCTGGGTGACCAAGGCCAGCACCATCAAGTCACAGCTCTTCTCCACGAGAGACATTCAGTCCATTATGAAGAAGGCCATGGTGGCCCGCATGAGTGAGGCCTACCATAAGGAGTGGTTTTCGGAGCATGGTGCAAAGTATCCGGTCCGGGTCTTTTTGCTGAAGGATGAGGTGACGGTGTGTCTGGATACCACGGGAGAGTCCCTGCATAAGCGGGGCTATCGTCTGAAGATGGGTAAGGCACCCATTACCGAGACCCTGGCGGCAGCGCTGATTCTTCTGTCCGGCTGGCGGGATGACCGCCCCTTTGTGGATCCCATGTGCGGCTCCGGTACCTTCCCCATTGAGGCAGCCATGATCGCCGCCAACATTGCCCCGGGTATGGATCGGGCCTTCGTTTCCGAGGCCTGGACGAATCTCATCGACAAGCAGCATTGGTATGATACCATTTCGGAGGCCAATGAGGCGGTGGATGAGACGCTGCTGCAGACGGGCATCAATCGCTTCGGCAAGAAGGTGGACATTCAGGGCTACGACATTGACCCGGAAATGGTGGCGGTCTGCCGTGAAAATGCGGCCCGGGCAGGTGTGGAAAAAATCATTCATTTCCAGGCGAGGGATGTGGCGGATCTGTCGCATTCCGGACATCGAGGGTATATTCTGTCCAATCCGCCCTACGGCGAGCGTATCGAGGACAAAAGAAACCTCCCGCTGCTCTATACGGAGCTGCGAGAGGCCTATGATATCCTGAAAACCAGGGGCTGGAGCATGCATCTCATTACCGCCTGGGATATGGCGGAGAAGTACCTGCGGCGGGCAGACAAGAACCGGAAGATCTACAACGGCATGATGAAGACCTATTTCTATTCCTACAATGCCCGGCCGGTGAGCAATCCGCGCCCGAAGGACGGAGAAAAGAAGCCGGCGACGAATCAGGACAGGAAGTAACGCGCTTCGAACGCAGATACCGGGAGGGGTGCGGAGAAGTAATAGCCCTGGAAGGCGTCACAGCCCATTTCCGTGAGGGCCTGTACCTGCTCCCGGGTTTCCACGCCCTCCGTGATCACCGGCATATTCAGAGCATGGGCCAGCTCCAGAACGGAGCGCAGGATAATGCGGCTGCGCGCCAGGTTTTCTGTTTCCCGCAGGAAGCCCATGTCGATCTTCAGGATGTCGGCACAGATGTCCTTCAGCATATTTAAGGAAGAGTAGCCGCTGCCGAAATCATCAATTTCAATCAGGAAGCCGGCCTGCTGCAGACGCCGGAGCTGCCGCTGCAGGTCGGGAACATCCTGGGTCAGGGCGCTTTCCGTGATCTCCAGGTTCAGCTTTGCTGGCGGGATGTCATAGCGCTCCGTCAGCTCTGTGAAATGTCGGCAGATATCAATATAGAAGAAATCCTTTGCGGAAATGTTGACAGAAATGTGATAATCCTGCAGTCCCCGGCTGCGCCAGTCCCGGAGCTTCCGGGCTGCCTGCTCCCAGATGGCCTCGTCCAGTCGATGGATGAGGCCTGTTCGTTCGAAAAGGGGAATGAATTCGCCCGGGGGCGTCAGTGTCTGATCCGGATGCACCCAGCGGGCCAGGGCCTCTGCCCCCAGAAGTCTTCCGTCAACCGCAACCTGGGGCTGGAGATAGATCTGAAATTCTCCGTTCTGCAGTGCCCGTTCGAAGGTGCCGGTGAGCTCTCTGTCGTGAATGGCCTGGCGCAGCATCTCCGGCTTGTAGAAGGCCACGCACTGCTCCAGACTTTCATGGATGGATTTCATCGCGATTAGCGCCTTGTCGCACATGGAGGCCACGGATTCCTGCGGATCACTGACCGCATAGATGCCGTAGGAAATCTTGATGCGGTAGGTGGGGCTGCCCAGCGTGCGCTGCAGGGCTGCGGTGCATTCCGTCAGCAGTTCCAGAGGAAAATATTCCTTTTGGATCAGCAGGGCGAAGCGATCGTCCGTCAGCTTCCCGTAAAGAATGTGCTTCTGATCCGGCCAGTTCTTGAAAAGGTCTGCTTCGGCACACAGAAGGGACGAGGCCTTCTCCCGGCCGAAAAGCTCATTGACCAGCTTGAATTCAGCAATGTCGGAGCAGAGCATGAGGTAATTGCCGGGCTCGTTCCGCAGTCTTTCCGCGCAGCGCTCCTCAAAGTACTTTCGATTCCAGATTCCGGTCAGGTCATCATGGGTAGACTGATGCCATGCCCGCAGGATGCTGCGCCAGTTTTCCGGCATTTTTGCCTTTTCCTCAGGAAGAAGAGAATCGAGAATAGAAAGAATTTGCGTGTCCGACATGTGAGTAAGTGCCTTTCTGTGAATTGCCCGGTGTATATGCATTGGCATATACTAATTATCAAAACATTATAGACATAACGAGACCATAAAATCAATAGCTGTGCTTCCGGACCGGCGGATTTCTGCATTGAATCGGCTTTTGGAGAGTGATAGAATGGGTCTATATGTTAGCGCTGTAGCGATATGGTGCTGAATCGTTATCATAAAACCAGGAGAACCTATGAGAATCATTTTTGCGACACACAATCAGGGAAAGCTTCGGGAGATCCGGCAGATCCTGTCGGATATTTCTTCGGAAATTCTGGCGAAGTCCGAGCTGGGCATTGACTTCGAGCCGGCGGAAACGGGCAAGAGCTTTGCGGAGAATGCGGAGCTGAAGGCGGTCGGCATCCGGAATTATATGAAGGAGCATGACATGCTGCAGCCCGGCGATGTGGTCATGGCGGATGATTCCGGCCTTTGTGTGGACTGGCTTCGCGGCGCGCCCGGCATTTACTCGGCACGCTATCTGGGAGAGGATACCAGCTACGAGATCAAGAATGCCCACATTATCGAAAAGCTGAAGTATGCAGAGGGAGAGGAGCGGGCAGCTCATTTCACCTGCAATATCTGTGCGGCCTTTGCGGACGGCAGAGTTTTCCATACGGAGGGACAGTTTCCGGGGCTGATCGCGAAGGAGCCGGGCGGCACAAACGGCTTCGGCTATGACCCGATTCTCTATCTTCCGGAGTACGGGAAGACCTCGGCCGAGCTCAGCGCGGAAGAAAAAAATCAGATTTCGCATCGGGGCAAGGCCCTTCGGGAAATGCGGCGTCTTCTGAAGTCGGTACAGGAAAATGATGAGAAAATGAAGGCGCGCAGCACGGCACCGGCAAGCCGCGGAAAAAAGCTGCTGGTGGTCAGCGATTCCCATCGCTATGATGAAAATCTGCTGTCTGTGATTGAGGCGGAGAAGCCCTTTGATGCGCTGATTCATCTCGGAGACGTGGAGGGCTCGGAGACCCGGCTCATGTATGCCGCCGGAGCCGGTGTGCAGTGCTGCTTTGTGGCTGGCAACAATGATTTCTTTTCGCAGCTGCCTGCGGAAATGGAGGTGAGCTTCTGCGGGACGCGCTGCTTCCTGACCCATGGGCATAACTACGGTGTGGGTATGGATATGCAGCGACTGGCGGATGAGGCCATCAACCGGAACTGCAGTGTGGCCATGTTCGGACATACGCATCGGCCCTTCCTGAAGGTGATCAACGGTGTGGTTTGTGTGAATCCGGGCAGTATCAGCTACCCCCGGCAGTCGGACCGGCGCTGCTCCTATCTGGTGATCTCTGTATCACCGAAGGGCGATTTTGAATTTCACGAGAAGTACCTATAATAATGAAGAAGGAAATGCAGGGAGGCGTTCAGGATGGATTTCAGAGAACTTACCTATATTACTGCGGTGGCGGATAACCACAGTGTGACAGAGGCGGCGCGGAAGCTCTTCATTTCCCAGCCCTCGCTTTCCTATATCATTTCGAAGGTGGAGGAGGACCTGGGCGTCAAGCTCTTCAACCGGAAGACCAATCCCATTACCCTGACCTACGCGGGGGAGCGTTATGTGAAGACGGCCCGGCAGATCCTGGTGATGCGGGAGAATCTGCGCCGGGAGCTTTCGGATATCGGACACGGCACGCGGGGCCGCATCAATATCGGCATTCCCACAGAGCGTGCGGGCTATATGCTGCCGAAGGTTATCGGTCCCTTCCGGGAGAAGTATCCCAATGTGGAGATTCACCTGCAGGAATCCCGTTCCCAGGACATCATCAACAATCTGGTGAATGACAACATTGCCTTCTGCGTGCTGCCGGGCAGTGAAGAGGATCTGCCGGCGGGGCTGAAGACGGAATACATCTATACGGAGCGGCTGTACCTGGTGGCCGGCAAGGGCATGATCACGGAGCGCATGAAGCGGCAGAACGGCACCGTGAATCTGCAGAAGTGCGCAGAGCTTCCCTTCATTCTCATGAAGCGGGGACAGTATATCCGGAAGAAAACCGACGGGATTTTCCGCATCCACAGCTTCATTCCCAAGGAGGTCATGGAGGTCTCCAGTTGCATCTCGGCGGTGGAGCTGGCCAGTGCCGGACTGGGCATCACCATTGTGCCGGAGCGCGCCATCATTGCCCTGCGGGGAAATCGGAATTTCGAGTGCTTCAACTACAGCTCCGAGGAGGACAGCTGGCCGGTGAATGTGGTGTACAAGGCCGATGTGTACCTGGATCAGGCGGAACACACCTTGATCGAAACCATGAAGGAAGTTTTTGCAAAGAAAACGCTTGACAAGCCGGAGGATATTCGCTAATATGTATGAGTCGCTTAACGAAAGCGACAAATGAGTCAGTAGCTCAGCTGGATAGAGCAACGGCCTTCTAAGCCGTGGGTCGGGGGTTCGAATCCCTTCTGGCTCATTTTGTATTTTGTCTACAGCATTCCTCGTGAAAATGATGATGCGGCGGACATCTAAATAAATACAAAGCTGTGGTGGGTATAGCGTAGCTGGTTATCGCGCCAGATTGTGGTTCTGGAGATCCTGGGTTCGAGCCCCAGTACCCACCCTTTTCTTTATGCCGGCGGGCAGAATGCTTTAGGGCCATCGCCAAGCGGTAAGGCACAGGCCTTTGACGCCTGCATTCGTTGGTTCGAATCCAACTGGCCCTGCTGAGAGACAATCATATCATGAGGCACTAGCTCAGTCGGTAGAGCACTTGACTTTTAATCAAGTTGTCGCGGGTTCGATTCCCACGTGCCTCATCCATTGCGGAAGCCTTGATTTTACAGGGCTTCCGCTTGTTTTTGATGATGATTCTTATTCTCATCGCGCCTTGTCTGCGCCAGATTTCCTAATATCATCATAAATTTTCCTGTTGCTTCTCCGGCTTGCACCTGTTGCTTTTTCCCACTAAAATAAGATCATAACAGCAATATCGTTCGGGTCCGGCGCGCAGTCTGCGGATATGGCAAAGCGACCTCTGTATTTTCAGGAGGTAAACAGATGAAGGTGACAAAGGGCGGCAAGGTTTCGGAGCTTCTGCGGGATATTCCGATTCCCAGGATGTTTCATGCAAAGCAGGTATTTCCGGCGGATCGGATTACCGCGGAGGAGATTCCCGGCGTGGTGGAGCGGGAGCTTTCCCAGGAGGCCTTTGCCTCGAAGATCAGGCCCGGCATGCGGATTGCCATCACAGCAGGCAGCCGGGGCATTCGGAACGTAGACATTATTACGAAGGCCATTGTGGATTTCGTCAAGAAGCAGGGCGCGGAGCCCTTTGTTGTGCCGGCCATGGGAAGTCATGGCGGTGCCACAGCTGAGGGCCAGCTGGAGATATTGGAGAGCTACAACATTACCCCGGAGAGCATGGGCTGCCCCATCAAGTCCTCCATGGAGGTGGTGGAGTTGGGCGTTTCTTCCAGAGGGAAGCCTGTATATATGGATAAAAATGCCTTCGAGTCGGACGGCGTCATCGTTTCCTGCCGGCTGAAGCCCCACAATGCCTTCCGCGGCAAGGTGGAGTCCGGCCCCTGCAAGATGATGACCGTGGGTCTCGGTAAGCAGAAGGGCGCGTCGCTCGTACACTCCGACGGCATGAACCACATTGCGGAGAACATTCCCACTATGGCGGAGGTGGTGATTCAGTCCGGCAAGATTCTGTTCGCCATTCCCTGTCTGGAAAATGCTTACGACGAGACCATGAAGCTGGAGGCCATTCTGCCGGAGAACATTCTGACGCGGGAGCCGGAGCTGCTGCAGCTGGCTTTCCGGAACATGCCCTCCCTGCTGGTGAAGGCCTGCGATGTGCTGGTGGTGGATGAGATCGGGAAGAACTATTCCGGCACCGGCGTGGATCCCAACATTACCGGCACCTTCTCCACACCCTATGCCAGCGGCGGCATCGCGGTGCAGCGGACGGCCTTCCTGAACCTTTCCGAGGCCTCCCACGGCAATGCTCTGGGCACGGGACTGGCCAGCGTCATCACGGCGAAGATTTTTGACGAGATGGATATCGAGAAGATGTATCCGAACTGTATCACCAGCACGGTGCTGGCGTCGGCCCGGATTCCCTGCGTGGTGGCCAATGACAAGGAGGCCATTCAGATCTGCATCCGCACCTGCAATGAGATCGAGATGGAGAAGGCACGGGTGGTGCGCATTCCCAACTCTCTGCATATCGGCCAGATCATGCTGTCAGAGGCCTACTACGAGGATGTCCTGGCAGGAAAGTATCCCGGCGTCACGGCAGTGGATGCACCGGCAGCACTGGCGTTTGATGATGAGGGAAACTTGCTGACAAGGACTGAGATATAGAAATGATAGGGAAATGTCGGCGGCGCAGAAGCGGTTGATTGCTGCCAAATGACTTTTGAGCTCAACATCATGAAATGAAGAGCCATTCAAAAATCCCGAAGACTGCGCGTCTCCGGGATTTTTCAGTATACGGAATGAAAGCAGCAGGTCATTCACGAGCAAACCGCGCTCTTTCTGCATTGGCCTCCAGCACGGAAAGCTCCGCTTCGCTGAGCTGCAGCGCTTCTGTGATGCGGGAGAATTCCCGGGCCAGGGTGGTGTCGGAGACCGTCATGTTGTCGGTGTTGATGGTGACGCAGACACCGGCCTCCAGCAGCGGACGGATGGGATAGTCCTCCATTTTTTCGAAGATCCGGGTATGGAGGTTGCTGGTGGGACAGAGCTCCAGCGGAATCTGTGCCTTGGCAAGCTCCTGCACCAGAGCGGGATCCTCCAGGCAGCGGACGCCGTGGCCGATGCGGCGGGCACCGAAGGACAGGGCGGCGCGGATGCTTTCCGGACCGGCTGCCTCACCGGCATGAATGGTATAGGGAAGGCCCAGTGCTGCTGCCCGGGCAAAGAGGGCCTGGTAGTCCTTGGTGGGGAAGAGGGCCTCGGCACCCGCCAGATCCGCGGCGCAGACACCCTTGCCGAGATAGGCCTTGGCGAGCTCCAGCGTTTCGAGGTTGGCCTTCTCGTTCGTTTCCCTGGGACCGCGCATCGTGCAGAGGATGAAGGAAGCCTCGAGACCGCTGACATTATCCGGAGAGGACAGGAAGCGCGCACGACCCCGGAGGGCAGCCTCCAGTGCCTGCTGCTGGCTCAGTCCGCCGCGGGTCAGAAGAGAGGTGGCGAAGCGGGGCTCTGCGGCGGTGAGGCCCTGGTCGGACAGCGTCTTCAGAAAGGCATAGACCGCGTATTCGATGGCCTCCTCGGTCTGGATGAGAGAGAGGGGATAGTCGAAAACCGCCAGATATTCGTTTAAGTCCCGGCAGTTGGGCGGGGCCACCATGCGGCGGCGCAGCTCAGCCTCGTCATAGAGGGGAAGCCCCTGGCGCTCCGCCAGCTCGCGGGCGGTGGTCAGAGGGATGGAGCCGTCCAGATGGACGTGAAGATCGATAAGATGCATACAATATTCCTTTCCCGCAGAGCCGGATGCCCTGCGCTTTGAATCAGAATCAATCGGCGTGTTTACAGCATCAGCTGGCGGATCTCCGGCAGCGAAAAATAGTCCCGGATCTCTGCGCACAGGGCCTTTTCCGCGTTGTGCATGGACCAGTTCCGCCGGTGCACGAGGGCAAACTGCCGGGTGAGAAGGGGATCCAGATGATAGTACTGCAGTGGATCGGATTCCCGTATACAGGATCTGCCGATGAAGGTGATGCCAATGCCTTTGGCGGCCATGGCCCGGGTGGTGAGGACACTGTTGGTTTCGCAGATGGTGTTGGGCACGAAGCCCGCCGCCTCGAAAATCTGATTGCTGGCCTCCCGGATGGTAGAGCCCTTCTTGCACAGCAGGAAGGGCTCGTTTTTGAATTCTGTCATCAGCGCCTCCCGGGAAATAACGCCGGTGAGATTTTTTTTGCAGTAGGGATGCTCCTTGTACAGGGCCAGGAGAAGCTCCTCCGTGCCCAAGACATTGACCTGCTCCTTCGAAAAGGCGGCTGTGCTGTTCAGCGCCATAACGGCACAGTCCAGGCTTTCCTCCTGCAGCAGCCGCGTCAGGGTCGGTACGTTGGCCTCGGTGATTTCCAGGGTGGCGGCCGGGAAGCGCTCCTTGAACTGCGGCACCACAGTGGTCAGCATGCGAAGTCCCAACTGGGAGGTGGTGCCGATGGTGATGTGGCTTTTGTTCTGCATGGAACGGATGTCGTGGTACAGGGTCTTCTGGATCTCGATGACCTGTCGGGCTGCCTGTACATAGAGCTCCCCGGCGGGCGTCAGGACCAGACGGCCCCGGGTCCTTTCGAAGAGGGGCACCCCGATTTCCTGCTCCAGCTTGCTGAGGTACTGGCTGAGGGAGGACTGGGAAACGTAGAGTTCCTCCGCCGCCTTCGTCATATTCTGGCGCTCAGCGATGGTTAAGATATAGTTCAGATATCTGACATCCATGTGTTTCACTTCCTTATCTGCGATGCTTCGATTAGCAAATCAAATCATTCAATCATTATTGCATATTAGCCTTCTGATTGCAATTGCACTAGGATAAATACATGCAGCGATGCCGTTCCGGCGCATGCAGGACGGCTTTACGGATAAGGAGGAAATCTATGTCAGCAACACCGATTATTACGGAAATGCAGGTTATCCCGGTAGCGGGCTTTGACAGTATGGAAATGACCCTGAGCGGCGCTCATGCGCCCATGTTCACCCGGAATCTCGTGATTCTGCACGACAATGCGGGTCATACCGGCATCGGCGAGATCCACGGCGGAGAATATACCTGCGAGTGTCTCGAGAGCTATATTCCCCTGGTGGTAGGCCAGGAGGTGGGCAAGTACCGCTCCATTCTGGGCAGAATCCACAGAGGCGGCAAGCCGGCCGAGGGAGACGACGGCGAGGGCATCCAGACCCTGGATATTTCCAAGCTGAAGTTTGTGGTACGTGCCGAGTGGGCCATCGAGTGTGCACTTCTGGATCTGCTGGGACAGCATCTCGGCGTACCCATGTGCGAGCTTCTGTCTGAGGGCAAGCAGCGGGACAAGGTGGAAATGCTGGGCTACCTCTTCTATGTTTCTGATCGTAAGAAGACGGACCTGCCGTATCTGGATGAGTCCGACAGCAGTGATCCCTGGTTCCGTTATCGTCGGAATGAGATTGTGAGCCATGAGGCTGTGGTGGAGGAAGCCCAGATTCTGCATGAGAAGTACGGCTTCCGGAACTTTAAGCTGAAGGGCGGTGTGTTTGAGGGTGCCTATGAGATGGATACCTGCCGTGCCCTGAAGAAGGCCTTCCCGGAGGGACATATCAATATTGACCCGAACGGTGCCTGGAGCCTGCAGGAGGCCATTGAAATCTGTAAGCCTATGGAGGGGATTCTCAGCTATATTGAGGATCCGACAGGACCGGAGGCGGGCTTCTCCAGCCGTGAGATCATGGCCGAGTTCAAGAACGCCGTGCATCTTCCGGTGGCCACCAACATGATCGCCACCAACTGGCGTCAGTTCTATCATGCGGCAGCGCTGAAGGCAGTGGACATCGTGCTGGCAGATCCGCACTTCTGGGGCATGGAGGGCAGCCTTCGTATGGCATCACTGCTCAATGACTGGGGTCTCACCTGGGGCGTACACTCCAACAACCATTTTGACATTACACTGGCTACCTTCGCCCAGGTGGGTGCGGCAGCGCAGGGCAAGATTTCTCCGCTGGATACACACTGGATCTGGCAGGACGGCCAGAATCTGCTGAAGGATACACCGCAGATCAAGGACGGCTATCTGGAGGTTTCCAAGAAGCCGGGTCTCGGCGTGACGCTGGATATGGATAGGGTAATGGAGGCCAACAAGCTGTACAAGCAGATGCCGAGCCACGATCGTGATGACGCTATGGCTATGCAGTACCTGATTCCCAACTGGAAGTATGACTGCAAGAAGCCGTGTCTGGTACGCTGATTTGATAAGAAGTTTGCTTGATGCAAATTTCTTCGCTCTTGAGAAGCCTTCCTGAATCGAGTACAATAGTCCGGCACTTACTTATACTGACAGGAAGGCAGAAGCGATTATGAACATGATTGAAATCCTCAGCCGGGAGCTGGGTATCCGTCCGGAGCAGAGCCGGGCCGTTATAGAGTTGATTGACGAGGGCAACACCATCCCCTTTATTGCGCGGTACCGGAAGGAAAAAACCGGGGCCATGAATGATGAGCAGCTGCGCAGCTTTGACGAGCGGCTCCGTTACCTTCGGAACCTGGAGGAGCGGAAGGAAACCGTCATCGGCTCCATCGAGGAGCAGGGGAAAATGACGGCGGAGCTCCGGGCAGAGATTGAGGCCGCAGAAACCATGGTAAAGCTGGAGGATCTGTATCGGCCCTATAAGCCGAAGCGCCGCACCAGAGCCATGATTGCCCGGGAAAAGGGACTGGCGCCGCTGGCAGAGTATCTTCTGAAGCGGAATACCCCCTGCTCTGTGCCGGAGGAAGCCGCGAAGTATGTGAATCCGGAAAAGGAAGTCATGGACGCCGACGCCGCCATTGCCGGAGCGGAGGACATTCTGGCAGAGCAGATCTCCGATGACGCCGACTATCGCAGCTGGATTCGTCGGAAAACCTGGAATGAGGGCTTGCTGGTTTCTCAGGCCAAGGACAAAAAGCAGGCAGAGCAGACCACGGTATACGAGAACTTCTATGCGTACACTGAGCCGGTGCGGAAGATCCCCGGGCATCGTATTCTGGCCATCAACCGCGGTGAAAAGGAGAAGGTGCTGAGCGTGAAGCTGGAGGCACCGGAGGAGGAAATTCTCAGGTATCTGGAGAATCACCTGCGGGTGGGCGGCAATCCGAAAACCGCGGAATATCTGACGGATGCGATACGGGATGCCTACAAGCGTCTGTTGGCTCCTTCTATCGAAACAGACATCCGGAATGAGCTGACGGAGAGGGCGGAGGACGGCGCCATCAAGGTCTTCGGCAGCAATCTGAAGCAGCTTCTCATGCAGCCGCCCATTGCGGGCAAGGTGGTGCTGGGCTGGGATCCGGCCTTCCGTACCGGCTGCAAGATCGCGGTGGTGGATGCCACCGGCAAGGTATTGGATACCACGGTCATTTACCCCACGGCACCCCAGAATAAAGTCAGAGAGGCCATGGAAACCATCGAGAAGCTGATCCGCCGCTGGCATGTGGAGATCATCAGCCTGGGCAATGGTACCGCCTCCCGGGAGTCGGAGCAGATCATTGCGGATTTCCTCCGGAAAACGAAGCTGCCGGTGCAGTATGTCATCGTCAATGAAGCCGGTGCCTCGGTGTATTCTGCCAGCAAGCTGGCCACCGAGGAATTCCCCAATTTTGATGTGGGACAGAGAAGCGCTGCCTCCATGGCGCGGCGCCTTCAGGATCCACTGGCGGAGCTGGTGAAGATCGACCCCAAGGCCATCGGCGTGGGACAGTATCAGCATGATATGAACCAGACCAAGCTGGGTGAGCAGCTGGGCGCGGTGGTGGAGGACTGCGTAAACCATGTGGGTGTGGATGTGAATACCGCCTCGGCACCGCTTCTCCAGTATGTTTCCGGCGTTTCCAAGACCATCGCCAAAAACATCGTGGCGCAGCGGGAGGAGAAGGGCAGTTTCCGCAGCCGGAAGGAGCTGCTGACGGTGTCCAAGCTGGGGCCCAAGGCTTATGAGCAGTGCGCCGGCTTCCTTCGCATCCGGGACGGTGCCGAGGCACTGGACAATACGGCGGTGCATCCGGAGAGCTACAGCGCTGCCCAGGTGCTGCTGCAGAAGCTGGACTATACTGACGCTGACATCCGGGAGGGCAGAACCCGGGACATTGAGAAGCGTCTCCGGGAGAAGAAGCTGACGACAAAGGGACTTGCGGCAGAGCTGGGCATCGGCGAATATACCCTCGGCGACATTATCAGTGAGCTGCAAAAGCCGGGCAGAGACCCCCGCGAGGATGTTCCGGCACCGGTGCTCCGTTCCGATGTCCTGGATTTTGCGGATCTCAAGCCCGGCATGGTGCTGAAGGGCACCGTGCGGAACGTCATTGACTTCGGTGCCTTCGTGGACATCGGCGTTCATCAGGACGGCCTGGTGCACATTTCCGAGCTGGCGGACAAATTCGTGAAGCATCCCCTGGATGTGGTGAAGGTGGGAGATATCGTGGACGTCCGTGTACTGTCGGTGGACGCCCAGAAGAAAAAGATTTCACTCAGCATGCGGAAGGCAAAATAAAACTTACCCTTGCATTTTTCGTGAAGCGTGCTAAAATATACTCGTTCGGAGGGTTAGCTCAGCTGGTAGAGCACCTGCATCACACGCAGGGGGTCGCAGGTTCGAGTCCTGTACCGTCCACGAGTTTGTTGAGAAGCGCCTGTCCCCGTGCGGGACGGGCGCTTTTCTGTAGTCGTTCAGCGATATCGCGCTGAACCGTCATTACCCTGAGAGAGACGACTATGATTCTGAATATTTCCAATCTGAATAAAGCCTACCTGGAGAAGCCGGTGCTGCGGGATATTTCCTTTCATATTGAAGATAAGGAGAAGGCAGCCATCGTCGGCATCAACGGCTCCGGAAAAACCACACTGATCAAGTGCATACTGGGAGAGGAGGAGCCGGATTCCGGCCTCATTGCCCTGTCCAAGGACAAAAAGCTGGGATATCTGGCCCAGCAGCATGCGGATATGGCCCATGAGGACGAGGATTACGACACCCTGTCCGGCGGACAGAAGACCCGGAAGCGTCTGGAGGAGATTCTCCAGGACAAGCCGGATCTGCTGATCCTGGATGAGCCCACCAACCATCTCGATATCGAATCCATTCAGTGGCTGGAGAAGGTGCTGAAGCGCTATGACGGCGCTGTGCTGCTGGTTTCCCACGATCGGTATTTCTTGGACCGGGTGGTGACGAAGATCATCGATCTGGACAACGGCAAGGCCCGGATGTACCGCGGCAACTACAGCGAATATGCCGAGAAGAAGCGGCAGCTCCGGGAGGCAGAGCTCAAGGCCTATCTGAACCAGCAGGAGGAGATCAGGCATCAGCAGGCCGTCATCGACAAGCTGAAGCAGTTCAACCGGGAGAAGTCCATCAAGCGGGCAGAGTCCCGGGAGAAAATGCTGGCGAAGGTGGAGCGGCTGGAGAAGCCGGAGACGCTGCGGAACGAGATGCGTCTCGCGCTGACGCCGAGCATCCAGTCCGGCAACGACGTGCTGTCGGTGAAGGGCCTCGCCAAGTCCTTTGGGGAGAAGACATTATTCTCGAATGTAAGCTTCGAGCTGAAGCGGGGAGAGCATGTGGCCGTCATTGGCGCAAACGGCACCGGCAAGACCACACTCCTGAAGATTCTGAACTGCATGGAGGAGGCCAGCGCGGGAGAGTTCCGCCTGGGCAGCAACGTGCAGATCGGCTACTACGATCAGGAGCATGCCGTCCTGCATATGGAGAAGACCATTTTTGACGAAATTCAGGACACCTATCCGGACATGAACAACACCCGGGTCCGGAACGTGCTGGCGGCCTTCCTTTTCACCGGAGATGACGTTTACAAGCGCATCGGCGACCTCTCCGGCGGCGAGCGGGGCCGGGTCAGCTTGGCGAAGCTTATGCTGTCCAACTGCAATTTTCTGATCCTGGACGAGCCCACAAACCATCTGGACATCCAGGGCAAGGAGGTGCTGGAGGACGCCCTCAACAGCTACGAGGGCACCGTGCTCTACGTTTCCCACGACCGTTACTTCATCAACCGGACCGCGGGGCGCATCCTGGAGCTTTTCGAGACCCGCTTCGACAACTACATCGGCAATTACGATTACTATCTGGAGAAGAAGGAGGATGTCCGGCGCTACGGCGGCTCCGGTGCTTCTCAGGATAATGCAGGCGGCGCGCAGAAGCGGGCTTCTGCCGTACCGAATCCGGAGCTCAAGGAAAGTCAGAAAACCGACTGGGAGAAGCAGAAGGAATACCAGGCGCGGCTCCGGAAGGCTCAGAACGGTCTGAAGCGCACCGAGGAGGAGATCCAGAAGCTGGAAGCCCGGGACCAGGTGCTCAGTGACGAAATGCAGAATCCGGCCATCAGTGCCGACGTGGGGCAGCTGATGGAGCTCCAGCGGGAAAAGGATCAGATCGCCGAACGGCTGGGCGAGCTCTATGAGGACTGGGAGAAGTATTCCGAGGAGCTGGAGGAACTGGCTGTTTAGCACCGATCGCTACATCGCTTCGCGATGCGCGATTGGGCGGTTCAGAGGCGCTCCGATTCATTTCGAGCTTGTAGCTCTCGATGAACTTGCC
Organism: Clostridiales bacterium; assembly: GCA_963591655.1. GTDB lineage: Bacteria > Bacillota > Clostridia > Lachnospirales > Lachnospiraceae > Oribacterium. The sequence continues at coordinate 23,689 of CAVATZ010000033.1, forward strand.
TTTGGCAAGCATGCATCTTCGATGCATGTCAGTTCGTTACGAAGTTTGCCTGATGCAAACTTCTTCACTCGCGCCTTGACCGCCACCGGAAAAAGCGTATAAATGCTTCGCCGAGCAAGCTCTG
>CAVATZ010000034.1:0-23565 GCA_963591655.1 Clostridiales bacterium
CTCTGTTTTTTCTTTCTTTACGAAGTTTAGCACAATGCTGTGTTTTAGACAAGGCGCAGAAATCCCGGCGGATTTCACATTCAATGTAAAATCCGCCGGGATGTGATGATTTAAATGCTTCTGCCGCCCATACCCTTTTTGCTCTCGTGCTGATTGATGGCCTCCTTCAGCCGGTTCTCCCGTGCCGTCTTCATAGTGAGATACGATTCATTTCCACCCAGCTTTTTCCTCATAAGCTCCTTCTCTGCATGATCCCTCAGGTCCTTTGACCTGAATTTTTCTCCTGCTTCCTTGCTGATGGTCTTGGCATACTTCTTTGTCGCACTGTCCACTGTCTTCTGGGCATCTCTTTCCAGCTTGGCATCCAGTGCATCATATAGCTTCTGATTCACATAGTCAGAGCGCAGGGCCTTCGTCACTTCACGTTCACTCAGCTCACTCGGATCACGACCATAAAGGGTCGCCAGCTGCTGCCGTTTTGCTGCCAGCTCTCTCTGGGTCTGCTCCTTCCATGCCTGCTGATATGCCGGATTCGGTCTCTTCCGCTTCCATGCCGTGAAGGCCAGAAGACCTACAATCAGCAGCGGTGCATTGAGCGCTGCCACCAGCAGAATACCGATGCCCAGCGGATTCCGGCTCATGGCACACATCACCGTCTCAATGGCATTGGCGGACTTGTTCAGGAAGCTGAGCTTCGTGGGATCCTGATGCTTCTTGTCAAATTCCTTGCCGGCCTCCTCCGCAACCTTCAGTCTGTAGTCCATCAGCTGCTTGCTGTACTTGTCGCCATCCATATCCTTCATCTGGATAATATTATTATAATGATTCCACTTCTGCAACGGGGACATATATCCATCATTCAGGAGCATCTGGTCCTTGATGAGATCCGGAACCGAAATCGAGGGGCCCTCCTGCTTCATCGGCATGGCCTTTCTCATGGCTGTCTCTTCTTCCTGCAGATCACCAAAGTTTTCTGTTAATGCAAGGCTTTCAGACCGATCAATTTCCGACTTACCCTTTAACACCTTACTTTCAGCAATCACACTGTTAAGCTCGGTATTGTTGTTCAGCTTCTCCTCGTAATTTTTTACAGCTTCCTGAATTGCTTTTTTATCAAGCTTAATGTTTTCATTTTCAACCTTCACCTTCGGAGCTTCCACTGCAGGCTTGTTTTTCTGAACATTATCCTTCTGCTGCTCGGGCTGATTATCCTGAACATTCTGAACATTTTCGTTCTGGACATTGTTCTCATTTTCAACCTTCGGATTTTCTACTTCCTGAACAACTTCCTTTTGATTCTCGTTGTTGACATTGTTCTTTTCTTTCTGATCTACTTCTTTGTTGATATTCTCTTGATTCAGATCTTCATTCTTCTGCTCAATGTTTTTTCCCTCATCCAGGTTTTTCGCATCCTGCTGCTCTTGCTTTTTCTCTTCACCCTGATTGTGAAGTTGCCTCTGATCACCTTCTTTTCCCATTACATTTCCTTCTTTCTCGATTTCCTTATTCTGCGCCTCATTGTTCAAGCTGGCCGACTTACGCTTCTCTGCATTTTTCTTTATGTAGTTGCCAATAAAATCTACCTTATGCCAAAAATTCTTGAGTTTTTCCTTTACCGACTTCTTCTGTTCAGGTGCAACTGACTTCTCATTTTTTTCTGCCGAGGGATCATCTATCTGCCATTTTTGCTTTGCGTCCTTTATCTTGCTATTCAAGGCCCATTCCTGATACTTGCTTATCTTTTTGGATATGCCAATCGAATAGGTTCCCAACAAAAGCTCACTTCCCAAATCAGGTTCGTTACGTTTTCTTGCCTCACTATAATCATCCAATGCTTCCTTGAAGTTTTCCAAGTCTTCCTTGAATTCATCTAAATGATCCTTGAATTCATCTTTCGAACTGTCTCCATTCACACAGAGCTCTTTGGCTTCTGTTATCTGTTTGTCATAGTTATGAATCCCATGATTGCCAAGGTCTTTGAGAATCCCATCAGCAAGGGCCTCGATTTCCCTTTTTTCTTCAGCATATGGATCAGGCTTAACCTCTTCCTTAACCGGTGCCTTTTCTGCCGGTTCTGCCTTCTCTGCGGGCTGAGCATTATTTTCAATTTTTTTCTGTGCAGGAACCTGAACTTGTTTCTTCTTAACATCTTTCGAAACATTCGCTCCAAGCTCATCCAAAATATCATCCAAGTCTAAACCATTTTGCTGAACTTTATTTTCCTTAAGGAGCTTTGCCTCTTCGTTGACTGCTTCCAGTGCATCTCTGCGCTTTTGATAACGAACACTTACTGTATTTTTCTTATTAAGGCTGCTTTCTTCTCTTGTTAAGCCATCTGACTTTTGTTTAAGTTCCAGCAAAATCTTCTGTATGACTCGCTTTGAATTGTCATCGTTGCCAAGTATTGCTTTTTCTCTTGTATCATTCGAAGCAAGCCACATATTTGTTTTTTCCAATATCTCCTTCTCTGTCAATTCAAGAAGATACTGATAGTGCGTCCCACTCAAATCCACTCCAAAACGTTTTGTATCTTTATTCGGCTCCGGCATCTTTCCATCCTCCTATATCCTTTGCAAACAATTTTGCTTCATTTCTTCGTTCTTGGCTGTATCTTAACACAGCTCGAGACACAAATGGGACACAGTCTGCGAATTTTCACAGAAAAGAGGGCCCTGCTTTCGCAAAGCCCCCTCTGAATCCTTATGCCAATGTCTTCAGCCCATACTGTTGCTGCGGCTGAGATCCTTCTGCTGCGCTGCTTTGTGCGGTACTGATTTTCTGCCCTTGTCCGGTGCCTGGCCGTCCAGTTCTTCCTGAAGATCTGCTGCGGAAAGCCGCCGCATTCTTCCCCTCTGGTTCTCCCGTGCGGGCTCCTGCGCAACCTCGGCTGCCTGTACCGGAGCCTGGTTCTGCGGAGAACGGCGCCGGATTTCCGCATTCATTGCCGGATCGTCCAGCTGGTTCACTGCATCATACTCCTCGACTGCCTGCAGTGCCTTCTCTCCGGCCTCCAGAGATTTGCTCAGCATCTGCTTCAGCTTCGCCACAGCACGAACTCTTTTGGCATCTGCGCTGTCCGCACCCCTGTACTTTTCCCGAATCTTATTCATGGCCTTTTTCCTGGCCCGTTCGCTGATGCTTCCGGCTTCAAACTGTGCGGAAACCGCTCCTCTTTCTCGAGTATATTCCGTCTGCTTATGCTGCAGATAGGCATCCGCTGCTGCAAGTGCTTCCCGGAGCTTCGGCATTCTCTCCCGGATCGCCTCCGGTGAAGTCGTCAGCATGTCCAGCGTTCCCATGTCGGACAGTGCATTTACGGTGCGCTTGACCTCGCTGTATTCCGGCCGCCGCCGGAAGGTACTGTCTGCATCCTGCAGATCATTCTTGATTCCCTTCAGCTCGCGGAGTGCATCATGGAATGCAGCTCTGCTCTCCAAATACTGCTTTTGATCCTCCTTCTTCACATTGTTGATATAGTTGGTGGCAACAGATGATGATGGATTTGTGATCTTGCCAAAATAAGAGCCTCCGCCCATGTTACAAGCGAGCTTCCTGATACTGACTCTTTCGAAAGCATCATCGTCCATTACCCGCAGATGCGCATCGCTCAGCTCACCCTCCGGCTTGCCTCTGAAGAAATTTCTTCCGTCCCGAATCGTCTCCTGCAGGCGCTGTGTTCTTGTCCATACTGCATCAAGCTGCTCCTCTGTCAGATCATAATTGCGCAGCACAGTCTTCAGCATGTCCCTGTCCAGTCCCTCCACCAGGGCAGCCGTCTGACTGCGGATTGCCCTCATTTCTTTCGGTACAGACATGAATTTAAATTTTTTCGCTCCCGTATAAGTCGAGAACGAGGCATCATTGTCAATGCCCTGTATGCCCACCAGACGCGTGTGTGTCGGATCACTTTCATCCAGCTGATAGAACATATTTCCGCCATGACGGTCGACATTGCCGCAGATATAATCCAGTACCTGCAGATCCGCAATCTGTTTCTTCACCGAGGCCGTATCCGCGTCCACCGGTGCATCCATCTTCAGCAGTCCCTGACCGGGAACCTGTCGGCAGGGATCTTGCCCCTCCGCAAAACGCATAAAGCTGCCGCTGAGGGTCTTCTCCTGGCCGTTCTTTGTGAATTTGATCTGTACCGGCTCGGCATGTGCCAGCAGGTTCTTCATACCCAAGAGATCGGCGACGGTGGACATCGCGCAGTTTCTTTGATCTACTTTATTGTCTGCGCCGAGTTCACCATCTCCGAAGGTCATATATTTTACCAGTATTCCCCTATACTGCTCCATGAAGGAAAGGAAACCGGACATCAGCTTTCCATTCTCTGTTACCAACTTCCGTGTGGCCCGATCCGGAAGGACATCCAGCATATCGTTCAGTAAATCAGTGTTGCCGCTCATCAGGTCCGTCATTGCTACCTGAATGCCCCCCGCATAGTTAAATTTCTGTAATTGTATATTTCTCAGCACAGGTTCCATTTCCGGATGCTGTGTCATCATATCCTGACGAATTCGCTCGATCTCTTTTTCCTGATCGGTGCTGACAGATTCCGTGAAAAAGCCCCTGACATCGCCGTTCTGTCCGGGAATGGTGATGGCGATACGACTGCTCAGCCCTTCACCGACATGCTCCATTTCCTGTCCGTCCACATTGTATACATGGGTTCTGGACTGCTCAATGAGCGACGGCAGTGTCTCATTGCCGCTCCGCTGCACGCTGTGCAAATGCTGGAGGTCCTGACCGAGCACGTCCCGCACCATGTTCATCATGGTGTCGTAGACATTTTTCCAGATGCGGTCGTTCTTCGTGAGCTGTTCGGGATCGGCCTGCTGCAGTCCGTTCTCCAATGATGTCGCTGTTCTGTACGCCTGCTGATACAGATCGTCCAGCAGTGTAAACTCGTGTGCATCGATCGTAGGGTAATTTCCCCTGTCATCTCTGGTATAAAAGTGATCCGTTGCCGTATTCAGGTCATGCAGCGCAGTTTTGAAGCGGACATGCAGCTCATTCAGCTCTGCATTGTTGAAATGCATGCCATTCAGCTGATTCTCATAAGCATCCAAAATCTTCTTGACTTCTGTTAAATTGTTTTCGTTCTGATTGTTCTGGTTATTCTGGTTATTCTGATTGTTGGGATTCGGCATATCCTTACCTCCTGTATTTTCACTGAAGCATTCGCTTTTCTGTTCGTTATGCCCACATTGTACACCGTAAAAAGACACAGATGAGACACAAAAGAGACCCCGCCGAAGCGAGATCTCCTTTTAAGCTCCTTATGCCAATGTCTTCAGCCCATGCTGTTGCTGCGCTTCACTTCCTTCTGCTGCGCTGCTTTATGGGGTACTGATTTTCTGCCCTTGTCCGGTGCCTGGCCATCCAGCTTTTCCTGCAGATCTGCTGCGGAAAGCCGCATTCTTCCTCTCTGGTTCTCCCGGGCGGGTTCCTGATGTACGTCAGCCGGCTGCTGCATTGCCTGCTGCGGGGCCTGATTCTGCGGGGAACGGCGCCGGATTTCCTGAAGCATTCCCTGGCCGTCGCTCAGAGGCCTCACCACGCTATAATCATCGGCTGCCTGCAGCGCCTTTTCTCCGGCCTCCAGAGATTTTCGCAGCATCTTCTTCAGCTTCACCACCGCACGAATTCTTTTGGCATCTGCGCTGTCCGCACCCTTGTACTTTTCCTTGATCTTGTTCATGGCCTTGTTCTTGGCCCGCTCACTGATACTTCCGGCTTCAAACTGTGCAGAAACTTCTCCCCTTTCCCGGTTAAACTCCGTCTGCTTATGCTGCAGATAAGCTTCCGCTGCTGTCATAGCATCCCGAAGACGCGGCATTCTTTCCCGCATGGCATCCGGTGAAAGCGTCAGCATATTCAGCGATTTCATTTCCTCCAGTATCTTCGTGGTACGCTGTACCTCGCGGTATTCCGGCCGCCGCCGGAAGGCACTGTCCGCATCCTGCAGATCCTTCCTGATATCCTTCAGCTCACTGAACGCATCATGAAATGCTGCTCTCCCCTCCAGGTACTGATTTTGATCCGCCAGCTGCACATTTGCCATATAGTTCTTTGCAGCAGCTGTTGTGATATCTGTAATTCTATTAAAATAAGAGCTTTTGGCCGGGTCAGCGAGCGCATTGAGACTCAGCCTTTCGAAAGCATCATCATCCACTACCCGCAGATGCTCTGAGCTCAGTTCATTCTCCGGCTTGTCTCGGAAGAATTCTCTTCCGTCCCGAATCGCATTCTGCAGGCGCTGTGTTCTTTCCCATACTGCATCAAGATTCGCCTCCGGCAGATTGTAATTGCGCAGCATGGTCTTCAGCATATCCCGGTCCAGCCCTTCCACCAAGGCTGCTGTCCGGCTGCGAATTGCCCTCATTTCTTCCGGCACCGTCAAGGATTTGTAAGGAGACCGTCCCGTATATGTCGAAAAGGAGTCATCATTATCAATGCCCTTTACGCCCACCAGCCGCGTGTGCGCCGGATCACTTTCGTCCACCTGGTAGATCATATTTCCTCTATGACGGTCAACATTGCCGCAGATATAATCCAGAACCTGCAGATCCGCCAGCTGCTTCTTCACCGAGGCTGTATCTCCGTCCACAGGTGCATCCAGATTCAGCAGTCCCTGACCCGGGATCTGACGATTGCAGTCCTGCCCCTCCGCCAAACGCATAAAGCTGCCGCTGAGGGTCTGCTCCCTGCCGTTCTTCGTGAATTTGATCTGCACGGGCTCAGCATGGGCCAGGAGCTCATCCATTCCCAGGAGATCCGCCATGGTGGACATGGCGCAGTTTCTCTGGTCCAGTTTATCATTCTCACCGGTTTTATCGGCCTGTAAAGCGAGATATTTTGTCAGCACGCCTTCATACCGCTCTAAGAACGAAAGATAGTCGGACATCAGCTTTCCGTTCTCTGTCACCAGCTTCTGCGCGGCACGATCCGGAAGAATCGCCAGCATATTATTGTTCAGGAACTCGCTGTTGCCATCCACCAGGTTCATCTTTGTTACCTGAATTCCCTGTGAAAAGTCATAATTCTGTAATTGAATATTTCTCAGTACCGGTTCCATTTCCGGATTCTGTTCCACCATCTCCCGGCGAATCTGCTCGATCTCCTTTTCCTGATCGGTGGTGACAGATTCCGTAAAGAAGCCTCTGACGTCGCCGTTTTCTCCGGGAATGGTGATGGCCAGACGGCTGCTCAGACCCGCACCGAAGCGTTCCATTGCCTGCCCGTCCACATTGTATACATGGGTTCTGGCCTGTTCAATGATAGCCGGCAGGGTTTCGTTGCCGTTCCGCTGCACGCTGTGCAAATGCTGAAGGTCCTGACCGAGCACGTCCCGCACCATGTTCATCATGGTGTCGTAGACATTTTTCCAGATGCGGTCGTTCTTCGTGAGCTGTTCGGGATCGGCCTGCTGCAGTCCGTTCTCCAATGATGTCGCTGTTCTGTACGCCTGCTGATACAGATCGTCCAGCAGTGTAAACTCGTGTGCATCGATCGTAGGGTAATTTCCCCTGTCATCTCTGGTATAAAAGTGATCCGTTGCCGTATTCAGGTCATGCAGCGCAGTTTTGAAGCGGACATGCAGCTCATTCAGCTCTGCATTGTTGAAATGCATGCCATTCAGCTGATTCTCATAAGCATCCAAAATCTTCTTGACTTCTGTTAAATTGTTTTCGTTCTGATTGTTCTGGTTATTCTGGTTATTCTGATTGTTGGGATTCGGCATATCCTTACCTCCTGTATTTTCACTGAAGCATTCGCTTTTCTGTTCGTTATGCCCACATTGTACACCGTAAAAAGACACAGATGAGACACAAAAGAGACCCCGCCGAAGCGAGATCTCCTTTTAAATTCCTTATGCCAATGTCTTCAGCCTATTCAAAGGGTTTTGATCTTAGGCTTTTCCACCTGCTTCTCCTTCTGTTTTGCAGCAGCATTCTCGTTGCTTACCTTATTATTCTCTTCCTTTTCCGCTTTTACTTTCACTTCCGACTTCGCCTTCGCTTTTTCTGCCTCGATGCGTTCCTTTTCCATCTGCTCCCTTTTATGAAAATCGCTGACTACTGCCTGCAGCATCTTCTTCATGAACATATTCTTTGCCTCAAGCTCCCGGTATGCAAGCTCCTGCTTTTTTAGATACTGATCTGCTTGCGCCAGCTTCTGCTGGTATTCCTCGATCTGCTTATTGTCGACCGGCTGCTGCGACTGCTCTGCAGGCCTGTTTTCCAGATTGCTTTTGTCCTCCCTGGGCAGATTCTTGTAAATATCCTGTACCATATCCTTGCTGAAGGCCGCCAGCACGGAAAGGCCAATGGCCAGGAAGGGATTCAGCCCCATAAGGATCATGCTGAGGAACAGAAGCTTCGGGTACTTCGTCACATTGATGAGCACGTTGTCGATGGCATCCAGTCTTTCCTTCTTCTCCACCAGAGCCGGTGTCACCTCCCGGTTTGCCTGATATTCATCACCGATGCCCTTGATCGTATCGCGGCGTTCCTGCAGCAGATTGTTTTCCATCGTACCGCCATTCAGGTAATTCTGCCGCCTCGATTCCTCCAGGTCCTGCAAATACTGAATCACATCATTTTGCGGAAGTTCGCCTCTCTGAAAGTCAATCATCCCTCCGATAAGATCATCCTCTGTCAGCGCTCTTCCCCTTCCCCCTTTCGCAATCCCATTCAGGCTTTTCTGCACACTCTTCACTCTTTTATTGACTGCAGTTGCACTCTTATCTACAGCCTTCTCGATCTCTTTTTCATCAATTTTCTTTGCGTCTTCTTTCTTTTCTGCGTCGCCCTTCTTAACCTCAGACTTCTCTACTGTCTTCTCGTCTTTTTTTTCTGACTCAATCACCGGCTTCTTCTGAATTCCCTCCAGAAGAACCTCCTCCAGATCACGGTACTGCTTTTTGTCATTTTCATCCTTTTTTTCAGTCCAACGGGGATTTATTTGCAGCGCATCATAAATAATGGCTTCACATGTCTTTGTATAGTCCAAAAGAGTTTTTGAATCAGTCACAAAATGTTTCCAAAGAGGTTCGACATTGCAGTTACTCTTTTGGAGCTGATTATAAATATCCTTAACCGCAGTATCTACATCCTTCCGGCCTTCCGCAGTCGTCGGCATCTGCCAACTTGCCTGATACAAGACATCGAAATCTTTCATGATCTGCTCTGCACTGACTTTGAATTTTTCAGATGAATGCAGTACCTCCGAAAAATCCGACTCTCTGAGTTCTCTGTCAAAATCGTCATCCATACTTCTTTCCAATGTATCACTCAAGCTCTGCGCCGGATCCTTTCGCAGCGTATGAACGCCCATGTAGTTCCAGAGTTTCTCCGTGCGCTGGATACATTCGTCCTTATCTAACACATCCGGAATTTCTCCTGCATTCATATTCAAATTCTGAACAGCATTCTGATAGCAGGTCTTGAAATCAGCAAGGAACACATCCTCCACTTGATCACTGCTCATCAGTTTATTGTAGCTCGACATCAGTGACTCCATACTTTTGCGGGCTTCCGTCAGCATTTCCTTATTCTTCTCATCATCTGCGGCAAGCCGTGCCTTGCTGAAAAAGTTATCCAGCTCTGCCTTCTGCAGCTCCACATTCTTCGGAATAAATGACTTCATATTGTTTCTCCTTTTCATGAGCAAATCTCTTCTCGTTTCTTGCCCATATCCTAGCACGAAAAGAGACACAGATGGGACACAAAAACACCCGGCAGTCTGTACTGCCGGGTGTCTGTGTCTCCTATCTCTGTCGGTCTCAGCGCTTGATGGACACCTCGCTGCTCTTCTGCGCTCTATTCTGTTTTCCTGAAGCTTCCTTCGTCTGCAGCTTCTTTGCATTTTGCGCCTTCAGCTGTACTTTCTTCTGATTCTGGAGCTTCCGCTTCTTATGGCGGTAGTAGCCCTTGATCCTGTTGCCGTCGTCCCGGAGACGAAGCTCCACGATCTCCATAGGCACCTGCGCACGCTTCAGGCCGCCGGCCTTGGCGATGCTGTCTCTTTCCAGCTGCTGCCGCATGTCAACGGGCAGCTGATGATAGCGCAGCACCACCAGCGGCTTATTCATGGACACATAGCCCGCAACGCCGTTCATCATCTCCGGTTCCCGGCTCCTGGCGAGAAGCCCCGCCATCAGGCCCATGGGCTGCGTGGAAATGCCGCACATCAGGTTATGGGTGGCATGCACCGCCTTGTTGAGGCCGTTCAGAATGCCGCTGATGGCCGGGTTCTCCGAGAAGACGCCGCCCAGCTTCTGCAGCAGATTGTCATGGAAGCCCAGAAGCTTATCCGCAAAATCCGGCTGCTTCTCACTGCTTCGGATGGCAATGATGTTGATGCGGAACTTTTCTTCCTCCTCCGGATTCAGCATTCCCTCGTCATGGAGCACCTGCTGCCGGATCATGTCCTGGGGACGAATGCCGTCAAGCGCCGTATCTGCTGCAGCTGGCTTATATAGCCTCCGGGCCGTCTCCAGAAATTCCTCCGTCCGGCTTTTCAGGAGCGCCGCTTCCTTCGTTGTCAGCTCACCACCATCCAGCGCATGCTTCCGATACAGGGCATCAAAGGTGTCGCAGAGCCTCCGGAACTGCTTCCCGTGCTCCCGGGCCAGCGTCTCCTCATCTACCGGTTCCGCCTCCGCAGCGGCCTGCTGCTCTTCAAATTCATCAAAGCCCAATTCCTTAAAGATATCAAAATCGTCATTATTTCCAGGTCCCGGCACGATATTACCTCCTTCAGATCCAATTCCACCTTATCCTTGCCCTTATGCTAGCACGAAAAGAGACACAATAGAGACACAGGCTCAGCTCAGGCTGCTCTTCAGCCGGTCCCAGGTCATATCCGCAAAGTTATGATGATCATTTTCTTCCGCCTCATTCTGCTGCGCGGGATCAAAGTGCTTCGGAATCCATACCCGGGCATGGGTTCCCTTCCCCGGCACAGAGTCGATCTGCAGTTCACCGCCGCACATGGCCTTCAGACGGTCGCCCACGCTCTCCATACCCGTATGAGAGCGGCCGTCCTCCTTCTTCGCATTCTTGTCGAAGCCCACACCGTCATCGTCCACCAGGATCTCCGTACCATCCGACATTGCCCTGGTGGTAATGCTTACGGTGCCGCCGTCGATTTTCTTTCCGACGCCGTGGCGCACCGCATTTTCCACCAGCGGCTGAATGGACAGCGCCGGAAGAATGAAGTCCGTGGTGCCGATGTGATACTCGATCTCCAGATCCTCCTCGAAGCGCATCTTCTCCAGCGCCAGATAGTTCCGGATGTGCCGAAGCTCAAAATCAAAGGGCACCAGCTCGTTCTGCCGCAGTGAATCCAGATTTCCCCGCATGTAATCCGAGAAGCGGGTGATGGCCTCCTGGGCCTCCTTCGGGTTCTTGTCGCAGAGATAGTAAATGGCATTCAGGCAGTTGTACATGAAGTGCGGCTGGATCTGGGACAGCATCACCTGGATCCGCATATTGGTCAGCTCCTTCTGCTGCTGCACGATCTGCTTCTCCTGACCGTACATGGCGATGGCCTGCTCCACCAGGGTCTGCAGGTACAGCAGAAGCACCGAAGCCGTGATGGCGATGTTCAGGAAGGATATGCCGTACACAAGATACTGCACCACCATGGCCACGATCGGCAGCGCCAGATACGTGGAAAAAGCCCATACCTCATTTCTGTTGAACCGATTCCGATTGTCAAAAACGGAGCGAACATTCACCACAATACCCAGGAGTCCCACCAGCTGGGTCAGCCAGTAGAGCCCTGCCCGATGGTAAACGTTCTGCGCGTCAAAGTAATAGCAGATGGGATAGAACTGGGTCAGCACCAGCACCGTGAGGTACACAATGCCGGTGATCCGCATGACCCGCAGATTCCAGCGGACGGGCGTGCCGCCTACCTGCAGCACCCGCTCGTTCAGGTATTTTGTAAAGGTATACATCAGAAGGTAGGTCAGGCTGAATACGCAGAAGTTGCTGATGCGCACCACCCAGAAGCCCACCTGGCTTACATTTCCCCGGAACAGCCAGGCGGCACTGTCTGCCGCCAGCAGCAGGGAATTGAAAAGCAGCAGAAACATAAAGAGGCTGTTCTGCTTCCACTGCTTCCGGCTGCGGATCCAGGACATGCTGAACGCTGCTATGAAGCAGAACACGCAGCCCCAAAGCTCCATGGCCACATGTGCATAGCCGATCATTGTCATTTGTATATTGCCTCCGGCTTATCTTGAATTGCGAATGCTGTAGACGCCCTTGCCGCTCTCGGCAGTGACCTTCACCTTCGCATCGCCGACATTAACACTCTGGAACAGGGTGAGGCCGTAGCTGTTGGCCCCCTGCCAGTTCTCCACGATGGCGTCGCTGAGAAGCTCCGGGCCGTGGCTGATCTTGGCAATGAAGTACTCCAGCACCGCATAGTCGTAGTTCAGAATGCTGTTGCTGGTGCCGCTGCGGCTGCCCACCCGGGTCATGAGATCCAGCTCATAGCCGTCGCCGAGGATGGTGAAGGACATGAGCTCTGTCTCCTTCTTGTTCGCGTCCAGAGAATAATAATGCACGGAACGGTTGTAGACGTGGAACACCCGCATGTTGGGGAAGTCCTTCTGGAGCCGGTCATTGATGCTGCTGAGCTCCGTCAGGAAGGACTCGGTGTTCTGGTACTGATAGAACTGGTCCGGCACGCCTACGGTCACGCCCATGATGTCCAGGGTCCGCTTGGTCCAGATGCCGTTGCCGTCCACAAGATAGCCATCCGGTGTGACACCGCCCTTCTGGACATTGCCGTTCTCATCATAATAAACAAAGCCATTGCCGGCCCTCTCCCAGCCCGCAAAGGCCGGCGCCGAGAGACTCAGCGCCGTAAGCATGGCTGTCATGACTGCCAGCATTTTCTTCTTTTTCATGGATTCTCCTTCTAGAGCCCTCAGCTCTGTGTCTTCGCGGCCTCAACGATCCGGATCAGAGTCTCTTTCCAGTACTTCTGCCACTGATCATTCCAGGTATTGCCGTATTCCTCGGAAAGCAGCTTGCGGGAATCGTCCAGATCATGGAGATTCTTGATGGCCTCCAGCTTCGCCGCATTAACGGCATCCTTCTGCTTCGCCTCCAGCTCCGCGAGCTGCGTCTTCTGTTCATCGGAAAGCTCTGTGCCCTTGCTCTTCAGAGTGCTCAGGTTCATCTGCTCATCCGTATTGAGCCGCAGGGTGCCGAGCAGCGCCTCCGCCTCCTCCCAGGTGCTGCACTTGAGAAGCTGCAGCCGCATGTCATCGGTATAGCTCAGGTTGCCCATGGAAGCGAAATATCTGAGGCAGCGCTGCCGAATATAGGCTTCCAGCGAGGCTGCCGGATGCAGAGCCTCCACCAGAGTGCTCATGTCCGCATTCCATTCGCTTTCCTGGATTGCCAGCTCGCTGCAGCGCCGGCTGCGAAGCTTCTGCCGCCTCTGGGCCTCCTGGTAGCTCTTGTCGGTATCCGCCTTGATGGAGACGCCGCTGTCGGACGTACTGCTGCCGGTCTCCGTCTCCGTTCGAGAGCTGCTGCTCTCCTTGCCGCTGCTGTCCTTCGAGATCTTGATGCCGCTGTCCTGACTGTCTGCCGCAGTGCTTTCCTCCAGCTCCGGCCGCAGGGTGAGCATCAGACTCTCCACAGCATTCTGGTCATAGCAGTTTTCCAGCTGGGTCAGTGCATCCTCAGAAAGGGCTTCTTCCTTCAGACCGGACAGCTTGCAGAACAGGGCAATCGCCTCGCTCTTTCCGTTCCGTACCAGCTTCCGGTAGCGGAGGTATTCTTTCGCTTTGCTGAGATCCGCCTTGTAGTTTGAAAGCTGCCAGTAATTCGAAAGCCGCGTCAGGAAGGCACTGCTGTCCGTCAGCATGGACTGATACAGGCTTGTATCCTTCTTTGCGAGGCTCATCACCATATTGTAGCACATTTCCCGATCAAAAAGGGAACGATGATACAGCTTTGCCCGATACAGATCGCCGGAGCTGTAGCTGTACTGATTGTTGTCATAGCCGATAACGGAAATCGCTTTGCCGCCGGCAGAGGCATAGACCGCATAGCAGGGCATGGCGGACAGCTGTACCGAGGCAATGTCTTCGGCCCTGTCTGTATCACTTGCCCGCGAGAGATCCGTCAGCACGAGTCCGCCTGTAACGCCGGCCGACAGCACCCAGAGGTGCTCCGAGCTGTTGTAGCTTCCCGGCAAGACGTCAATGCTGCTGACGCTCATGCTGTCCTGCAGCTCGCTCTTCAGATCCACGCCGATGGTGCTGCCGGAGCCGGAATCTGTACTCTCAGCTCCCGTACTGGTCAGCCCCTCATCCAGGGTGTCGGAAACATCGATGCTTTCCTCCTTGCTGCTGTCCTTTCCCTCCACATCGTTCCGGCGGAAATTGAAGCGCTGGTTGCTGCCGCTGAACACAGCATCAGGTTCTTTCTCTTTATCACCGATGTACTCTACAGCACTTTTATACTGCAGCACCCGTACCTCCTCGCTGGTGCACAGGAAGAGATAACTGCTGCCCGTATTGGTAAGATCCGAAGGGAGCAGGAACACCGCATTGCGAAGCGTACCCTTGACAGTCACGTCCATATGCCGCTGGTCAATTTTGTTTTCCTGCAGGGTGCCGCTGGTCCTGGTGAGGGTCACCTTGCCGGTGTCACCCGTTCCCTCATACCAGTAACGGAGATAGCCGTCTCCCATAGCCGGGATAATGCCGTCCGGGGTGCTTTCGCTGGTGAACCAGCTGGCGAAGCTTCTCTGCCGAATCCGCAGGTAATAGCCGGTAACAAAATCCGCTGTCTGCGTCTTTGTTTCATAGGTGTACTCGGTTCTGCTGACGCCACCGCCGCTGTTACTGCTGCTGTCGCTGCTGTCTGCATTGTCCGTATTGTCAGACTGTTCTGCCTCGGCATTCTCTGTCGCACTGTCGCTGCTTCCGGCATCAGAATCCTCGCCGCTGCCGTCGCTGTCACCGGATCCGCTGACGGCGGTTTCGACGGTATAGGTTCGTGTCATCGTCTGCGTCATCGGGGTGATCTCCAGCAAAGACGAATCACTGGGGAAGAGGAAGGCCCGCTCCGACTGGTCCGCAGTCTTGTACTGAATGCGTCCCGCCAGTGTCAGGTTCTGGGGTACATTGTTCAGAAGCTGCTCACTCTGCTTCTCGTTCATGAATTTATAGTTCTGCAGATCCGCGGTGCCGAAGCTCTGATAGTCCGACATCTTCGCGCCGGGAGAGGCCAGCTCATAGTACTTCTGCTCCGTGGAATACATCAGGGATACGGTGAAGGAGTTCTTCTCACCGTTGTAGGTATAGGTGCCGCCCTGATCCGGGTTTGCCTTCACAATGTTCTCATAGGAATACTCGGAAAGAAGCCTTTCCTCATCGGCAGCATCTATGGTTACATCGTTCAATTTATTCCATTCATCCAGCTGCTTCTTGAGATTTTCATTGCTGCTGAAAAAGCGGTTACTGTCATTGGTTTCCGAATTGAAGCTGATACCGAAGCAGCAGGTGATGTAGCGGGCAGAATCCGTCGCGTTCTGTTTCTTTGCCAGCTCCTCCTCACTCATGTCCTTGGTATCATCCACAGACTCTGCGCTCTGCTTGTCCGTCAGATAGAAGGAAACATACTGGTCCAGGCTGGAATCTGCCGTGGCCTCCAGGATGGAGATACCCGTGTTCTCCGCCGTCTTTCCGCTGTTGGACATGGCCTGGTTGAAGGCCAGCACCAGCGCCGCATTGATGTCTGTGGTGGCATCGAATACGCACTTCCCGCTGTCCTGGTCATAATGCCAGAAATAGCCCATGCCGCCGGCATAGAGATAGTAGCCGCTGCTGAGGGAACCTTTGTTTTTCTGGACGATTTTATGGGCGAAAATGTCTGTCAGACTGTCCTCGGTCTGAAGACGGCTGCTGCTGTCCTTCAGGGTCACCATGAGGCGGGTGGTGCCTTTGTCGTCGGTCTCCTCCTCCGCATGGACCTGATCTGTCCAGGATTTGATGACCTGATAATTTTTATTTTCTGTGTCATACATCATGATGACCGTGGCCAGCCGGGTGTCTCCCCGCAGCGCGGCATCGTTCACCTTGGTCTGCACCGTCTTGGCGGTGCCACTCACCGGCATGCCGCCCCTGCCTTCATTGTCCGTCAGGCCGTAAAGCACCTGATAGGCGTAAATGGTAACCTTGTCATTGATGAGGTCCAGCAGCTTGAAGCTCAGCATGGCCTTGCTGAGATCTGTGCCGGTGGGCAGGATATAGAAGGCCTCGGTGCCGCCAATCGTATACTTCTCTGCCTCCGCCGTGCTGATGCTGTCATTCATGGCACCCTCGTCTGCCTCGATGGCAGCCGCTGTGGTGCTCTCCGCCGGCACAGTAGAGGACACGGCATCGCCGCCCTTCATGTTGGCAACGGTACAGCCGGAAAGAGAGGACAGCAGAAGGAGCAGTGCCAGTGCCCATGCTGTCCATCTTGTTGTCTTTCGTCTCTTCATGTCTGTCCCTCCCTTTCCTTCATTGCTGAACAGTCAGCCAGGCTGCCCGCCCGGCAGCTGCATCTTCCGCAAAAGCTGTACGGATACAGTATCCTGTCCCCATACAGCCGTTGCAGAAAAGCCGGTCATGCTTTTTCTCCATGACCGGCCGTTCAAACCCTTTGCCATTAAGAACCCTTGGTTGTGGTGACAGCGCTTGTCGGCACAGCATTGTACCAGGACTCGAAGGCCGGCATACCTACCTTCAGGGCTGCCAAGAGAACAAAGATCAGCACAAAGCCAATTACCGCATTGGTCAGTGACTTCTTTGCCTTCTCTCTCTCCTGGGGCTCATCCGCCTTGGCCAGTCTGGCGCCGACGATGATGCAGTAAATGGCACCGATGGCTGCCACAAGGGCAAGCGCCGGTGACAGTGCCATATTGATCAGAGATGTGATCGGCTTTCCCATGGTCTCGAACGGGTTGTCCGCCGCCAGCAGAGTAAACATCAGATTGTACATAATTTCCTCCTTTCCGCACACTCATGTGCTTGTCTAAAGGGCGGGCTGTTTCACAACAGTCCATTGCCTATCAGCATCTTCTTCCCGATCATCACGGCACTCAGGAGGGCCGCCAGTCCCAGGAAGAGGATGCCCTTCAGCAGGGACGGCAGTCGGCTGCTGCTCTTCAGCAGCATCACATAGCTTCGGGTGTTTCCGGCAGCATCCTCCGCCGTCAGACGGAAAACACCGTTTCCGGTCAGGCTGCCCTGAATGTGCTGCTGCTTGTCCTGACTCAGGTGATAGTTTTCTCCGTTGTGCTGTACCTCCACGGTACAGGGCTCCGCAGAGGAAATCGGCAGGGGAGATTTGGCAATCTGGTCCTCTCCCAGTCCCTCGAAGCTGAGCCGCGGCGGTGTCTCATCCAGGGTATAGCGAAGCTCGTAGGGAATGTCATTTTCCAGTGAACGGAACTCGAAGACATAGCTGCCGTCTCCCGGCAGGAAGTAGTAGCTTCTCGCCTCTTCACTGCGCTTTCCGTTCCGGCTCACGGCTGAAATCTGAAAGCCCTCCGGAGCCTGCACCAGCTCCAGAAGGTTGTTGATATTTTCACAGATCCGGAAGTGCAGGGTGAAGCTGTAGTTGTTCGTGTTCTGCAGCTCAGTGGGATTGTCCGCATCATAGCTGGCCACGCCGGTTTCCAGCAGCTGCAGGCTATAGCTTCCCGGCTCCGTCAGCTCCGTGCTCAGCTCATACTGGCTCACACCATCCTTGGTGCAGCTCTGGAGCAGCATGTTCTCCGGCAGCACCAGCCGCACCTTCTGGGTGGTCACCGCCGTATTGGGCACACTCACGGCGAAGCGGCTGCCGTCCGGTAATGTGTAGGTGTACATGCCGGTGGCCTCATGATAGCCCAGCACCAGGTCGGGATCCTCAATGATGGCAAAGGCCGTATCCACATCACCGGTGCTGTAAATATCATCCATCTGCTCCGTATAGCTCGCTGCCGCGTCATCGCTCATGCCGTTCGGCAGCTGCTGCAGCTCTGCGGCCTCGCTTTCGCTCAGGCTCTGGGTCTCAAAGGCGGTGCTTTCCGCAGGCTCCGCCATGACGGTCTGACTGAAGCCGAGGCTCAGCAGCAGACACAGCGGAAGGAAGCGGCGCATCACAGCTCGCCCAGAGTCCGCTCCTCGGAAAGCGTCCTCCCCTCCATACGCCGACGCTCGGCATTGAGACGCCGCTGTGCGGCCAGCTTCTCCTCCAGCTGCCGGTAGGTGATGCGGATCCGGTGCGGATTGTTCTCCGGCGTATAGCCCAGAGACTCTACCTCCTGCGGCTGATATCCGCGCTGCTGTCGGCGCTGTTTTTCCGCCCGCAGACTGTCCAGCTCTGCCCGCCATATTGTTCTGTTTTTTGCACTGTCAAAGTATGCCATGGCTTTCCTCGATTATTCCGCTGCTGCTTCTGTTTCCGTTGACAACGTGCTCATGACCTGATTGATGCCGCTCAGGAACTGGCTGTCTCCGTCCGCCACCACTGCCACATACTGCTGGGGATCCTGGTCCGTCATAACCTGGGCCTGCAGACTGCCGCCGGCGCTGCTGAGCAGATACTCGGCTTCGCCCCGGGTGCAGACATAGCCGTCCACACTGCCGCTCAGGAGAGAGCCGGAAATGTTTTCTACGGCAGTCTCTGTCATTTTACCGGTGCTGATGCCGGCGGTTGCGAAGCTGTTCTTGTCATCCACCAGCTCCTGCGATACGGCCAGTGTCCGATCCTGGAAGGCCGCCTCACAGTCGGAGTAGTCGCCGCGCTTCGTCACCACGAAGATCCGGCTCTGGGCGTAAGTCTCGGTGGCTGCCAGCCCCTTGGCATCCGCATAGGCATCCAAGGTGTCGTTCGTCAGTGCGCCGATGGCGATATCCGCCTCGCCGCTCGTCAGCTTGGCAAAGGCATCCTCCGGTGTATCGGCGAAGATCACATTGCCCTGTGCCCCCAGGAGGGAGCTGATGCTGTTCAGGATACTCTCCTCATTGGTCTCCAGTGTCTTCCACTTATGGTCCGCATTGCAGACCGCGATGTTCAGTACACCGGCGCTCTGGATCCGCTTGATGGTGGCCTGCTTCTTGCCGCCGCAGCCGCCCAGCAGCAGCGCCGAAAGCATTATCCCACTCAGAAAACAAATGGTTTTTCTTTTCATTTTATCTCATCCCTCCTACATGGTAAACAGCTGTTCAATGTCCGGGCTGGCAATGATGTCCACACAGCATCGCTCCGACGGCGAGGTGATCAGAAATGCCCGGCCGCGGCCGTTGTTGACGATGTCCTGCTGCTCGCTCTCGTTGATGGCGCCGGACTTCTCATACAGCTTCACCAGATCATGCATATCATTGGGCGCCAGCGGGAAAATGAAGCTGTACTGGGACGCGTTGATGATGGCGGTGGACTTCCGGGCGATTTCCTCGGTGCCCACGAAGTCACGGATGTTCTGGGTGATGACGATCTGCATACCGTTGTACTTACGGATACGCTTGGCCAGCTGGAACATGAAGTCGAGCGCGATGGGGTACTTATCGTCGATGAAGACGTGGGCCTCGTCGATGACAATGATGATCTTTCGATTCTCACTGTACTTCATGTTGTAATCCCGGTTCTTGATGATCTCGTTGTCCAGCCACTTCAGCACCAGCAGCATCTGCGCGTTGGCGATGGTGTTGTTCTTGTTGGCCAGGAGCGACTGGAAGTTGAATACGATGAAGTTCTCCTGGGTGGAAATGCTGGCGGGGCCGTTCCAGAGCTGGGCGTTTCGTCCGCCGGTGGCAAATTTTGATACGTAGTTGATCAGCACGCGAAGCAGGTTTTTGCTGTACTCTCCGTTGGTGAGCTGGAAGTCATTCAGCAGCTTGTCGTAGAGATCGTCAAAGGTCGGGAAGTCCTCCGGCTTCAGTGCGCCGATGTCGGTCTCCGCGTCTATGCCTTTTTCCTCGTACATACGTACCGTGATATTGTTAAGGTACTCCAGCGCATCCGACTCAATGC
Source organism: Clostridiales bacterium (assembly GCA_963591655.1). Lineage (GTDB taxonomy): Bacteria > Bacillota > Clostridia > Lachnospirales > Lachnospiraceae > Oribacterium. Next base: position 20,049 of record CAVATZ010000034.1, read on the forward strand.
CCGGCAGGATCTGGCGGTAGAACTCCTCCAGGAACTGCAGGTGGGTATTGAAGCTGGTACGGCCTTCCTCCTCTCCCTCTTCATCCGTCAGATTCGTGATGATATGGAAGGGATTCAGTCTTCCCTGGGTGGCAGAGCCCACATCGATGATTTTTCCGTTGAAGTTCTCCGCCATCTTCGTGTACTCGTTCTCCGGGTCCAGAATGAAGATCTTGCTGTTTTCCGCCGCGAGATGCGTCAGCATGGTCTTCGTGGCATAGGATTTACCGGAACCGGACTTACCGACGATGACCATGTTGCTGTTGACACGCTCGCTGGTACGCATGAAGAAGTTCACGAAGGCCGGTACGCCGCCGGAATTTCCGATGTAAATGCCGCCCTTGTCCAGCAAATGCTTATAGACGTAGGGGAACACTGCCGCCACAGAGCTGGAATGGATGGACTGCTCCTCCGACTCCAACGCATCCCTTGCGGATACACCGGCGGAAAGATAGCCCTCGAACTGCTGGAGGAACATATCGTTCACCCGGAAGCCGTCCTCCGCGAGATCCCGGCGGATCTTCTTCTTCAGGTCGGAGGTGGGCTTCCGCTCTCCCTTTTCACCGGTGAGCTTCGCCATCTCGTTCCGCAGCGGATAGTCATATACGGTGACATAGAGATTCGTACCGAAGAGAATCTCATTTTCGCCCTGCAGAAGCCGCAGCGTCTGGGCCAGAGACCGCATATGGGTATTCAGCTCGATCTGCTTACTGGCCTTTCCGGTGTTGCCGCTCTGCTCGCTGATCTCCTCCATGGCCCGGTCGATCTGACGGATGGACTTGTAGCGGTCCAGCGGCTTCAGCTCCATCACCACCCGGGTGTTGGGCATATTGAAAAGCCGGGCACCCCAGGCGTTGCCCACCAGGGTCGGATACTTGGTGACGCGGAAGTTGTGGGTAATGAGGCCGTCGTACTGGGTGGTTCGCGGCGTGAAGCTGATGTTCTTCGGCAAAATCCAGTCCAGATACTGCTCCGGACTCAGCTCATAGGCTTCCCGCTCATTGAACTCCACGGTGTAGTTGTATTTCAGGAAGATGGCAAGCTCCGGTCCGGAAAGGATCTTCGCCTCCATCTCCACGCCGTCCAGGGCCTCCTTGGCGTTCTCCACCTGCTTCACCAGCTGCTCCCGGTCCTTGAGATAGAACACAATGTAATGGAAGGGAACATAAACCGGATCCTTCTCGTTCAGGGCCTGGATCTGCGTGATCCGGTCCTGGATGATGCCCACGCGGCGGGTCAGCTCGTCATCGGTATAGAGGCCGTTGAGATAGGCCTCCTTCACCGCCCGGAGCTTCTCCTGCTCAGAACGGATATAGCTGTCGAAGACGATGGGCTGGTCCAACTTCATCAGCGTGATGGTTTCATCCATGGAGGTGGAGCGCAGCACACCGCTGAACACACGATCGATGATCATGTTCTGCTTCTCTTCTGTATAGAAGCGGAACTCCAGGGAGGACACCCGCAGCACCATGGCGCTGTAGCTGTCTCCGTACTCTATGAACTTTCCGTTGATGCCCGTGAAGGGGGTAATGTCTTTAACCGAATGAAGCTTCTTCTCCTTTTTTGCCTTTCTCCGGAACTTTCCCTTCTTCTCCTCCGTCTCAGGTGCCTCCTCTGTCTGGGGGAGCTCACCGAACTGACGGTCCCGGGCCAGATAAACCATAAGATGCAGAAGACTCATGTAGCCCTTCTCATCATCAATGGGAACAACGATGGCAATGGTGATCAGCAGCACCACGCAGAAGAGAATGATATGAAAGGGAAGGTCAGAAAGCAGGAAGGCTGCCGACAGAGCGCCGCCAATGGCCAGCACGATGACGTCTGCCACGCCGATCCCCCTGAAAAATTCCATTTTTACATTGATCTTTTTCGGTATGATTCTCATAAATCCTTCTATCTGACAGGCGTCCCTGCCATATCCCTTTCTGATCGCTTACTGCTGCTGTTCACTACTTATTGTCGTCGCTGTTTTTCTTGTTTTTTTCTTTCTGAGTTTCGTTATGAATTCGCTGTGTTTCTGTTGCCACACCATTCATTTCTGTCTCTAATTTGCTTTCTGACGCTCTGAATTCGGTATTCATTTCCATATTAGTCCGAACGGTCTGCGACTCAGTTTGCGTCTGCGTGTAGGTGGTATGCTGCGTTCCGCTTCTTCCGTAATCGATACCGAAGTCATTTCTTGTGTAGCTCCTGCCATCGGTTCCGATCTCTCCATCTACAGACTGATGTATGTTGTTATAACCCACATTGTCATGAGATGCAAAGTTATTTGACCGCACATTCACAGTATCATTACCGCCTGCGAAATCCTGAGTGCCTTCATATGTCTGCGTGCTATGACTTTCCATCTTGACATCGTTGCCTGTGAAGATGGTCTGACCATTGCTTGTCTGCATGTTAATGGTGCTCTGATTTTCCATCTGAACACGGTTCACATCGTTGTGCACCGTACTCGTCTGATTTGTCTGCGTCGTCTGTGTTCTGTCATTGAGAACATTGGAGCGATAGGAATCTGCTCCGCTGCGGACATAATCGCCGCCATCCCCAGCATAGCCGCTCATGCTGCTTTCCTGTGTCTGCGTACCGGCGCTAGCCTTCTGACCGCCGGTATAGCTCTGGCTGCTGGCTGTTTCTCTTGCGCCACCAGGAATTTCTTCTCTAGGACTCGGGTTGGCCGGATTCACACTGTGGCCTCCAACATTTGTTGTAGTGGTTCCACTTACGCCGCCCTGCTGACCGCTCGTTGCACTGCCTGTCGGCGCTCCTTCTCCCTGGCCAAAGGTCTGAACACTCGGACTGGGTACTCCATTGGCCTGGCCATTGCTTCCCATTCCAAATCCGTTAGAATTCAGATTGCCCTGGCTCACACCATTGCTGTTCTGAGCATACGGCTGGCTTCCGCCGATTGTACTTGAAGCAGGTGACGGGCCTCCGACTCCGGGCACATTATTTGCATTAAATGTGCCACCAAGAATTTCTTCTCTAGGACTCGGGTTGGCCGGATTCACATTGTTGCCTCCAACATTTGTTGTGGTGGTTCCGCTTACGCCGCCCTGCTGACCGTTTACGCTACTTGTCTGCATTTCTTGGCCAAACTTCTGCGGATCAGATGTTTCCTGTTTCTGAACAGAAGGATTAGCATTCGAATTGAGCACATCGCTGGTCGGGCTTTGACCTACCATTCCAGCTTCACCAAGATTCAGATTGCCCTGGCTCACACTATTAATCTTGTTCGGGTTCAAATTCAGGTTTTGCGCCTGAGGATTTGATGTTCCGTCCATGCCTATATTGCTGGTTTCAACTGTCTGGCTGCTGCCAAATCCAGCAGCACCGCCCTGCTTATGCTGCATATTCGACTGGTCTGATGCCGGTCCGAATTTCTGCCCAACACCGACACCCGACTCCTGGAACGACTTCTGATCCTGTACCGGGCCATTGCCGCCCTGCTGCGTTCCCTGATTCTGGCCAAACTTCTGCG
>CAVATZ010000035.1:0-23554 GCA_963591655.1 Clostridiales bacterium
CGCGCCTTGACCGCCACCGGAAAAAGCGTATAAATGCTTCGCCGAGCAAGCTCTGCTCAACATTTTACACCTTTTCCGGTGGTGCTAAATAATACAAAAAACTGTTTGACGAATCCTATTCGCAATGCTATAAAGTGGATATAAAAATTTTGTGAAAGGAGGAAGCGCCATGAACATCCGTATACGGAAGGGGCTGTCCCTGTATCTGATCTTCTGCTGCGTGCTGGTGCTGGTGTGCGGCATCGGTCTGCAGACCGGCGGCCGGCTGCGGCAGAGTCGGGCAGAGCTTGTGTCCGGAACCGCAGAGCATGTCCGGGCGGCTTCCTCCAAGCCGCACTTCAGCGGGAAACGGCTGAGTGCCCGAGAGGTGCAGCAGTGTCTCACCGCCCATCGGACCGCGGAGGTTGAGGAGAATGCAAACCGGCGGAGCGGAGACCGGCTGCTGTGCGACGCGCTCCCGCCGACTGCGGTGCTTCTGCACAACTGGCCGTTGCTGGAGACAGGGCGCGGACTGCAGAGCGTCGCGGCAGGGGATGCCCGGATGCTCCTTGAAAACATACGCTGTGAACGTCTGATCATTTAAATACCGCGCCGCAGGGCACAAGCAGAGGATGAGGAAGTCCGACCCCCTATTCGGACAGAATCATACACGCCCCTTCGCGGTACCTCCCCCCATTTGCTGTATCCTGGAGGGGCTTAGAAACAAAAAAGGTCAAGCTTCACAGAAATGTGCAAAATAAGACAGAGTTAATTATTTGATCTGGCAGAGAGCCGTAAGCTGCGGCTCCTGCTTCCAGAAATCCATGGCCAGGCGGATAAACTGCTTGGCGGCCTTGGATAAATAGGCGTTCTTCTGGTAGCTGACAGTGATCTGCCAGGTGGGATGAGAGGGCATACGGAAAAAACGTATGCCCTCTTTCTTTTTGCTGACATAGTGGGCCGGGATGATGCCGCAGCAGAGCCGGGATTCGATCATGGACAGCACGGTGGCGTTGCTGGAGGTCTCGAAGAGCACAGAGGGAGAGAAGCCCGCCTCCCGGAAGATCAGATCGATCATTTCCCGCACCGTGGATTGCCGGTACATCAGCACGAAGGGCTCATAGCGCAGCGCTTCAATGGAGAGAAGCGGATACTCGTTTTCATCCGCCGGCTCCTCCGGCAGCCCCAGGGCCTGGGCACAGATATCGGGCACTGCCAGGTAGAGCTCCTCCCGGAAGAGATCCAGGTAGGCGTCGCTTGTCTTCTGAGAATTGCTGAGGGTCATGAAGCCGATATCCAGCTCGCCCCGGCGGATCATGGCCTGCTGACGGCGCACAGAAAGCTCCATGGGCGTCACGGTTACCTCCGGATATTTGTCATGGAAGAGGGGGTAGACATGGGTGAACATATCGGGACCCCGGCCCGGCGTGAGTCCCACAGACAGGTAGCCGGTTTTGCTGCTGACCATATCGCTGATGGTGGTATAGGTCCGCTGCTTGATGCGCAGCATTTCCCGGGCATTTTTGAGATAGATCTCTCCCTCCGGCGTGGGCTGCCACTCGGACTTGTTCCGGATAAAGAGCGTTGTATTCAGCTCCCGCTCCAGCTTCAGAAGCTGCTGAGAAAGGGCGGACTGGGTAATGAAGAGCTTTTCCGCGGCCTTCGTGATATTTCGTTCATCAGCAATTTTAATGATGTATTCAATCTGCTTCGTATCCATGCCTGACCTCGCTTCTGTATTTACTTTATATAAGTACAGCTAATCCTGAACGAATAATAATTAATTTTACTTTATGATTCTATCGCAATATAATCTCTCTATCAAGAGATATTGGAGTCTGTTTCAGGAGGAAAAAACAAATGGCTCATTTATGTATTAAGATCAATGAGAAGGACAATGTTGCCATTGCCATCCATGATATTGCGAAGGGCACAGAGGTGCTCCCCGGCGTTGTAACGGTCTGTGACATCCCCCAGGCCCATAAGATTGCGCTGACGGACTGTCCGACGGGCACAGAGGTCGTTCGCTACGGCGTGGTTCTGGGCACCACCAATGAGGATGTGCCTAAGGGCGGCTGGATCAACGAGAAAAACCTGGTGATGGCACCGGCACCGGATCTGGATGCTATGGAGTTTGGCACGAATATCGTGACAGACCTGCCGAAGCCCAAGCGCACCACCTGGCTCGGCTACCGGAATCCGAACGGCGGCTACGGCGGCACCCGGAACATTCTCGGCATCAACACCACCGTGCAGTGCGTGGCCGGCGTGCTGAACGTGGCCATCAAGCGCATCAAGGACGAGATTCTGCCGAAGTATCCCAATGTGGATGACGTCATCGCTGTGAACCATCAGTACGGCTGCGGTGTGGCCATCGATGCCCCGGAGGCCAAGGTGCCCCAGCGCATCATTCGGAACATCGCCATGCATCCGAACTTCGGCGGTGTGTTCATGCTGGTGGGACTGGGCTGTGAGAAGTTCACACCGGAGCGCTTCTGTGAGTGGTGGCCGGAGCTGAATACCCCGGAAAATGTCATTATCCTGCAGGAGCATAAGGGATACGAGAACATGATGAATGCCATTCTGGAAATGGCGGAGAAGAAGCTTCAGATCCTGAACGAGAGAAAGCGGGAGGAGCTGCCCCTTTCCGATCTTCTGGTGGGCATGCAGTGCGGCGGCTCCGATGCCTTCTCCGGTATCACGGCGAACCCCACTGCCGGCTATGCGGCAGACCTTCTGGTGTCCGGCGGCGGCACCGCGATGTTCTCTGAGGTGACCGAGGTGCGCGACGGCGTACAGTTCATTGCACACCGCTGCATCAATGAAGAGGTGGGCAAGCGCCTTGTGGAGGAGATGAAGTGGTATGACAACTACCTTCGCATGGGCGGTGTCGACCGCGGTGCCAACACCACACCCGGAAACAAGAAGGGCGGTCTTTCCAACATCATTGAGAAGTCCATGGGCTCCATCGCGAAGTCCGGTACCTCCCCCATCGTGGAGGTGCTGTCACCCGGTGAGCGTCCCACGAAGCACGGCGAGATCTATGCGGCCACACCGGCCTCTGATCTCTTCTGCGGTCCTTCACAGCTGGCCTCCGGCATGGGCCTTGAGGTCTTCATGACCGGCCGCGGCACACCCTACGGACTCGCTGCAGCACCGGTGATCAAGCTTTGCTCCCGGAATGAGATGAAGGATCAGTGGTTCGACATCATTGACTTCAATGCCGGTCCGGCGGCAGTCGGCGACAAGACCATCGCCGAGCAGGGCGAGGAGCTCTTCGACTTCATCCTGGACGTGGCCTCCGGCCTGAAGAAGCCCTACACCGAGCAGTACGGCTTCGCCAATGAGCTTTGCGTGTTTAATCCGGCGCCGATTACCTAATGGGATAAATGAAAAATAATACCCCCAATGGGGCCCGCAAGCCAAGCTTGCGCGCACCCCATTGGGGGAACGCCCCGAGCCTTTTGGCTCGGGGCGTCTTTAATTGGTCTGTACCGGCCGCAGATACGTCTTCCAGTATTCCTCGGAGAGGCGGATGAATTCCCGTTCCGCATCTGTGAGGTAGGCATTTCGCCGGTAGATGATGCAGAGGTCCCAGGTGGGATGGTCCGGCAGCACGAAGCAGCCCACCCGATTGTCCTTTTCATTCAGATAGTAGGAGGGCACGATGCCGCAGCAGAGATAGGAGCCCACCAGCGAGAGTATGCTGGAGGTGCTGGAGGTTTCCATCAGCACATTCGGTGTGAAGCCCGCCCGGCGGAAAATCTCGTCCACCGCCTTCCGGTTGGTGGAATAGGGGTACATGAGGGTGAAAGGCTCGTACTCCAGCTCCTTCAGGGAGATCTTGGCAAAGGGCTCTCCGGGGGGCGCTGCGTTGGCGCATACCGGATGAACCCGGGGCACCACCACGATCATTTCCTCGGAGCCGATCTTCACGAAGCAGTCCTTGGTGCGCTGCTCCGGCGTGCAGGTGACGAAGCCGATGTCGATTTCACCGTTGGCGATGGCGGTCATCTGGTTCATGGCGCCCATTTCGATCGGTGTCACAACGAGATCCGTGAAGCGCTGATAGAGGGTGGGATAGATGGCCGTAAACATGGCGATGCCCCGGCCCGGCGTGAGCCCGATCTTCAGCTCGGACTTCCGGGAGTGGGCAATGTCGTTGATGCGGTTGTAGGTGTCCCGGCGAATCTGCAGGGCCTGCTGTGCTCCCTCGATATAGACCCGGCCGGCCTCCGTGGGATGCCAGTCTGTGCGGGAGCGGTGGAAAAGCTGGGTGCCCAGCTCCTTCTCCAGCTTGAGCAGCTGCTGGTTCAGGGCCGACTGGGAAATGAAGAGATTCTTGGCTGCCCGGGAAATGTTGTTTTCCTTGGCGATCTCAATGATGTATTCAAGCTGTCTGAAATCCATACGATGTCCTTTGCGCTGTTAAACAAATTATAGGAACAGTTTAGCACTGCAGCGGGAAAATGAGAAGCTATCTGTTTTGCTTATAGATCTAGTTTTTTTCTGCGATTTACTTAGAAGCACGCGTTTTCTATAATGGGCACATAAGCTGAAACAAGGCCGAAGACATTTGCATAACACACAGGTTAGATGAAAAAAGGAGAAGAGCTATGACACCAGTAATTACGAAAATGGAGGTTTTCCCGGTTGCCGGAAAGGACTGCATGGAGCTGAATCTTTCAGGCGCACATTCCTGCTATTTCACCAGAAACATCGTGATCCTTCACGATGATGCCGGCAGAACCGGTGTGGGTGAGGTTCCGGGCAGCACCAAGATCACCAAGACGCTGGAGGAGATCATTCCCCTCGTAGAGGGCACCAAGGTTCCGGAGTACAAGCAGACACTGCTGAAGATCAAGCAGTACATGGATGCCAAGGGTGAGAAGGATGTGAGAGGAAACCAGACCTTCGATCTGCGTACTGGTGTACATGTGCTTACCGCCATTGAGACCCCCTGCCTCGATCTTCTGGGACAGTTCCTGGAGGTACCGGTTTGCCAGCTTCTGGGCGACGGTCAGCAGAGAGACAAGGTCAATGTACTGGGCTATCTCTTCTTCGTGGGCGACAGAAACAAGACAGATCTTCCCTACGACGCAGAGCCGGATTCCGACTGCGAGTGGTATCGTCTCCGTCACGAGGAGGCCCTGGATGCCGAGCACGTTGTGGCTATGGCGAAGGCTGCCTATGACAAGTACGGCTTCAAGGACTTCAAGCTGAAGGGCGGCGTTCTGGCCGGCAACGAGGAGATGGAGGTCATCAAGGCGCTGAAGAAGGCCTTCCCGGATGCCCGCATCGACCTGGATCCGAACGGCGGCTGGACCCTCGAGCAGGCCTGCGAGTACGTGAAGGATATGCACGGCATTCTCACCTACTGTGAGGATCCCTGCGGCGCCGAGGGTGTATACTCCGGCCGTGAGATCGTATCCGAGTTCCGCAGGAGAACCGGCTTCCCGACAGCCACCAACATGATTGCTACCGACTGGAGAGAGATCGGCCACTCACTGGAATCTCAGGCCGTAGACATTATCCTGGCAGACCCGCACTTCTGGACCATGGAGGGCTCCGTGCGTGTTGCACAGATGTGCCATGACTTCGGCTATACCTGGGGCTCCCACTCCAACAACCACTTCGACATCTCTCTGGCAATGATGACACATGTCGGAGCTGCTGTTCCGGGCTTCTACAATGCGCTGGATACACACTGGATCTGGCAGGAGGGCATCGAGAGACTGACCAAGGAACCGCTGAAGATCGTGGACGGCGCCATCGAAGTGCCGAAGAAGCCGGGCCTCGGTATCGAGATCGACATGGAGCAGGTGGAGAAGGCACACAAGCTCTTCGTGGAGAACAATCTGGGCACCAGAGACGACACCAAGGTGATGCAGTATCTCATCCCGGGCTGGAAGTTCGACGCCAAGAGACCCTGTCTCGTAAGATAAGCAGATACATCGAACATAAGAAATGCAGAAGGAGGATTGCCCGCGGGCAGTCCTCCTTCTATGCGTTTTTGTGCATTTGTGCTATGATAGAACAATCAGTGCATAGAACGAAGAAAGGGAGTTTTCCATATGAAACAGAAGCTTGCGAATTATATCGCGGAGACCCTGGTGAAGAACGGCATCACCCAGAACTTCACCGTAACCGGCGGCGGTGCCATGCATCTCAATGACGCCTTCGGCCATCAGAAGGGCATGTATTCCCTGTACCAGCATCACGAGCAGGCCTGCGCCATGGCCGCAGAGTCCTATGCCCGGATCTACAACCGTCCGGCCCTCTGCTGTGTCACCAGCGGTCCCGGCGGCACCAATGCCATCACCGGCGTCCTGGGTGCCTGGCTGGATTCCCTCCCCATGATCGTCATCAGCGGACAGGTACGCTTCGACAACACCGCCCGCTGGTCCGGCGTGGATATCCGTGCCATGGGCGACCAGGAATATGACATCGTGCAGGCCGTGAGCTGCATGTGCAAGTACGCGGAGATGCTCATCGACCCCATGCGCGTGCGCTATGCCGTGGAGAAGTGCATTTACCTCTCTCAGACCGGCCGTCCGGGCCCCTGCTGGCTGGACATTCCCGTGGATATCCAGGGCACCTATATCGAGACCGACGACCTGCAGGGCTTTGATCCCGCGGCCTATGAGCGCGAGCAGGCCGCCAAGAAGGGCAGTCCCGCAGCCCGCTATGCCAATGTCGGCGACCCGGAGGTGCCGTTCTCGGAGACCAGACTGGAGGATCCTGCGGTTCTGCGTGCCGCTGCCCGCCGCATCCTGGACCATATCCGGGAGAGCAAGCGTCCCGTGTTCTATACCGGAAACGGCATCCGTATCGCCGGTGCCGAGAGCCTCTTCCTGACGGTGGCGCATCGCCTGAACATCCCCGTGGTGGTGGGCTGGAATGCCCCGGACGTGATCCCCACCGAGGATCCCCTTTACGCGGGCCGTCCGGGCGGCAGAGGTGACCGCCCCGGCAACCTGACCGTGCAGAACGCAGACCTGATCCTCTCCATCGGCTCCCGCCTGAACATTCGCCAGGTGGGCTACAGCTTCCGGAGCTGGGCAAGGGATGCCTATGTGATCGTGAACGACATTGACCCCGAGGAGCTGAAGAAGCCCTCTGTGCATGCGGATCTTCGCATCTGTGCCGATGCCCGGGCCCTGCTGAAGGCTCTGCTGGCAGAGCTGGATGCCCAGGGCATTGACTGCCTCTTTGCCGGCGGCGAGGGCATGGTAAGGGGCGACGCCGCATCCATCTGCCATACAAAGAATGCTGAGGCAGTGCTGACACAGGATCCCGGTGATCCGGCAGAGCGCATCAGCTGGCTTTCCACCGCGGCCTTCTATCGGGAGAACTATCCCACTGTGCTGCCGGAATACCTGGAGGACAGTCATTCCGAGGCGGAGCTCGCCAATGTCTACGCCCTCATCGACAAGGTTTCCCGGGCCTCCAAGGAGGACCAGGTGACCGTGGTGGGCAACGGCAGCCCCTGCGTGGCCGGCGGCCAGGCCTACATTGTGAAGAAGGGCGCCCGCTTCATCAGCCAGGACGGCGTGGCCGCCATGGGCTATGATCTGCCGGCAGCCATCGGTGCCTGGGCAGCGGTGCTCGGACCGGACCATGAGAACTATCAGGAAAAGGGCAGACAGAATCCCTACTGGGCCGGCAAAGAGGAGCAGTACCCGGATCACGGCGCCCACGACATTATCCTGCTGACGGGTGACGGCTCCATCCAGATGAACCTGCAGGAGCTTCAGACCATCATCCATCATCAGATGGACATCAAGATCTTCGTCATCAACAACGGCGGCTACCACTCTATCCGCCAGACCCAGAACAGCTTCTTCGGAAAGCCGCTGGTGGGCATCGGTGTGGATTCCGGCGTGGACGGCGTCTGCGACCTGAGCTTTCCGGATCTGGAGAAGCTGGCCAATGCCTACGGCTATCCCTTCAAGCGGGTGTCCAGGAACGAGGATCTGGACATTGCCATCGAGAAGACCCTGGCAGTGAAGGGCCCCATGATCTGTGAGGTGATGGTGACCATGGAGCAGCAGTTCCTGCCGAAGTCGGCGGCGAAGAAGCTGCCGGATGGCTCTCTCGTGAGTCCGCCCCTGGAGGACATGGCTCCCTTCCTGCCGGAGAAGGAGATGGATAAGCTGATGCTGGTGGCGCGGGAGAAGTAAGGCATGCGGATTCTCATCACAGGGGTGACCAGCTTTCTGGGCATCTACACGGCGGAGGCGCTGCTGACGCGGGGGCACCGGGTCATCGGTGCGGTGCGCCCCGGCAGCCGGAATGAAGGAAGACTCCGGGAAAGACCGGGGCTTGCCGGGCTTCGCATTGCCCATTTCGACTTTGATGCCCTGCCGGCGGCTTCTGAGGAAGCATACCGGGCGCAGCTGCCGGCGGATATGCCGGTCTTTGATGCCTGGATCCATTTCAGCTGGGACGGCATCGGCTCCGCAGGCCGGGCAGACCCGGCGGTGCAGCAGCGGAACATCGAAAATGCGGAAAAGGCCTATGTCATGGCGAAGCTCCTGGGCTGCCGGAAATTCCTTTTTGCCGGCTCCCAGGCGGAGTACGGCAGGGGAAACCAGGCCCATCCCGCGCCCGTCAGTGAATACGGCAAGGCGAAGCTCTGCTTCGGTCGCTGGGCCCGGGAGCAGAGCATTTATCAGGAGCTGATGGAAAACGAGGCCATGGCATTTCTGCATCTTCGGATCTTTTCCGTTTACGGAGTGGGCGACCACCCGGGAAGTCTCGTGAATGCCCTGGTGCAGGCGGTGCTGACGCGGCAGCCCCTGTCCCTAGGCCCCTGCACCCAGGACTGGAATTACCTCGCGGCAGCGGATCTCGCCCGGGCGCTGGTGCTGCTGACGGAGAGCCCGACGGCGGGCACAGCGGTATATGACATCGCGGGACAGGACACAAGGCCGCTGCGGGACTATGTCGAGGAAATAGCGGAGATTGCGGCAGGATGGGCCGGAACCCATGGGGCAGCAGAACTGCTGCGCTTCGGCACCCGGGGGAACAATTCCGAGGGAGCGGCGGATCTCCGGCCGGACACCCGGCTGCTCAGGTCCTTCGGCTTCCGGGAAAAGGTGAGCTTGACGGAAGGCATTCAGGAAATATGTATGAAGCTATGCACGCAGTGATCCGATATCAAAGGGATCGGGATAATAGAAACGACAGAGGAAAAAGAAATGCAGAATGAGAAAAATGAGAAGGTAAGCGTGCCGGAGGGGAGAGTGTGCATTGCCTGCGGCGGCGCATTGACCGGCCTCAGTGTTTTTCACAACATGCCCGCCAGCGCCCAGGATATCCCCGCCAGGGAGGAGCTGGAAACCGAGAGGGCTGTGGATCTCACCCTCTGCCAGTGCCGGGACTGCGGACTCGTGCAGTTTGCCGTGGAGCCGGTGCACTATTATCGGGATGTGATCCGGGCCGGCGGAGGCAGCAGCACCATGCGGCATCTCCGTCATGCGGAATATACCCGCCTGCTTGCACAGCTCCTTGCCCGGGGTGTCCGGAAGCCGAAGATCATTGAGGTGGGCTGTGGCCGCGGCGAGTTCCTCGGCATGTGGGACCTCGCGGCAGAGGAGCTTTTGCCCGCAGCGGCAAGCGATACATCGGCAGCAGCGACGGAAACAACAGAAGCGGCATCCGGCAACGGCGCAGGCAGAAGCGCAGGCGCACAGAACCCGGCAGCCGGAACACTTCTGCCTTGGCTGGACACCTGGTACAGTCCGGCGGAGGCAGAGGCCATCGAAAAGCTCTGCCGGGAGACGCAGCTTGTGGGCCTGGAGCACCAGCCGCAGCTGGTCAATACTGCGAAGGAAAGCGGTCTGAACGTCTATGAGGGCTTTGCGGAAGGGCGCTGTGACTTCCCGGAGGCCCCTTTCGATGCCTTCGTGCAGTTCAATTTCCTGGAACATCAGCCCCATCCGAAGGACATGCTGGAGACCATCCGGCGGAACCTGAAGCCGGGCGGCCTGGGCCTTCTGACAGTACCGAGCTTTGAGTACATTCTGGATCATGACGGCTATTATGAGCTGCTGCGGGACCATATCGCAAACTATACCGAGGAGACCCTGACCCGCCTGCTGCTTTCCTGCGGCTTCTCTGTGCTGTCGCTCCGGCGGGTGAACCGGGATACCATCGAGGCTCTGGTGGAGAAGACAGAGGCGGAGAATTTGGCGGTGCTGCCGGCACCGGCAAGACTGCAGGATGTTTCCGCCCTGACGGAAAATTACGAGGTCATGAAGCGGGACATCAATGCCTATCTCGAAGGGCTGAGCGCCGGGGGCAGAAGCCTCGCCATCTGGGGCGCAAGCCACCAGGGCTTCACGCTGGCGGCCACCACGGAGCTTTCCGGAAAGGTACGCTACATCATCGATTCGGCGCCCTTTAAGCAGGGGCGCTTCGCACCGGCCTCCCACATTCCCATTGTGGCCCCCGCCCATTTCCATGAGGAGCCGGTGGAGGAGCTGCTCATTGTGGCTCCCGGCTATACCGATGAAATCGCCGGCATTATCCGCCGCGACTTCGGCGAAAAGGTACGGATTCTAGTGTTGAAATCGAAGCGCATCACAGCGTATGGAAACGATTGATCGGAGAGGACGGAGATGAAGGCATTTGTTCTGAAATCCCGGGGCAATGTCGGCTGGATCGAGAAGCCGGAGCCCCGCCTGACAGCGGCGCACGGCGCGCTGCTGAAGCCGGTGCTGGTGAGCCCCTGCACCAGTGACGTGCATACGGTATGGCAGGGCTCGCCGAAGCGGCCGAACCTCACCCTGGGCCATGAGTGCCTGGCGGAAATTGCGGCGGTGGGGGCTGAGGTGCAGGACTTTCATGTCGGCGATCTGGTGGCGGTCTCCGCCATCACCCCGGACTGGGACCAGCCGGACGTGGAGGAAAACTATGCCCATGCGGGCGGTAATTTCTCTGCTCATATGCTGGGAAAGTCCATTGACGGGGCCTTCCAGCCGCTCTTTTATCTGCCGCACGCGGACAAGAATCTGGCGCATATCCCGGCCGGCATGCCGTTGGAGGATGCGCTGATGTGCGTGGATGTGGTGCAGACCGGCTTCACCGCCGTCGAGGAGGCGGATGTCCGCCCTGGACAGACAGTAGTGGTGATGGGCATCGGTGCCATCGGCCTCGCGGCGATTCTCGGCTGCCGGCTCCGGGGCGCATCTCGGGTTTTCGCCATCGGCTCCAGTCATCCCAACACGGAGCTGGCGGAGGCACTGTCCGGGGACGGCACGAGAGTCGAGGTACTGAATTACCGGACCTGCGAAGCTGTACTCCCGGCGGCGCTGCATCCCCTGGCGAATGCCACGGGCGCGCCGGTGGTGAATGAGGTGCTGGCCAGAACCGATTGCAGGGGCGCGGACCGGGTCCTGATCTGCGGCGGCAGTGATTTGAGCCTTCCCCAGGCCGTGGATATGGTGCGCTACGGCACCGGCATTGTTTCCAACGTCATGTATTTCGGGGCAGACCCGGATTTACAGGAGGCCCAGGCGCAGCACCTGCGGGGCCGGATGGCGGCGGAGGCAGGCAAGCCTAGCGGTGCTGATACCGATGCGTCAGCCGGGCATGTCGGAGAGAAGACATTGGCCTACGGAAACACGGCAGCAGCCCTCGGCGAAGCCCGTCCCATCATCGACGGACTGCTCCTTCCGAAATTCTCCATGGGACGGGGCATGGCCGGGAAGACCCTGAAGTTTTCCCTGTCCCGGGGCGGTCGGAAGAATCTCGAGCGGGTGCTCCGGGAGGTGCAGGAGAGCGGCCTTCATCCCGGGCGCTTCATCACGAAGCAGTACCGCGGAATGGAGAAGATTGAGGACGCCCTTTATGATATGAAGGAACGGCGGGCCATTAAGATCGCGGTTCACTGCTGAGCCCGAGGTATAGCGAAACCTTGCATAAATGCATCTATCAGAGTATGATGTCTGGGTTAAAGCACCGTGTTACCCTACAACAGGAGAAAAATTTTGCAGAAAATCATCAGTATCGTTGTGCCCTGCTACAACGAGGAGGAAAATGTAGACGCACTGGCCGATGCCATCCGGGCGGAGTTTTCCGCCTCTCTTTCCGGCTACGGCTACGAGCTTATTTTTATTGATAACGATTCCCAGGATCAGACCAGGGAAAAAATCCGGGCGCTCTGCAAGGCAGACCCCTGCATCAAGGCCATCTTCAATGCGAAGAACTTCGGCCAGTTCAACAGCCCCTATTACGGCATGCTCCAGTCCACCGGTGACGCCACCATTCTCATGGCGGCGGACTTCCAGGACCCCGTCAGCATGATTCCCCAGTTCGTGGCCGCCTGGGAGGAGGGCTTCAAGATCGCCATCGGCGTGAAGACCCACTCCAAGGAATCGCCTCTTATGTACTGGCTCCGGGGCCTCTACTACAAGACCATCAAGCGCATGTCCTCCGTGGACCAGATCAGCCAGTTTACCGGCTTCGGCCTCTATGACCGTGACTTCATCAACGTCATGCGGAATCTGGACGACCCCACCCCCTTCCTCAGGGGCATCGTGGCAGAGCTTGGCTACCGCCGGAAGGAAATTCCCTACACCCAGCCCCAGCGCCGGGCCGGCATTACCCACAATAATTTCTATACCCTATACGATGCAGCGATGCTCAGCTTCACCAGCTACACCAAGGTGGGCCTCCGCATGGCTGTCTTTTTCGGCGGCTTCTGCAGTGTCCTCAGTATGCTGGTCGGCTTCATTTATCTCGTTATGAAGCTGATTTGGTGGAATCGCTTCCCCGCCGGCATGGCCCCCATGCTCATCGGCATGCTCTTCCTGGGCTCCATTCAGATCTTCTTCATCGGGCTGCTGGGAGAGTACATTCTCTCCATCAACCAGCGCGTCATGAAGCGGCCCCTGGTGGTAGAGGAGGAGCGCATCAACTTTGCGGATGCACCGAAGTACAGCGGCGTCCAGACCATCGATCACAGAAGCATAGGATAAGGAAAAGAGATGAGAACAAAGGTAGACATTGCCCTTGCCAGAGAAGGCAAGCTGAACATACAGGGCTGGGCCTTCGGCAAGGACCCGGAGACACCGGTAAGCTATGAGGTTACCGACGGAAAGGGGCATCCTGTGGCGGACATCAGTGTGGAGTCCGTGCGCCGGGACTCTGTGGCGGAGGCCTATTTTCCGCATTATGAGAAGACCGTGGGCCATCCCCTTCGCCGGGAGCTGGGCTACGACATCAACGTGCCCTATCAGTTCGGTATCGGCGAGGAGCGCATCCTCCTGATCCGTGTGGACGGAAAGTGCCGCCGCTTCCGCTTCAATGACCGGATGCTGGAGCAGTTCAATTCCCACGCCCACAAGAAGCGGGAGAAGCTTCTGGCCCTTTGCACCTGGGAAACCGTGGAGGTGGGGCTTGACTGCCTGCGGGAGAAAGGCCTCCGGGTTCTCTGGAAGAAGGCCATCCACAAGATCAAGGGCATCGAGGAGGACTACGACTACAACGAGTGGTACAAGCAGACCTGCACCACAGAGGAGGCACTCCAGGCGCAGCGCAGCACGGAGCTTCCCCTGCAGCCGAAGTTTTCCATCGTGATTCCGGCCTATAAGACGTCGGAGAAGTTCCTGCGCCGTATGCTCCAGTCCATTGCGGATCAGACCTACCCGCATTTTGAGGTCAATGTTGCCGACGCGACAGAGTACGAGGGCCTCGTCTGGGGCAAGCAGCAGGGAAAGCTCCCGAAGGAGGTGCTGGCAGAGTTCGCGAAGAAGGACAGTCGCTTCCGCTATCAGCTGCTGTCGCAGAATCTGGGCATCTCCGACAACACCAATGCCGCCATCCGCATGGCATCCGCAGACAGCGACTTCATTGTCCTCTGTGACCATGACGATGAGCTGGCACCCGATGCGCTTTACGAATGCGCAAAGGCAGTGAATGAGCGCCCCGCGCTGCAGGTGCTCTATACCGACGAGGACAAGATCGACTTCGAGTCCGCCTACCGCTTCGAGCCCCACTTCAAAACCGATTACAACCCGGAGCTGCTCCGCTCCGTGAACTACGTGTGCCACCTCTTTGTGATGCGCCGCTCCCTTCTCGAGAGCATTGCAGAGCAGGATGCAGACGGCAATGCCGTTTATGAGCGGAGGCAGTACGACGGCGCTCAGGATTATGACCTCATTCTCCGGGCCTGCGAGGCGGCGGAAAAGCTCGACAGGCTGCGGCAGTACCTGAACGCGGCAGCTCGGCAGGCACAGGCGCAGGAGGCCAATGCCTTCGGCCCGACAGCCGGAGACATGCCGGAGAGCACGGCCGCCGGAAATCCGCTGGTAGCTGCCGTAGAGAAGCTGGCAGAGCCCGCATACCGGGCGTCCCTCGGCATTTCCGACCGGGACTATCAGCTGCTGCTCGAGGGAAGATTCACCAGCAGCACGATCTGTCATATCCCGAAGGCCCTCTATCACTGGCGCTCCCATCAGCTGTCCACGGCAGCCAACCCGGAGGCGAAGCTCTATGCCTTCGAGGCCGGTGCCCGGGCCATTCATGACCACTGTGAGCGGCAGGGACTTCCGGTGGAGAAGGTGGAAAAGGGCATCACCTACGGCTTCTACCATGTGCACTATGACATTCTGCCGGAGAACCCGGCGGGCAGCACAGCTCCGGCAGAGCGTCCGGCAGCCGCTGCGGATCCGGCACCCCTGATTTCCGTCATTATCCCGAACAAGGACCACACGAAGGACCTGGATCTGGCCATTCGCTCCTTCTTGGGCGGCAATGATCAGAATCTGGAATTCATTGTGGTGGAGAACAACTCGGACCAGCCGGAAACCTGGGACTATTACGAGAAAATCCAGAAGGAATTTCCGGCGGAGAGCTTTCCCGCAGAGCCGGCAGACGGCGTGAGTGTCGCCGCGGATGCCCGGCCCGTGCGCAGCGGACAGCCCCGTCCCTCGGTGCGGGTGGTGCACTGGAAGCGGGAATTCAACTATTCCGCCATCAACAACTACGGCGTGCAGTTCGCCCACGGGCAGTATCTTCTGTTCCTGAACAACGACATTGAGCTCCTGGAGAAGGATACCCTGAAGGAAATGCTGTCCTATGTACAGCGGCCCGAGGTGGGCATCTGCGGTGCCCGGCTTCTGTATCCCGACGAGGTGATCCAGCATGCCGGTGTCGTGATGGGCTTCGGCGGCATCGCCGGGGCCGCCTTCATTGGCATCCATGATCAGGAGAATACCTATATGCACCGGGCAAAGTGCGTGCAGGACTATTCCGCGGTGACCGCAGCCTGCCTCCTCACTAAGCGCTGCGTTTTTGAGGCTGTGGGCGGCTTCGAGGAGAGTCTGGCGGTGGCCTTCAACGATGTGGATTACTGCATGAAGGTCCGGGCGCTGGGACTGCAGGTGGTTTACAACCCCTACGCCCTGTGCCATCACTACGAGTCGAAGTCCCGCGGCCTGGAGGACACCCCGGAGAAGGTGGAGCGCTTCAACGGCGAGATCGTGAAGCTTGCGAAGCGCTGGCCGGCCATTCTGCGGCACGGCGACCCCTTCTACAACCCGGCGCTGACCCTTCGGAAGTCGAATTTCGTGCTCCGGGATCTCAACAAGGAGCAGCCCGGCGAGCCCTTCCCCATGGATATTTTGGAGGGAATCGTCTGAGGACCGGCGTTTCCGTAAGAAAGATTTCGGATTCAGGCAGTTTCATTTCTGCAGAAAGTAGTGTATAATCGCAGACGTTTTACACGGAGAAAGATTATACATTTCACAATATATGATTAAAGATAAGCAAAAACAACTGAACCGCTTCCATGTACTGCTGGATGCCGTGGTGCTGATGCTTGCCTATGCACTGGCCTGGTGCTTCGTGATTCAGATCCCGTCCTTTCCGGCAGATCACGGCGTTCTGCCGCCTTATGTCTATTTTGCGGCACTGGCGCCCATGGTGCCGGGATATCTCCTTCTGTACTGGACCTTCAAGCTGTATGAGCCCAAGCGGGCGATGTCGAAGCGGGCGGAATTCGGCCATATCGTGCAGGCCAATGCGGTGGGCCTGCTGGCGCTGACCTCCGTGCTCTTCGTCGGACGTAAATCGGGCTATTTCGGGCACTTCAGTACCCGCATGATCCTGACCTTCTTCCTTCTGAATGTGACGCTCCTGACGGTGGAGCGCTTCGGCATTCGTTTCATCCTGTCCCGGATGCGGAAGAAGGGCTTCAATCAGAAGCATATCATTCTGGTGGGCTTCTCGGACGTTTCCGACCGCTTCATCGATACCTGCCGGCGGAATCCGGACTGGGGCTACCATATCTACGGCATTGTGGACGATCTCACTGCCACCGGCGCCGCCTACCGGGGCATCCGGGTCATCGGCAAAATCAGCGACCTCGCCTCCCTTCTGGAGAGCAACACCATCGACGAAATCATCATTACCCTGCCTCTCGCGGCCTATGCCAAGCTGGGCGGCATCGTTTCTGTCTGTGAGAAGTCCGGCGTACACACCAAGTTTATCCCGGATTACCTCAACGTCATCCACAGCAAGCCCGTCTCCGAGGACATGGACGGCCTGCCCGTCATCAACATCCGGGCGGTACCGCTGACCGATCCCGTCAAGGCGGCCCTGAAGCGGGCCATGGACATCTGCGGCGCGCTGGTGGGCATCGTGCTCTTCAGCCCCGTGATGCTGACGGTGGCGCTGATCATCCGCTTCACCTCACCGGGCCCCGTCATTTTCCGGCAGGAGCGGGTAGGACTCCACAACCGCCCCTTTATGATGTACAAGTTCCGCTCCATGGTGGAGCAGCGGCCGGAGGATGAGAAGAAGGGCTGGACCACGAAGAACGACCCCCGGGTGACCCGGATCGGCCGCTTCATCCGGCGCACCTCCATCGATGAGTTCCCCCAGTTCTTCAACGTATTGAAGGGCGATATGTCCCTGGTGGGTCCCCGCCCCGAGCGCACCCAGTTCGTGGAGATGTTCCGGGAGGAGATACCCCGCTACATGGTGAAGCACCAGGTGCGGCCGGGCATGACCGGCTGGGCCCAGGTCAACGGCCTCCGGGGCGACACCTCCATCTACGAGAGAGTGAAGTACGACCTCTGGTACATCGAGAACTGGACCCTGGGACTTGACATCCGCATCCTGTTTATGACAGTATTCAAGGGATTTGTGAATAAGAACGCATACTAATTCGAGGAAAAAGCTATGGCACTTGACAACAATACATCCACCCGACGTCCCCATTCCCGGGAGGAATACGAGGCAGACCGGCAGGCCACCGAGGACCGCATCGTCAGCGACAGCGGCATGGAGGAGAAGCTCGTGCAGCAGGCATCGGGCGGCGTGAAGCGTCCCCGGAATTCCGCCATGCATCAGCCGCTTCCCGAGGCCTATGCCCGTCGGGCCAATGCCGGCGATGCGGAGGAAGGGCTGCCCCGGAGACCCCGGCGCACCGCCGCTGCCCCCGACCGCAATGAGGAGCAGCCCCTGGGCGTGCTGCGCATGAACTCTGCGGCCGGCGCGGACTCGGAGATCGAGGAATCCCTGGCCCGGAAGAAGACCAAGAAGAAGGGCCGCATCAAGCGCCTCATCGCCATGATCCTGGTGGAGGCCCTGACCCTCATTGCCATCAGCGTGGTGGGCTTTGCCGCCCGTTACATGAGCCTGGTGCAGGACGACATTGCCTTCGATAAGGAAAAGGTGCAGAACAGCAACATTGACATCAGCAAGCAGCAGGAGATGGCCACAGGCTACTGGACCCTGGTCGTATTCGGCGTGGACTCCCGGGACGGCTCCGTGGGCAAGGGCACCAACGCGGATGTGCAGATCATTGTGAATGTCGATCGTGCCAGCGGCGACGTGAAGATGGTTTCCGTCTACCGTGATACCTATCTGAACCTCGGCAAGAACAACCGCTATGCGAAGATCAACGAGGCCTATGCGGACGGCGGACCGGAGCAGGCGGTGCTGGCCCTCAACAAGAACCTGGACCTCAACATTGAAAACTATGTGACCTTCAACTGGAAGGCGGTGGCGGATGCCATCACCATGCTGGGCGGCGTAGACATTGACATCTCCGACAAGGAGTTCTACTACATGAACGCCTATATCCATGAGGTCTGTCTGAAGACCGGCATCAGCAAGGAGAACCCGGCGGCGGAGTACCTGAAGGAGAAGGGCTACCAGCATCTGGACGGCGTGCAGGCTGTGGCCTACGCCCGGCTCCGCTACATGGACAACGACTTCGAGCGGACCAAGCGGCAGCGTGAGGTCATCACCCAGTGCCTGGCGCGGGCCAAGCAGACCGACCTGGCGACCCTGACGAAGATCATCGATACCGTGCTGCCCCAGGTGGCCTTCAACATCGACACCGGCGACATTATCCAGCTGGCAAAGGGCATCGCAAAGTACAACATCGTGGACACCCAGGGCTTCCCGACGGATCTCACCACCCAGATGATGGGCAAGAAGGGAGACTGCGTCATTCCGAAGGACCTGGCCTCCAACGTATCGAAGCTGCACCAGTTCCTCTTTGATGACGAGGACTACAAGCCCTCCAGTGCGGTCTACACCTACAGCAACAAGATCGCGGACGATTCCAGCGTCTATAAGACCAGCAAGGCAGTGGAAGAGACCGTAGCGGCAAAGAAGACCACCGCGGCGGATGACGACGATGACGAGAAGGAGACTGATGAGAACGGCAAGGTGATTTCCTCGAAGAAGAGCAGCGAATCCACGAAGTCCGCGAAGGACAGCACCGAGGATGAGAAGGAATCCAAGGACGGCAAGGAGACGAAGAGCACGAAGGAGACCGACGAGAAGGAATCCACCAAGGAAGGAACCAAGGAAAGCACCAAGGCCAACGAGGTGATCGCCGACGATCCTACGGAGAGCAAGAGCAGCTCCAAAGAAAGCTCTAGCGCCGGCAAGGAAACGACAAAGAGCAGCGAGACCAAGAAGAGTGAAACCGTAGAGGAGCCCGGCAAGACCGAGACCACGAAGGAAGCCGTTAAGGAGACCACCACCCAGGCGGTTTCCCCGGTATCCCCCGGCGGCGCCACCTATGAAGGCCCCGGCGGCGCCGATGCCGCAGCAGACAGCGGATCGGGACCGGGCCAGATTGTGGATTAAGGAGGCAGTTCATGTCCAAGAAAAAACAATCCACCATCGCCGAGGCATCTGCCGTCATGAACGCGGGCTTCCGGAAGCTCGCCCGGCGCGTTATGACGCTTTATGTGCTGCTGATGCTCTGCGGCTTTCCCTTCCTGACCCATGATGCCTACTTCGATATCCTGGAAACCCGCTTTCAGGGCTTCTGGACCCTGACTCTGGGCATGGGCATCATCATGCTTTTGCTGGGGATTGCCTACATGATCTGCGACCAGATCTACACGGAGGGCCGGAACACAAAGGCCTTCTTCAGCCTCCTGAACCCAAAGCATTACCATGACGAATTGAAGCCCCGTCTGCTCCCGACGGACATCCCCTTTGCCGTGCTGATCCTCATTTACCTGATCTCCATGGCCCTGTCCGGCTATCCCTATGAGACCTGGTGGGGAAACCGCGGCCGCTGCATGGGTGTGCTCATGTGGCTCATGCTTTTCCTGGCTTACGTCTGCATCACCCGCTTCTACCGCCTCCGCCGCTGGCATATTTACGCCTTCCTTCTGGCCGGACTCGGCGTCTGCCTCTGGGGCATCACGGATTTCTTTCAGTTAAATGTCTTCGGCTTCTTCGATGAGGTCCCGGACAGAGCCTATTGGAGCATCTTCGCTGCCAGCATCGGCAACATCAACTCCTACACCAGCTACCTGGCGCTCATCCTGGCGGTCTCCATGGGCCTTTTTGTCCGGGCAGAAAAGCTGCCGGAGGGGCTCTTCGCGCTGGCGGCCTTCTGTATCTCCAACCAGGCCATGATCTGCGGCATGAGTGACAACGCGGTCTTCGCCTACGGCATGCTCTATGCAGCAGCGCCCCTTCTGCTCTGGCAGCAGCGCCGTCATGTGCTGCGTTACGGCATTTGCCTGCTGATCACCCTGCTGGCCATGCGCCTCGGCGGCATCATGATCAACACCCCGGCGCTCGGGACGATCAATATGGGAGAGAACAACGGCATCCTCATCACCTTGGGAAGCTGCAGCGCCCTCTGGCTTCCGATCCTGGCACTGGGCATCCTGCTGCTGATCGGCGGCCTCCTGACCCGGAGGAGAATGGGACAGGCGCTGACGAAGCTTCCGAAGCGACTCTGGACGGTGCTGCTCGTGCTGGGCATCGCCGCGGTGATCGGCATCCTCATCGATGCCAATACGGGCAATCACGCAGAGCTCTGGCAGCCCTTCAGCAGCTTCCTCTGCTTCAATGACAAGTGGGGTACAGGCCGCGGCTTTGCCTGGCGCATGGCCCTCACCTATTTTGTGAACGACATGCCCTTCCTTCAGAAGCTTTTCGGCTACGGCCCGGATACCTACTACATGATCACCATGGACAACTACTTCCAGGACATGGTGAACGCGGGCTACGGCATGTTCGACAGCGCCCACAACGAGTACCTGAACTACCTGATGACCATTGGCATCGCCGGCCTCCTGGCTTACCTATGGCTCTGCCTCCGCTTCCTGAAGACCTGGCGGCAGCGCGCCCAGGCCCGGCCCCTGTACGATGCCCCCGTCCTCATGCTCCTCGCCTACAGCGCCCAGGCCTTCATCAACATCTGCGTGCCCATCGTTTACCCCATCCTGGCCGTCCTGATGTTTGCCTTCATGGCGGGGGAGAAGGAAGAGACAGCTTGAGACAATAATCAATAAAATAGGCGGTGTCACCTGCGGGCGGCGCCGCTTTGTACATATCTCGATACAATCCCTTGGGGTAATGCCTTTTGCTTGACAATCCCGGCGCACAGTGCTATCTTGATGACAATTCTTATGGATTTCTTAATTTGATCCTTAAGAATTTCGTAATAATTCGAAAAGCCTTTGTTATATACAACGAAGGATCGTCGAGTTATTATACACAATGTGACGAGCGATATACTCCACATCGTACATTTATCGGCAGGAGTTCATAAAATACTTGAATCTCAGGCCTTAAGAGAGTATAATCGCACCGTAACTTGGGTTTTTTGAGAAATCCATGAATCAAAAAAGGAGAGTGCATTTATTATGAGAAAGCAGACAAAAATCGTTGCAGCTCTTTCTGCAACAGCTTTACTTGCTCTCGGCGCTTCTGCAGTAACCTTCGCAGCAGGCTGGGACAACTCAACAGGAACTTGGCAGTACCTTGACAACAACGGTTCTGCTGTAACAGACGTTTGGAGAAAGTCCGGCGACTACTGGTTCTATCTGGATTCCGATGGAAACATGGCTACAGATACTCTGGTAGAGAAGGATGACGATAAGTACTATGTAAATGCAGAGGGCGCAATGGTTACAAACCAGTGGGTTGCTCTGGATTCCGATTCCTATGACACTTCATCTGATGATGGAGAGGCAGAGTACAGATGGTACTACTTCGGCTCCGATGGTAAGGCTTACAGAAACAAGAAGTCCAGCACAACTGTGACAACTTCTGAGCTGAAGACCATCAACGGCAAGAAGTATGCCTTCGATGCTGACGGCAAGATGCTCTATGGTTGGGTATCTGCTGATAGCGCTGACATCCAGACAGATGATACAGCTTGGCAGAATTCCAAGTACTACTTCGGTGGTTGGAACGATGGTGCCGCTGCAACAGGCTGGGTTCAGATGACTGTTGATACAACAGGCGTTTCTGATGACGGAGATACCGATACATATTGGTTCTACTTCGACGGCAACGGCAAGAAGCAGACCAGCAAGAAGAAGGTTATCAACGGCGCTACATATTATTTCGATGAGTATGGTCGCATGGTTGATGACTGGACTCAGAAGACAACTGATGCATCTGGAAACAACGTTTATTCCGGTGTTAACTCTGATTCTACAGCAAACGATATCACCTATGTAAATGGCGATGGTGCTGCTAGAAAGAACCAGTGGGTATGGGCTGTTCCGGCTGAGGATTATGATCAGGGCGATTATGATGATGATGATTACTCTTGGTGGTGGACTCAGGCCAATGGCACTATCTTTAAGGATGGCCTGAAGAAGATCAAGGGCAAGTACTATGCATTCGATGCAAAGGGACGTATGCTCTCCGGCATTGTTCTTAACGAGGGCTCTCATTATTATCAGGATCAGAACAAGAACATGACTGGCGATGATTGGACTGATCTGACAGGTGCTGAGTTTAAGGCCGTTCCTGCAACTGGTACATTCTATCTCTTCGGTGAGGAGGAGAAGGACGGTTCCAGAAAGACCGGTTATCAGAATGTTGAGTTCGATGATGACACATATCAGATGTACTTCGGTACTAATGGTAAGGCTACAACTGGCTATGTAACCAAGATCAAGAAGTTCACCAAGAACGGTATTGTTCTGAAGGCTGATAACGATAACAGCAACTACGCTGTTGTTAAGATTGGTGCAACGGCTACAACTCTTGACGCTGATGATGTTGAGTACGTAAGCGCTGGATTCTCTGATGAGGGATATGTTCTTGTAAATGCTTCTGGTACTGTTCAGAAGAATGCTAAGAACCTGAAGGACAACAACGATCTGTACTACTTCACAGACAGCCAGGGTCGTGTTGAGTA
Source organism: Clostridiales bacterium (assembly GCA_963591655.1). GTDB lineage: Bacteria > Bacillota > Clostridia > Lachnospirales > Lachnospiraceae > Oribacterium. The sequence continues at coordinate 22,637 of CAVATZ010000035.1, forward strand.
TGTTTCCAACGAGAAGCTTACTACTACAGCAAAGAACAACACTTATAAGTTCACATACTATAAGAATGTTGATGCTAAGACCGATTCTAATGGTAAGGATACTGGCGTTGCTTACTACTACGATGCTGACTAATTAACCTTTTGGTTGATTACAAGTTAAGTTGTGAGGCTTAAGAAGAAAGGCTACTTCGGTAGCCTTTCTTTTTTGCTTTACCCAAAAGATCCGGGGGCTCGGCATATGGCCCGGTGTCAGGCAGTGCGCCCAGCAAAGGGCAAGTAACCCGGCAGGTGCAAGGCTCGGTGTCAGGCGCCATAAAATTTTTATAAACTTTTGGGAAATTTTAACGCCACAGCAAAAAACGATTGCAGCAGTTAAACAACTACCGCAATCGTTTTTGCTTTAATCGTCATAGTGGCGCCAGGGACTCGCCGTCAGGCATTATAAAATTTGTGGTGGAATGTGCCTAAATGTGTTAAAATACACGAAGGTGCTACCAAAAAACGGTAGGCGGTTGGCCCTCTGCGGAGGGACTGTGACCCTCCGATTACATAGAAATCCGGAAGCGGAAATCAATGAAAGAGAGGGCTTAGCCAATGACTGTAGAAGGGGTAATTGCGTTGCTGAGTTTATGCTTGCGTGCATTAGTCTCGGCTATAAGATTGGTCGAGATATTAAAGACACAAAAAAATGACCGCCCAAACCCGCAAAGTCTGACGGTCATTTAACTAGAAGATAAAACGGGTCAACCGTCTATCGGTGGCACCTTTTATATGGGTATAGTAGCATGTGCGGATTGAAGATGCAAGAACAAAAACGACGTTTTCCAGAGGCGGATGTCCTCAAGGGCATATTGATTCTTCTTGTGGTGGCCGGACATTTTCTGTATCCCTTCCGCCGGAGCGGCGCTGTTACCCGGG
>CAVATZ010000036.1:0-21672 GCA_963591655.1 Clostridiales bacterium
TGATTCACGGCCTGCTGGGCACGGACAGTGATGTGATTGCCACGAGATCCGTAGAATGAGCGAAGGCGTTTGCATCAAGCAAACGCCGAAGCGACCTGACATGCACCGAAGGTGCATGCTTGCCGCGGGCAAGTTCATCGAGAGCTACAAGCTCGAGATGAATCGAAGCGAGGCAGAGATGTGGCGCTAAAAATCAGGAGTTTGCGTGTTGCCGGCGTCGGAGAAATCCGATGCCGGTTTTTGAATTTATCGGCGATAGCTGATAAGATACGAGTATAGTATGATGCAATGGGAGAAAATACTGCAGAGGTGAAACAATGACAGGACAGGTGAATCGAAAATCGCTGCCGGAGCGGACGGCGGATGCCATTATGCTGATGCTGAACCGGGAGAATTACGGGGTGGGGGCGAAGCTCCCCAACGAGCTGCAGATGGCAGAGCAGTTCGAGGTAAGCCGCTCCACCATCCGGCAGGCGGAGAAGCTGCTGGCGGAGCAGGGGGTGCTGGAGATCGAGCGGGGTGCCGGCGTCTTCGTTTCCGGAAAGCTGGGGGCAGATCATGATCCCCTGGGCTTTTCTCTGGTCTGCGACAAAACGAAGCTGGCCCGGGATCTCCTGGAGCTGCGGCTTCTGATCGAGCCGAAATCGGCAGCGTTGGCGGCCCAGAATGCGAGACCCAGAGATGTGCAGACCCTGTATCACCTCTGTGAGGAGCTGGAGGCGCTGATCCGGCAGGGGAAGAACTATCTGCAGAAGGACATGGAGTTTCACCAGGCCATTGCCAACTGCAGCGGAAATTTCGCGATTTACCGTATGATTCCCTACATCCATCAGATGCAGCTTCTCTATCGTACTGTGGCAGAAAAGCAGCATCTTTCTGAGACGGCGGCAGAGCATCGCCGCATTGCGGATGCCATTGCGCACAAGCGGGGCGCAGATGCCGCCGATGCCATGCAGTATCACCTGACGGTGATTTACAATCGTCTGAAGTAAACGGACAAATTTGTCTGAAATACTGAGAATAATATGACAAGTGAGCTGAAATCCGGACCACCTGTGGCGGACGACATTTTCCTTTCGTATAGTGGATACAGCAAAAGAAAACAGCTGCGGCTGTCAAAATAAAGGAGTGGAAAATGGAAAGAATCGTATTGGATACGGCAATCAAGTTCGGTGCAGGACGGTATCGTCAGGGTGTGGGCATTCTGGAGGAATGCGGCGAGGAGGTGGCCCGCTTCGGAAAGCATGCCTTTCTGGTGGCGGGACCGCGGGCCTTTGCGGCGGTGAAGGAGCGTCTGCTGCCGGCATTGGAGAAGGCGGGTGTCAGTGTGACTGTGGAGCTCTATGAGGGACAGTGCTCCTATGAGGGGGCCAGAGAGTATGCCGACCATTGCATCGCTGCCGGCTGTGATGAGGTCATCGGCGTCGGCGGCGGCCGGATCATGGATTTCGCCAAGGCGGTAGCGGAGTATGCAGGTCTGGGAACTGTCAACATTCCCACATCCATCTCGACCTGTGCGCCCTTCACCTGCATGAGCGTTATGTATACGCCGGAGGGCGGCAAGAAGGATTGCTGGCGCTATGAGCATGAGCTGGATGCGGTACTCCTCGACATGCAGGTCATTGCGGACTGCCCCATCCGCTATACGGCAGCGGGCATACTGGATGCCATGGCGAAGCGGATCGAGATTCAGAACGGCAAGCCGGTGATGCGGCTTTCGGACAACAAGTTTGATCTTTTCAGTGCCTTCCGCATGGCGGAGTATACCTATGAGGTGCTGTCCCAGTACGGCCCCCAGGCCATAGAGGACAACCGGAAGCATCAGGTCACCAAGGCGCTGGAGGACGTGACCTTTATCAATGTAGCCATCACCGGCGTGATCGCCAACATCACCAAGAGCTTCAGCCAGTCGGCCATCGGGCACTCCATGTATGACGGCATCCGCACCATCTTTACCCAGGAGGCCAAGAAGGCTCTGCACGGAGAGATCGTGGCGGTGGCGTTGTTCACACAGCTGCATTACAACCGGCTGGAGAAGGAGATCCCGTCTCTGAAGGCCTTCATGAAGGGCATGGACATGCCGCTGTCACTGGAGGAGCTGGGCATCCCTGCCACCGATGAAAATCTGAAGAAGCTGGAGGACTACCTCATTGACTCCCCCTACGTCGCACCGGGAGAGGAGAGCCTGCAGCTCCTGCACGCAGCCATGGAAGAGCTTAGAGCGTAGGGGTTTGCCTTTTACGAAAGAAGGGCGTGGATTCGTCCTTCTTTTCTTTTGTGCGTTGTATACACAAAAAATCGAATCAACAAAAGCTTGAATCAAAAAACTTATAATACTATCAATTATATTCGTTTTACTAATTGGTGCAATTCGACTAAAATGCACTACAGAATCAATAAGAAATTGGCACATCTGATTATTCAGGAGAGATGCCAGAGAAATGGGGGAAACATTTATGAAGAAATTACTTGCGGGCGTATTGGCCGGATCCATGGCAGCTATGACACTGGCCGGCTGCGGAAGTGTACAGGTCGGTACCGGCAGCAGCCAGAAGACGGAGACACAGGCAGCAGGAGACAGCAGCTCGGCAGAGGCTGTGTCCAATGAGAGCGGTACCAGCAGCCTGAAGGGACAGAATGTCAGAGTGGTGATCGGATCCACATCCACCTCCGGCGACTCCTACATGATCGCCGATCTGGTAACCAGATATCTTTCCAAGGAGATGGGCTTCAACGGAAAGGTAGATGCAGTCGGAAATGCAGCAGCACTGGACACCATTGCCACATCCAAGGGTGACGGCAAGACCGTGATGATGTTCCACGATATGACATACCTCAGCGTACTGTTCGGTTCTGTAGATGAAAAGTATGCGCTGGAGAACATGACCGTGGGTCCCCGTATCGGACAGAACCCGGGCGGCTGCTTCGGTGCAGCGGCAGATGCTGAGTATTCCTCTCTTCCGGAGATCACAGAATATCTGAAGGCCAATCCGGATGCGACACTTTCCTTCAACGTAGAGGCCGGTGCAACCTCTCAGCTTTGCTTCTCCGCATACTATCTGGATGTGCAGGAAAAGGAAGGCGATGAGGTGGCAAGCCGCATCAAGGCCATCGTTGGCGGTACCACAGCTGAAAAGCTGCAGCGTCTCTGGGATCGTAATGCAGATGTCATCTATGGTGATACCTCTGCTTTTGAGCAGTATACTGCAGATGGTGTCGATGCCCAGCTGAAGATGACCATGTTTGACTCCTGCGGTGAGGTAAACGGTCTGGACATCAAATCTATGGCAGATGACGGTATCGAGTTCGACGGTGAGCCCTTCGACTTCGCGAAGGATTTCGCTATGTACTTCCCGGCAGATATGGATGAATCTGTGCTGGCCGAGTATGAGGCTGCCATGAAGAAGGTAACCGAGGATCCGGATTTCCAGGCCGATATGGCGAAGCTGTATTACAACACACTGAGTGCAGATGAGGTTTCCGTAGAGGCTTCCAAGCAGTTTATCTATGACAAGCGGGATATGTGTGCAAAGCTGATCGAGCAGGCACCGAGTCTGGATACACTGACACAGTAATCAACACTGAGAAATAAAGAGTCTGATGAGCCGCCTGCTTTTACAGGCGGCATATATTTAGAAAGGGGGAAATTCACATGATTAATGTCGTATACTCCACAGAACATTGGATTATGCCGCATATCATCATGGCGCTTCTTGTGATTCTGGCCTTGGCCATCATTATCACAGAGGGCATGGAGAGAACGAAGAAGGGGGAGGCCTTCTTCAAGCTGCCGAAATCCTTTTTTATTGAAAAGGCAGATTATTTCAAGCTGTTCGGCACCTTGGTTCTGTTTGCCGGCTACATTTTCACACTGGATAAGCTCGGCTTTACCGTGACCAGCATTATCTTCGTATTCCTGTTCAATGTGCTCTATGCCGGAACCAGCCCGAAGTCCATTCTGATCAGCGTGGTCATTGCCATTGTGGCATCGCTCATCATCAGTATTGCCTTCGGCGTGGTTTTCCAGATCACACTACCCAGCGGCGCATTGACACTGGTATTCCCGGATATGGGAATTACGATTTATTAAGGGAGGCGCCATATGATCTTAAATCTTGTTTTGTCAGTGATCGGCGTCATAGCCGGCATTATCTTCGGTGCCATTCCCGGCATGACTGCAACCATGGCTGTGGCAGTATTTCTGCCCATGACCTATGCCTATGACCTGGTACCGGCGTTGTATCTTCTGCTTGGCTTGTATGTCGGCGGCATCTCCGGCGGACTGGTTCCGGCAATTCTCATCAACATTCCGGGCACACCGTCCTCCATTACCACCACCTTCGAGGGCTATCCTATGGCGAAGCGCGGCGAGGGTGAGCGTGCACTGAAGATCGGTATCATGTCCAGTTTCTTCGGCGGCCTCATTTCACTGGTTTGCCTGGCACTGTTCACACCGCTGCTTTCTTCTGCAGCGCTGAAATTCAGTGCGGTAGAAAAGTTCCTGATTATCCTGTTTGCGCTTACTGTTATCGCGGCTCTGACCAACGGACAGATGCTCCGCGGCGTGTTTATCGGCCTTGTTGGTGTGCTGGTAAGCCTGGCGGGTATGTTCTCTGTGAACAACATGTATCGTCTGGTGCCTTCCTTCATGGAGTCCAAGATGCAGGACGGCTTCCAGCTGCTTCCTGTGCTGATCGGTCTTTTCGCCATTGCCCAGATTTTTGAAGAAGCGGAAGAGGGCATGCGCTTCAAGATTGAAAAGATTCAGGGAGAGTCCGGCGGTGCCAAGTTCTCCATCAAGGATTTCAAGGGACAGGGCGTTAATGTATTCCGTTCTGCTTTGATCGGTACCTTTATGGGCGTGCTGCCGGGCGTAGGCGGATCTGCCGCTTCCATTCTGGCGTATGCACAGGCAAAGAACTTCTCTAAGCATCCTGAGGCCTTCAAGACCGGATGCGCAGAGGGTCTGGTGGCTTCTGAAACCTCCAACAACGGCCTCACCGGCGGTGCCCTGATCCCGCTGCTGTCACTGGGTATCCCGGGTGACTCCACCACTGCGGTACTCATCAGTGCCTTCATGCTGCAGGGTATTCAGGTAGGACCTCTGTTTATTACACAGAATCCGGAAACCTGGCAGCAGATCCTTCTGGCCATGCTGCTTTGCAACATCATCATGTTCATCTGCATGTTCTACCCGATCAAGTGGATCAGTAAGATCATCTACATCCCGCGTCAGCGCATGTACCCGGTGATCATCATGATCTGTATCGTGGGCGCCTATGCGGCAAAGAACGGTCGTCTCTTTGATGTATGGACTCTTCTGGCCTTCGGTGTTGTGGGTTATATTCTGGATAAGCTGCATTTTCCGACAGCCTGCTTCCTGATCGGCTTCATCCTCGGAAAGGATCTTGAGAACTACTTCATTCAGGCCATCAGTGCCTCCAAGGGAAGCCTCCTGGTGTTCTTCCAGCGGCCCATCGGTCTCTTCATCTGGGTGCTGATCGCGATTTCCATCGCCTATGCCATTTATGATGACAGAAAGCACAAGAAGGCAGCGGCAGCAGAAGCTTAAAGAAAACAGAAAAGCTTAAGTGCTAATATTGAAAGAGCATTGGATATGTAAGAATATCCGGTGCTCTTTTGCATTCAAAAAAAGTTTCTATAAACATTGAAAAATACTAAACAATTTATGAACGGATATTTTGTTTAACGAAAAAATTAATATGTCTATCAGATAAACCTGTTTTACTTATTGTGCAATATAAACTAACATGCGAAGCAGATACAAGAAAACATGTACATATCAACCAAAAGTTGATGCAAAACAACCACATAAGGGGGAAACGCAATGAAGAAGATGATTGCAATGGCGTTGGCGGCTTCGATGGCAGCGGGGACAATGATGGGCTGCGGAAGTGTACAGGTTGGTGCAGGAAATGCTGCAAAAACGGACAGCAGCACAGCATCCGGGGAAAATGCCTCCGGCACCAGCAGCTTGAAGGGACAGAATGTCAGAGTGGTGATCGGATCCACGTCTACGTCCGGTGATTCCTACATGATCGCCGATCTGGTAACCAGATATCTTTCCAAGGAGATGGGCTTCAACGGAAAGGTGGATGCCATCGGAAATGCGGCAGCCTTGGATACCATCGCTACATCTAAGGGTGACGGCAAGACCGTGATGATGTTCCACGACATGACCTATCTCAGCGTACTTTTCGGTTCAGTAGATGAGAAATATTCCATTGAGAACATGACCGTGGGTCCTCGTATCGGACAGAATCCGGGCGGCTGCTTCGGTGCAGCGGCAGATGCAGAATATTCCTCCCTCCCGGAGATCACAGAATATCTAAAGGCCAATCCGGATGCGACACTTTCCTTCAACGTGGAGGCCGGTGCAACCTCTCAGCTTTGCTTCTCTGCTTACTATCTGGATGTGCAGAATAAGGAAGGCGATGAGGTGGCAAGCCGCATCAAGGCCATCGTTGGCGGTACCACAGCTGAAAAGCTGCAGCGTCTCTGGGATCGTAATGCAGATGTCATCTATGGTGATACCTCTGCTTTTGAGCAGTATACTGCAGATGGTGTCGATGCCCAGCTGAAGATGACCATGTTTGACTCCTGCGGTGAGGTAAACGGTCTGGACATCAAATCTATGGCAGATGACGGTATCGAGTTCGACGGTGAGCCCTTCGACTTCGCGAAGGATTTCGCTATGTACTTCCCGGCAGATATGGATGAATCTGTGCTGGCCGAGTATGAGGCTGCCATGAAGAAGGTAACCGAGGATCCGGATTTCCAGGCCGATATGGCGAAGCTTTACTACAACACACTGAGTGCAGATGAGGTTTCCGTAGAGGCTTCCAAGCAGTTCATTTATGACAAGCGGGATATGTGTGCAAAGCTGATCGAACAGGCACCGAGTCTGGATACGCTGACACAGTAAAGGAAAGAGAGGTTCCATTATGATCAATGTCGTTTATTCCACGGAACATTGGATTATGCCGAAAATTATCATTGCGTTGATCCTGCTTTTCGGTGCAGCAATTTTATGGACAGAGGGAAAAGCCAGAGTCGGGAGAGGTGAAAGCTTTTTTGCAAAGCCGGGAGCATTTTTTCTGCCGAATGCCGATTACTTCAAGCTGTTCGGTACATTGATCCTGTTTGCGGGATATATCTTTACGCTGGATAAGCTGGGATTTACCGCTACCAGCATTGTTTTCGTATTCCTGTTCAATTTGCTCTATGGCGGCACCTCGAAAAAGTCCATCCTCATCAGTCTGCTGATTGCGGTTCTGGCTTCTCTGGTGATCAGTATCGCCTTTGGCGTGGTTTTTCAGATTACGTTGCCGAGCGGCGCGCTGACACTGATTTTCCCGGACATGGGATTTACGATTTATTAAAGGAGGCAGCGTATGATATTGCATTTGATCCTTTCTGTTGTTGGTGTGGTGGCCGGCATTATCTTCGGTGCCATTCCCGGTATGACCGCCACCATGGCTGTGGCCGTTTTCCTGCCGATGACCTACGCCTATGATCTGGTTTCGGCATTGTATCTTTTACTTGGCCTGTATGTGGGTGGTATCTCCGGCGGACTGGTTCCGGCAATTCTTATCAACATTCCCGGAACGCCTTCCTCCATCACCACGACGTTCGAGGGCTATCCCATGGCGAAGCGCGGCGAGGGTGAGCGTGCCCTGAAGATCGGCATCTTGTCCAGCTTCTTGGGCGGCATCATTTCCCTGGTTTGTCTGGCACTGTTCACACCTATGTTGTCCTCTGCCGCTCTGAAGTTCAGCGCTGTAGAGAAGTTCCTCATCATCCTCTTTGCTCTTACGGTTATTGCGGCGTTGACCAACGGACAGATGCTGCGCGGTATTTTCATCGGCCTTGTAGGTGTGCTGGTTGCCTTGGCAGGTATGTTTTCTGTCAACAATATGTATCGCCTGGTTCCCTCCTTCATGGAATCCAAGATGCAGGATGGCTTCCAGCTGCTGCCGGTTCTGATCGGACTTTTCGCCATTGCCCAGATTTTTGAAGAAGCGGAAGAAGGCATGCGCTTCAAGATTGAGAAGATTCAGGGAGAGGCAGGCGGTGCCCGTTTCTCCGTAAAGGATTTCAAGGGACAGGGAGTGAATGTTTTCCGTTCCGCATTGATCGGTACCTTCATGGGAGTGCTTCCCGGTGTCGGCGGATCTGCGGCTTCCATTCTTTCCTATGCGCAGGCAAAGAACTTCTCCAAGCATCCGGATCAGTTCGGCAAGGGCTGCGTCGAGGGGCTGGTGGCTTCGGAAACCTCCAACAACGGCCTCACTGGCGGTGCCTTGATCCCGCTGCTGTCACTGGGTATCCCGGGCGACTCCACCACTGCGGTACTCATCAGTGCCTTCATGCTGCAGGGTATTCAGGTAGGACCTCTGTTTATTACACAGAATCCGGAAACCTGGCAGCAGATCCTTCTGGCCATGCTGCTTTGCAACATCATTATGTTCATCTGCATGTTCTACCCGATCAAGTGGATCAGCAAGATCATCTACATCCCGCGCCAGCGTATGTATCCGGTGATCATTATGATCTGTATCGTGGGTGCCTATGCGGCAAAGAACGGCCGTCTCTTCGATGTTTGGACGCTGCTGGCCTTCGGCGTTGTGGGTTATCTCATGGATAAACTGCATTTCCCGACAGCCTGCTTCCTGATCGGCTTCATTCTCGGAAAGGATCTTGAGAACTACTTCATTCAGGCCATCAGCGCTTCTAAGGGAAGCCTCCTGGTATTCTTCCAGCGGCCCATCGGTCTCTTCATCTGGGTGCTGATTGCGATTTCCATTGCCTATGCCGTCTATGATGACAGAAAGCACAAGAAGGCAGCGGCAGCCTGATTCAACAAGAAAGAAAAACTGATACCACTAAAAGAAAAAGGATGTACGGCATGGCTGTACATCCTTTTTTTCAGTATTGTATAATTATCAACACAATTAATTTTCGGGAGGCAGGTATGGAAGCGAAAAAGTCGGCGGAAAAGCTGCAGGGAATGTACAAGCGTTATAAGATAAGTGTGTTTGCAATGATCGGCATTCTGGTCCTGGCAGCGGCAGGAATTTTCTGGAATCGCTATATCGGTCTGATCATTTTGCTGCTGGCGGTGCTGTATCAATTGCTCTATCTCAGAAGGCTGCAGAAGAATTACACGAAGCAGTGCACCGTCGGCAACCTGGCCTGTACCCTGGAGAAGAAACTTGATGCGGCGCCGGCGGAGGAGCGGGGCGGCGCCGGCATTGACATCGAAACGGTGACGAGGGCAGAGCTTCTGCCGGTGGATACGGGAGCGGAAAAGGCCTGCTTCTACTGGGGACTGCAGGGAAAGCAGGGGAACTATCCTGTAAGCATCAGTGATGCCACCTTTGCGGAATCCTATAAGCTGACAGAAAAGGGAAAGAAGCGCACCTTTGTGAACTGCGGCTGCTGGATGCATTTTACGCTGCCGCAGGACAGCGGGATGGACCTTCGCATCTGGGATCAGGATGTGATTCCCATGCCGATGCGGAAGGAATTTCTGGCGCAGCATCCTGCGCTTAAGCTTCTGTCAGCAGAGAACGCGCCCTTCCTGGACGAGGGGATGTACGCTTATGCGAAGGATAATGCTGTCTGCCCGGGCGATGATTTCTACCGCCTGCTGAAGAAGCTGCGCGGCTATACCCCCGGTAAGCTGGCCATCAGCATTCGCGGTGCCTCGGCGGATGTTTTCATCAGAAACCGTTTTCTGTCAAGACCGGTGTCCATGAGTGAGGCGGTGGACGAAAGCTGGCTTTCATTGGATCCTATGCCGGAGCTTTCCTATGTGCAGGAAATGCTGCGCGTGCTTTCGAAAAGATGAATCTATAAATCAGGAAGGAAATCATATGTCCAGCTTTATCAGTATGCTGAATTCTCAGCTTGTGCTTTTTGTTTATATTTTTGCCGGGGTCTATGCGAAGAAAAAGGGAATCATCACGGACAGCGTGAAGCAGAAGCTCACCAGTCTGGTGCTGAAGATCAGCCTGCCCTGCATGATCTTCAATTCCTTCAACCGGGTACTCACGCCGGAGATCCTGAAGAAGACCGCCATGGCCTTTGTGGTGGCTGCCTGCATTGCCCTGCTGTCCTTCGTGCTGGGAAAGTTCATTTATAATATGTTCCCGGAGGAGAAGCGGAAGATCCTGGAGTACACGACCCTCGTGAACAATTCCGGTTTTCTGGGAATGCCCCTGGTGCAGGGGGTCTTCGGCGATGAGGGACTGCTCTATGCTTCCATCTTCATCATTCCCAACCGTATCATGATGTGGACCGCGGGGCTTTCCATCTTCACGAAGTCGGATTTCAAAACGAAGATGAAGAATATTCTGCTGAATCCCTGCATCATCACGGTGTATCTGGGACTTGCCCGGCGAATCCTGAATCTGCCCTTCCCGGCCTTTCTGGACACCGCCATCGGGAAGATCGGCGGCATCACCTCGCCGCTGTCCATGATGATCATCGGCAGCATGATGGTGGGTGTCAGCTGGAAGACCATGCTGGAGCCGGCAATTTTCTATCTTGCGGCGGTGCGGCTCATTTTCCTGCCGCTGGTGGCGCTGGGCGTCATGAAGCTGCTGCACTTTGATCCGCTGCTGAGCGGCGTTTCCCTGATCCTTACGGGAATGCCGGCGGGCAGTACTGCGGCGCTGCTGGCCACACAGTACGAAGCCGATGAGGGCTTTGCATCCCGCTGCATCATCAGCACCACGCTGATGTCGTTGTTCACGGCACCGCTGCTCATGCTGCTGACCTGACGGAATGTGATAGAAATTTCGATATGACCTGCATGCTGAATTATATATTTTACTTATAGAAGATATATTCCTATAATGAAACCACCAGAGGGAGATACCCTTGAAGAAAGATCGGAACGATCCGGATCCAGGTGCCGTATAAGGGCGGACCGGGAGAGCTGAGTCAGAGAAAAGGAGAGCATTATGGGAATGGAAGAAGAGATTAAGATTGCGGAAGAAAAGTTCGGCGAGCTGATTCGCGGTGAGTATGCCAGAATCGAAGCCATGAAGAAGGACAATGTGGTAAAGGACTTCTCCAAGCTGGACCATATCGTAGTGGGTATCCTGCCGGGCGACGGCATCGGCCCCATCATCATGAAGCAGGCCCTTCGCGTGGTCAGCGAGCTTCTGAAGGATGAGATTGCCGGTGGACGTGTAGAGATCCGCACCATCGAGGGCATGACCATCGAGAATCGTGTGGAGAAAATGCAGTCTCTTCCGGATGAGGTATTTGAGGAGTGCAAGAAGTGTGATGTACTGGTGAAGGGACCCTTTGTGACCCCGAGAGCCGGTGATCCGTACCCGAACCTGGTATCCGCCAACAGCCTTCTGCGCCGCGGCCTGCAGCTCTTTGCAGCAGTTCGTCCCATCAAGATCGCAGAAAAAGGTATTGACTGGACCTTCTTCCGGGAGAACATCGAGGGCGAGTACATCTGGGGCAACAAGGGTATCCAGGTAAATGATGACCTGGCCGTTGATTTCAAGGTGCTGACTGCCCAGGGCGGCGAGCGTATCGCAAGAGCTGCCTTTGAGTTTGCCAGAAAGAACGGCAAGCACAATGTGACCATCGTAACCAAGGGCAATATCGTAAAGCTGGTAGACGGCAACTTCATCAAGGCTGTCCGCAAGGTCGGCGAGGAGTATCCGGATATCGAGATCCAGGAGCGTCTGGTGGATGCTATGGCAGCCAAGATGCTGGATCCGGAGTTCAACAAGGGCATCGAGGTTGTGGTACTGCCGAACCTCTACGGCGACATCGTAACCGATGTGGCTGCTGAGCACCAGGGCGGTCTGGGCACAGCCTGCTCCTCCAATATCGGAAACCAGTATGCGCTCTTCGAGGCCATCCACGGTACAGCACCGTACCTCATGAGCCATGGAAGAGGCGAGTATGCAGATCCCTGCTCTCTGATCCGTGCAATGGGCCAGATGATGGCACATATCGGATTTGCAGATCGTAAGGAGATCCTGGAGAAGGCTCTGGACATCTGCACTGTCACCGAGCGTAAGCTGGTGGTGACCACGCAGGTAGAGGATGCCTCTGCCGCAGAGTTTACCGACTACCTCCTGGAGACCATCCAGAAGATCCGGTAATACTGAACCCGCGAGGAAGACTTTGCCTTCGCAAAGTCTTTGATACGCTCGCCGCTAAGGCATCTGTAGGATAACAAGGACCCCAGTTATTATAACTGTTTCTCTTATAAGTGTGTGGGGAAAGGCGTCGCAGGAATGCGGCGCTTTTTCTCTGCTGAGGCATTCCATTATGGAATGCCATGATTCCGGTATTCCATTTCCATTCTTGTTTTTCATTACGTACAATGAACTTACCACAGAAATGCAGTGGAACCGTTTTTACACAGGTTAATGTCGGCGCAGCGGAGGCGAAGACATTGCCCTGATATACATGAGGCGCATACAGGAGGACACTATGGGAGAATCATTAACCAGAAAAATCATCAAGTCACATTTCGTCAAGGGTTCCATGACCCCGGGAGAGGACGTATTTGTGAAGGTGGATCAGACCCTGACCCACGACATCAATGCCGTTATGACCTATCTTGCCTTTGAGCAGATCGGTCTGCCGAGAGCGAGAACAGAGATCTCTGTTTCCAATCTGGATCACAATCTTCTGTACATCGATTTCAAGACCCCGGATGATCATATCTATCTGAGGACCGCAGCAGAGAAGTACGGCGTATACGTATCCAGACCCGGCAACGGCATCTGCCATATGGTGCATACCTGCCGCTTCGCAGTACCGGGCAAGCTCCTGATGGGCGGTGATTCTCATACACCCTCCAGCGGTGCAGTAGGCATGCTGGCCATCGGTGTGGGCGGTATGGACGTGGCCACAGCCATGACCGGACTTCCCATGCGACTGACCATGCCGAAGGTGGTGAAGGTGAACCTGACCGGAAAGTTGAGAGCCGGTGTCAATGCGAAGGAAGTTGTTCTGGAGATGCTGCGTCGGGAGACCATTAAGGGCGGCCTCGGCAAGGTTTACGAGTATGTGGGCGAGGGCGTGAAGACCCTGTCCGTACCGGAGAGACTGACCATCGCCAACATGGGTGCCGAGATGGGTGCGACAACCTCCATCTTCCCGGCTGACGAGGTGGTGAAGCAGTTCATGGAGGCCCAGGAGAGAGGCGAGCAGTATGTAGAGCTGCTGCCGGATGCCGATGCTGAGTACGACGAGGAGATGGAGATGGATCTCAGCGCCCTGGAGCCGCTGATTTCTCTTCCGCACCAGCCGGACAATGTGGTGCCGATTTCTTCTCTCACAGAGCACCCGGTGGTACAGCAGGTGTTCATGGGCTCCTGCACCAACGGCTCCTATTCCGATTTCGCCAAGGCGGCTCTCGTGATGCAGGGACGGCATGTCAATGAAAATGTGCAGTGCACGGCGGGCATCGCTTCCAAGCAGATCTACAAGCAGCTGCTGAAGGATGGCTATCTCGATATGCTGGTGGATGCCGGTGTTCGTCTTCTGGAGATTTCCTGCGGACCCTGCTGCGCCATCGGTCAGGTTCCGCCCACCAACGGCATCGCCGTACGTACGTCAAACCGCAACTTCAAGGGACGCGCAGGTTCTCCGAACGCCAACATTTACCTGGTATCCCCGGAGAGCGCCGCAGCCACAGCCATCATGGGCACCTTCGCCAGCGCAGAGCAGGTGATGGGCGCTGATGTGGAGAAGCTGGCAGAGATTCACGAGCCGGCGCACTACATGGTGGATGATGCAATGCTGATCAAGCCGCTGCCGGAGGAGGAAGCGGCGAAGGTAGAGGTGGTCAAGGGACCGAACATCCAGTTCCTGCCGGTACCGGAGAAGCCGGAGCAGAACCTTTGCTGCCGTATCTCTCTGAAGGGAAGAGACAACATTTCCACAGACGATATCACACCGGCAGGTGCAGAGTTCTCCAGCATGCGCTCCAACATCCCGCTCATGTCCAAGTACTGCTACAACCGTTATGATCCGGAGTTCTCGGAGAGGGCACGGAAGCTGGGCAAGTCCATCATCGTCGGCGGTGAGAACTACGGACAGGGCTCCAGCCGTGAGCATGCGGCCATCAACCCCATGTATCTGGGTGTAAAGTGCGTCATCGCCAAGAGCATTGCCCGTATCCATAAGGGAAATCTCATCAACCACGGCATTGTGCCGATGCTTTTCGAGGATCCGGCAGATTATGATCGTCTGGAGCAGATGGATGAGCTGGAGATCGAGGGCTTCCTGGATCAGATTCCGACCAGAACGGTGACCGTAACGGACAAGACCCAGGGCTTCTCCTTCAAGTGTCGTCTGGAGCTTTCCGATGCTGAGGAAGAGGTGGTTCTCGACGGCGGACAGCTTCGTCACCTGAAGCAGCAGCTGGTGAAGGAAGGCGTGCTGAAGGCGGAAGAAGCATAAAGCAGGACCTGATGAATCCGTGTCAAAGGCTTTGCGGGCAGCAAAGCCTTCTTTAAAATAAAGGAGAAGAATATGTTATACGCTTATGTAGGCTGCAGAACCACAGAGCACCGCAAGGCCCGGGGAAAGGGACTTCGCACCTTTGAGATCAATGAGAAGAGCGGAGAGTGGAAGGAGCTCCAGACACTGAAGACCCTGGAGAATCCGTCTTATCAGTGCATGGACCTGACAGAGAACTATCTCTATTCTGTACATGGTGATTTCACCCAGGTCACCAGCTACCGCATTCTTCCGGATCATACCCTGGCGTACATGAATACCGTGGATACTGTGGACGGCAAGAATCCAGTATTCATCACCGTGGACAAGACCAACCAGTATCTTCTGGTGGCAACCCTGCAGGGCGGTCGTGTCTATGTCATCAAGCGGAATGAGGACGGCAGCCTCGGCGATATCGTTTTCGTACACTTCGCGCCCGGCGTGAAGGAGGGCTCTCATTCCTTCGCCCATCAGTGCATCTGGGACCAGACCAAGACCTATCTCTTCGTGGTTTACCAGGGAAGAGACCAGGGCATCGGCCAGGTGAAGGTGCTGAAGTTCAATCCGGAGGACGGCAGCCTCACAGAGACCGATCAGTTCATCGGCCGGCAGTACTCCGAGCCCCGTCATCTGTCCATCCATCCCAACAATCGCTGGTGCTATCTCATCAACGAAAAGGGCAACAGCATGACCTACTTTAGCTTCAATGCTGAGAAGGGCAAGCTGACAGCGCGTCAGATTCTGCCGACACTGCCGGAGACCTATACCGGCGAAGGCCAGGCCAGCGCTTCCGTATTGAACGAGGACGGCAGCATTCTCATCGGCTCCAACCGTATCCACGAGTCCATCGTGCTCTACCGCATCGATCAGGAGACCGGATACATGCATGAGCTGGATTATTATCCCACACTGGGACTGACACCCCGCTTCATGTGCTTTAACCTGGACTATTCCAAGTTCTACGTGGCCAACGAGGACACAGACACCATCGTGGAGATGAAGCTGGACAAGGAGAGCGGCCGGATGTTCTACACAGGACGCATTATCCCCACCGAGAGCCCCGTCTGCATTACCTTCAAGAAGGCATAAGGGGAAAACGGATCAGAGAAACAGGAGGTTTTTATGAATTTAGCGGTGATTTCCCTGATCGCGCTTCTCGTGGCGATCGCGATCGGTTACTTCAGAAATGCCAATGTCGGCATTGTCTGCATTGCCCTGTCCATGATTCTGGGACTGGCCTTCAACATCAGCTCTAAGGATCTGCTGAAGGGCTTCAGCACGTCCCTGTTTTTCCAGATGGCCGGCATTACCTTCCTTTTCGGCATCGTGAAGGCCAACGGCACCCTGGAGCTGATGGCGAAGAAGGTGATCCGTCTGGTGGGCACCAATCCCATCGTCATCAGTGTGGCCATTTTCGTGATCGGCGCAGTGCTTTCCGCGGTGGGACCGGGCGCCATTCCGTGCCTGGCCATCATGCCGGTGATTGCCATTCCCATCGCCCTTTCTGTGGGCCTGAACCCCATCATGCTGTCCATCATCGGCGATCTGGGCGTACAGGCGACCCGGATGAGTCCCCTGACCCCGGAGGCCGCTGTGGTGCGGGAGCTGATGGAGGAGCAGGGCATTGCGGCCGGCACGGTTCCCCTCATGTATGCCCTGGCGGTCACCTGCATTATCCTGGCCGTGATCGTGTTTGTGTATTACAAGGGCTACAAGACGGACAAGAGTCTGAAGAGCGGCAAGGAAGAGGTGCTGCCGAAGATGAACTTCCACCAGATCGCGTCGATTCTCGGCCTTCTGGTGCTGGCGGTCGGCGTACTGTTCTTCAGCTTTAATGTCGGCTTCGCCGGCTTCACCATCGGCACGGTACTGGTGCTGCTGGGCGCAGGACAGGACGGCGCGGCAGTGAAGGCCATTCCCTGGGGCGTGATCTTCATGGTTATGGGTGTCGGCATCCTCATGAACATCGTCACCGTATCCGGCGGCATTGACCTCATGGTGTCGGCCCTCGAGAAGATCATGACGGCCCGGACCGGCTCCACCATCATGGGCATCCTGGCAGGCGTTATGTCCTTCTTCAGCTCCGGTCTCGGCGTGGTATTCCCCACACTGATTCCGACTGCCGGTGCGCTGGGCACCTCCATCGGCGCAAATCCCGTGGAGCTCTGCGCGGCCATCGTCATCGGCGGCACTGTAACCGGTTATTCTCCGATCTCAACCGCCGGTGCGTTAATGATGGCGGGCGTGGCACAGCAGGAGAATGCGGAGGAGCGTTTCCCCACCAAGAAGATCTTCGTGGAGCTCTTCGCCGTATCCTTCATTGCCCTGGGGGTACTGGCTGTTCTGGCCTTTGCCGGCGTGTACGGTATTGTGGTGAAGTTCTGATGCCTGTTGTGGCATTTTTGTGACAACGAGTGAATCAGCGGCGGTGCATTTCCTTCAGAGGAGTGCGCCGCCGCTGATTTTTTGTGCAGGAAGGAAATGACTGTGGTAAGATAAGCGCTAGGAACGAGGAGGGCTTTGCGCCTGCTGAGCCCGGTGGATTATGAGGAGGATAATTTATGAAAATCAAAAAGGTGGCGCTGCTCGGTGCGGGTGCGGTAGGCTCTTATGTGATCTGGGGGCTTTCCGGGAAGGAAGGCATCGCGTTCGGCGTGGTGGCCTCCGGGGAGCGCAATGCCCGGCTGAAGGCCCGGGGCTGCAGCATCAACGGGGAAATCTACCGGCCGACAGTCTGGACGCCGGAGGAGGCGAAGGATGCGGATCTTCTGATCGTGGCGCTGAAGTACGGAAACCTGCGGGGTGCGCTGGACGACATTGTGGCCATCGTGGGAGAAAATACCATCGTGATGAGTCTCATGAACGGTGTGGACAGTGAGGAGATCATTGCCGAAAGAATCGACCGCTCCCATATCCTGTATTCCCTCATCAAGGTGGCCTCTCAGTGGAAGAACGGCAGCGTCTGCTTTGCACCGGACACCACGGTGGGCATCTTCTTCGGCGAGACGGAAGCCCCTTATGACAGTGCGCGGGTGCAGGCAGTGGAGGCGCTTTTCGAGGGCACCGGGCTGCACTGGGCTGTGAAGGAGCATATCCGGGAAGAGATGTGGGGAAAGTTCCGGCTGAATGTCTGCAACAACCTGCCCCAGGCCATTCTGGGCGTCGGTGTGGGCTGTTATGAGGACAGCGCGCATATGGCGGCGATCCAGGAGGGGCTTAGAAAGGAGCTGATGGCCATTGCAGAGGCCAAGGGCATTGATCTGAGTGTCATCGATGCCAAGTCCGGCAAGGGCAGCGCCGCCAAGATGTCGGCGAAGTATTCTACGCTGCAGGATCTGGATGCGGGACGGCACACGGAGATCGACATGTTCTCCGGTGCACTGATGCGCATGGGCGAGGAGCTGGGAATTCCCACACCCTACAATGCATATACCTACCACATGATCAAGGCCCTGGAGGAGAAAAACGACGGACGCTTTGATTACGAGAATGATGAGAGAGTTTATTACTCTAAGTAACCCATGGGTTAGCAGAGGCTCAGGCAGCGATTGCTGTCTGAGCCTCTTCGTCATTTTCACTGCGAAGCAGCTGGTAAATTTTCTGCAGCGTCAGCAGAAAATTGTTGTAGAGATCGTTGCTCTCCAGGGTTTCCTGCACCATGACCGGGTCGCCGGTGATGAGGTCATCCACCTGCTTTTCCTGCAGCGTATCCACGTCCTCGCTGCGGTCCACGGTCCAGGCGGACACGGTCTTTCCCAGAAGATGTACCCGGTTCACCATGGAGGCGGTGATGAAGGTGGTCTCCACACTGAAGAAGTCCGCCGCCGGCAGTTCGTAGTAGTTGCCGATGCCGAAGGCCAGAATATAGCCGGTGCGAATGGCGGGATTGGCCTCCTTCACCTTTTCGAGAGAATGGTAGCTCAGGCAGGTGACACAGGCCTCGTTCAGCAGGTCATTGTCTGCGATGAGCTTCGCCACCTCTGACTCCAGCGCCGGTGTCGCGGCATTGTTCTTGATCTCGATGTTCAGCTTGATTTTCCCTTTGCAGAGATCGATGACCTCCTGCAGCGTCGGGATTTTTGTGCCCGCAAATTCAGGACCGAAATAGCTGCCGGCATCCAGCGCCCGGACCTCCGCATAGGTCATATCACAGATTCTGCGGTTCACGCCGGTGCAGCGCTGCAGGGTAGGATCGTGGCTGACCATCACAACCCCGTCCTTCGTCATCTGGACATCCAGTTCAATGCAGTCGGCCCCGATATCGATGGCTGCCTGAAAGGCAGGCAGGGTATTCTCGGGTGCCGCGGCACTGTAGCCCCGGTGACAGGTGATGCTGGGCCTGCGGAAGGGATTCAGCTCATCTGCGGCAGCACCCAGCGCCGGCAGCTGCCAGAGTCCGATGGCGGCGAGAGACGTGGCACCGGTGATGCCGAGCGTCACCAGAAAGACCAGCAGCTTTCCGCTGGTGGGATAGCGCTTCTGCTCCGGCGGCATTTCCAGGGTAGGCAGGGTGCCGACATTGGCCTGCTCATGCAGCACCAGGAGCAGGGAGCAGGAGGCCAGGGCGCTGAGCGCCTCCAGCATGAAGGCGAGAGCCGGAAACAGGACGGCCTGCTGGGCGGTGCCGATGGCGGTCAGCAGCTCCGTGCTGTTTCGGCCGATCAGGAGCGCGGCAGCCACACTGAGCGTGCTGTAACACAGCATGATGAGACCGAGACGGATGGCAATGCGGGCATTGTAGCGGAAGAGCATCCAGGTATAGGACAGGAAATGCTTCCGCACGCAGCCTATGCTTTCCCCGGCGGCCTCTGAAAAGGACTTCTGCTCCAGGATAAATCTGGGCAGCAGAAGGAGCAGGAGGATGGACAGCACCACACCGGCCAGAAAGAGCAGCTCATAGAGGCCGAAATAGAGGGGCGTGTCCCGGATCACCTCCATAATGTATTCCGGCACCGCCAGCTTGCGGAGATAGGTGGAGGTCAGAAAGAAGTTCGTGAAGGGGATCAGCACCGCAGAGTAGAGGAGGATGGGCCAGCCCCGGGGACGCAGGGCATGGTGAATGTCCAGAAGCGATTCCTTAAAAAGACTGCGGATCCGGCATTTTTCTCCCCGGAGACCCTTCTGCAGCGCATGAAAGAGAATGGAAAACTCGTAGAGATTCCAGAAGGCATTCAACAGGGCAATGAGGACGATGCCCGCCAGGAGGGACGGTGCCAGAAAAAGCTGCTTCATCCGGTCCGTGGTGATAAACTTGCTGGGGGATAGAAGAAGCGCCAGTGTCCAGATGCCGTGGGAAAGGGGCGCCAGCAGCAGAATCGTGGCCGCCTTATAGAGCAGCACAGAGGCCAGGGCGGCACTTCCCGTGCGCCGCCAGAGCTTCGCTGCGGTCCGATAGCATTGCTTTCGTTCTTTTTTTGCGCTTTTCCAGGCTTGGATACATTTCATGGCTTTTAGACTCCTTCGCTTATAAAAATCAGTTTAACACAGATCTGTGGTGGATGCTTATGATTTCTGGGGAAAAACGTTTGTTTATGATGAATGAGGCTTGAAAAAGGAACGTGTGTTGTGTATAATCTGAGACAACTATTGTATTGCATGAAAAGCGGAGTAAAAAGAGTATGAAAACATTTATCCAAAGAAAATTAGCAGTCATTTTGTTGCCTGTCCTGCTGGCCCTGTCCCTGGGCCTCAGCGGTTGTTCTGCCGCGGAAAGCATCAAGCCGGTCACCATATCGGTTTCGAAGGCCGAAGACATTTTACAAAAGATAACGGCGTATCAGGACACGGCCTATGTCACGGTGAACGACAATGTGCCCTTTTTCGAGGAAAGCGAGCTCACCACGGAGGCTTTCGAAAGCTACAGTGCGCTGGACAGCCTCGGGCGCTGCGGTGTGGCCTACGCCAATGTCTGTAAGGAAATCATGCCCACGGAGGAGCGGGGCAGCATCGGCATGGTGAAGCCCTCCGGCTGGCATACCGTGAAGTACAACGGCATCGACGGCAATTACCTCTACAATCGCTGTCACCTCATCGGCTACCAGCTTTCCGGGGAGAACGCCAACGAGAAGAACCTCATCACCGGCACACGCTATCTGAATGTCCAGGGCATGCTGCCCTTTGAAAATCAGGTGGCGGATTATGTGAAGCGCAGCGGAAACCACGTGCTGTACCGCGCGACGCCGCTGTTCGAGGGCGATGATCTCGTGGCCCGGGGCGTCCTGCTGGAGGCAGAATCCGTGGAGGACCGGGGAAAGGGCCTTCAGTTCAATGTCTTCTGCTACAATGTGCAGCCGGGCGTGACCATCCAGTATGCGGACGGCTCCAGCACCGGCCCTGCCTTCACGGGCAGCGACAACAGCAGTAAGCAGCAGGCAGAGAATGCGAAGGCCTCGAATGACGAGAATGCCGGTTCCAGCGCTGGCAGCACTGCTGAGGCCGCCTACATTGGCAACGTCAGCAGCAAAAAATTTCATAGACCCGGCTGCGCCAGCGTGAAGGACATGGCCGAGAAAAACAAGGTGACCCTCGCCAGCCGGGAAGAGGCCATTGCCGAGGGATATACAGCCTGCGGCAGCTGCAAGCCGTGATGGAAATGCAATACGAATTTAAATATGCTAACGTAGATTTTATTGCTGGGGTGACACATGAAGCAAAGGATACGATTCAAAAATGGCGTAGCGTTCAAATTGTCTGATTCGGATGCATCATACAATATACCGATCCATGTCGACGCTTCTAAAATGAGCGCGGAACAACTTCGGTCCAAGCTTCGGCAAGGCTACAACGATTACAAGTCGGGCAGTGTGCAGAATGCAGCTGATGCCTTTGCAAAATTCCGGGAGAGCCATACTTAAAAGATTTGGATGAGGGTCAAAACCAGCCAGAGCCCTGCTTGTGTAACTGTGGTATCTGAAGAAAGAGCCATCTGATTTCAAAATGAAGTCAGGTGGCTCTTCTTTTGATTTTTGACAAGCTATTTTTGCACAATAACAAGTGATGTTTGGTGTGCCTGTTGCGAGGGGGCGAGAAATATGATATGATCCAAAATATTAAAAATGCGATGACAGAGAGAAAAATAAGCATGTCTGTCTATGGCGGAGGGAGAAGGATATGAAAATACACAGAAACAGATGGACTGCGGTGGGGTTGGCCTGCCTT
>CAVATZ010000037.1:0-21281 GCA_963591655.1 Clostridiales bacterium
GGCGGCTTCCTGATGAAGGACGGCAGCTACCAGAATATTTGTCTGTATTACCATGCGCTGTGAGGGCAATAAAGAATGATTTATACCGATGCCTACAGATCCCCTTTGGGACAGATGACGATCGCCTGTGATGATACGGCAGTCACAGGGCTTTGGTTCAACGAACAGCGGCTTTTCCGGAACCCGCTGCCGAAGGAAAGTGAAATGCGGCAGCATCCCTTGCTGGAGGACACAAAGCATTGGCTCGATATCTATTTTTCCGGACGGGAGCCGGACTTTCTGCCGCCCCTTCGCTATGATGCCACGCCCTTTCGCAAGCTGATCGGTGACATCATGCTGACCATCCCCTATGGGCAGACCGTCAGCTACGGAGAGATCGCGGTCCGGGCCGCCCGGGAGCTGGGACTTGAGAAAATGTCGGCGCAGGCCGTCGGTGGTGCTGTGGGCCACAATCCGATTCCCATCCTGATTCCCTGCCATCGGGTGGTGGGCAAAAACGGCAGTCTCACGGGCTACGGCTGCGGCATAGAGCGGAAGGTAAAGCTGCTGGAGCTGGAGAAGGCGGACATGCGCCGCTTCTTCGTGCCGAAAAAAGGAACGGCGCTGTGAGGCTGATGCGGAGAGATGGCGTATCGTGAACTTAAAGAGAGGAAAATAGCATGGCAGTAATCACGTATGATATTAACGAGAGGAATTATTATCCTGAGTCAGCAGAGGGTATGCACGTATTATATGCAGACCGTACGGACAGCTACCGGGCAACGATTCAGGAAATGGAGTATATCCATCGGCATAGACCCCTGCATCTGTATCTGATGAGTCTGGTTTCTGTGGAGCCCGGCAGGAAGTACCCTGCCATCGTATATTGTCAGGGCTCCGGGTATCGCAAGCAGGATGTATTGAAACCCCTTCCGCAGCTGGCAGAGCTGGTGCATAAGGGATATTTTGTGGCATCGGTGGAATACCGATATACAGATGAAGGCGCGTGCTTCCCCGCTCAGGTGCAGGACATGAGAGCTGCTGTGCGATATATCCGACTGCACGCGGATGAACTGCACATTGATCCGGATCGGATTGCCTTCTGGGGAGATTCGTCAGGCGGACATACCATCGCCCTGGCTGCAGTAGGCGATGATCCGTCCTTTGATGATGACGAATTCAAGGGCATTTCAGCCCGGGCAAAGTGCTGCGTGGATTTTTACGGCGTATCGGAAATCGAAGGAATGAAGGGCACCATGACACCGGAGCTTCTCAAATACTTCGACGGCGATCCCATGCAAAAGCTGTTCGGCGGTCCGCTCGACGAGCACATGGAGGCCGTTGAAAAAGCAAATGTCGGAAAATACATTCACGCAGGACAAAAAGTGCCGCCGTTCCTGCTGATCCACGGCGATGAAGATGAGAAGGTTCCCTTCACCCAGAGCCTGTACCTGTATCAGACACTTCGCGAAAACGGCCATCGCGCAGAACTCTACAAAGTAAGAGGCGCCGGCCACGGAAACCGTGTCTGGACGAAAGACACCATGAAGGCCGCAGAGGACTTTTTGAGGGCATATCTATAAAACATACAGCGGACAAATGTTCAGTTTTACTTTTCCGCTTTTCCGTCATATACTCAAACGCATACGACTAAATTTGGATATCAGAAGTGAGGACAAAATATGTGGATCATAGCAGGATTGGGAAATCCGGAGCGAAAGTATGACAATACACGGCACAACGCGGGCTTTGCAGCCATCGATGCGCTGCTGCGGGAGCAGGGAGACCTGAAGCTGAACGACACAAAGTTTGAAGGGGCTTACACAAAGTGCATCATTGAAGGAGAGAGCGTGCTGCTGGTGAAGCCCCTGACCTATATGAATGAGTCGGGCCGCTGCCTGGCACCCCTGGCGAATTTCTACAAGATTCCGCCGGAGCAGATCATCGTGATCTCCGATGACATTACCCTGCCGGTGGGACAGCTCCGGGTGCGACCGAAGGGCTCGGCAGGCGGTCACAACGGACTGAAGTCCATCATTGCCTGCCTCGGCACCGAGAACTTCCCCCGGGTGCGGGTGGGCGTTGGTGCGAAGCCGGATTACATGGATCTGGCGGCCCACGTGCTCGGCAAGTTCAACCAGACCGATGAGCGCGTCATGGCGGAGAGCTACCTGGAGGCCGGCGAAGCCTGCATTGACATCCTCACCAAGGGCTGCGCTGCGGCCATGAACCGCCACAACATGAAGAGGGACAACTGATGTACAATCCTCTGGCCTATACGGCGGAATTTGAGACGCTTTCCCAGGCCCTGCAGCGGGGCCCGGCAGCCGTAACCGGCCTGACGGAGCCGGCGAAGGCACTGCTGACAGGCGCGCTGCCGACAGAGCGGTATCCCTGGCAGCTCGTGATTGTGAGCGATGAGCAGCAGGGAAAGCGGCTGCAGCGGGACCTTCGCTCCCTGTCGGAAAATACCTGGTACTACCCGGCCAAGGACCTTCTCTTTTACCAGGCAGATACCCAGGGAACGCTTCTCACCCGGCAGCGGATGGAGGTGCTGCGGCACCTTCTGGAGGATGCGGGCGGCACCATCGTCACCACCATTGATGGTCTCATGGACCGGATTTCCGGAAAAGAAAGCATTCAGGAGGCCCGGCTGCGGATCGAACCCGGGGCCGTGATGGAAATGTCGGCGCTCGCGGCAAAGCTGCAGCGGCTCGGCTATGAGCGGGTGGCCGAGGTGGAGGCCATGGGGGAGTTCTCCATTCGCGGCGGCATCGCCGACATTTTCCCCTTCAGCATGGAAAACCCGGTGCGGGTGGAATTCTGGGACACGGAGGTGGACAATCTCCGTGCTTTTGACGTGGAATCGCAGCGTTCTCTGGGGAGCCTGGAGGCGGCGGAGATCTTCCCGGCGAAGGAAAGTCTGTCCGGGGCGCAGGAGGTGAGTCTCCTGGACTATTTCCCGGCGGGCAGCCTCTTCGTGCTGGACGAGCCGGATCGCCTGCAGGAGCGGGGACTGGCGGTGGAGAAGGAATTCACCGAGAGCCTCGCAGTCCGGAGCGATGCAGAGGTCTCCGCTGAAGAGGGACTCCGGCCCATTTATACCGCGGAGACTGTGCTGGCGCGGCTGACGGAAGAAAAGTTCCTTGCGCTGTCCGCCCTCGGCAGTAATCTCCAGTGCGTGTCCGCTGCCCTTAAGGACAGGCAGCCGATTGTGCTGGAAACGGCTGCGGTAACGGCCTACAAAAACAGTCTGGAGCTGCTGTTGGCCGATCTCCGGCGCTGGCAGCAGGAAAAATATGAGATCATCCTGCTGTCGGTTTCCCGGACCCGGGCATCCCGGCTGGCCCAGGAGCTTCGGGATTATGCGCTTCATGCCTATTGTCCGGATGAGGGAGAGAAGGAGCAGGCGGAGAACCGGGGGGCCATCAAGGTGCTGAACGGTTATCTCCACACGGGCTTCCTCTTCCCGGGTGAGAAGCTTGCGGTGCTGACGGAAGCGGACATGTTCGGCAATGCCGGCGAGGTGCGGAAGAAGCGGAAGCAGAAGAAGTATGAGGGGCAGCAGATCCGGAAGCTGGAGGAGCTGTCCATCGGCGACTATGTGGTGCATGAGAGCCACGGCATCGGCATTTACCGGGGCATCGAGCGGATCGAGTCCGACGGCATCAGCAAGGACTACATGAAGGTGGAGTATGCCGACGGCGGCAATCTCTATCTTCCCGCCACGAAGCTGGAGGGACTCCAGAAGTATGCGGATGCAGAGGCCAAAAAGCCGAAGCTCAATCGTCTGGGAGACAGCGAATGGCGGAAGACCCGAAGCCGCGTGCAGCATGCGGTGAAGGAAATGGCGAAGGAGCTGGTGCAGCTCTATGCCCGGCGGCAGCAGGCCGAGGGCTACCGCTTCAGCCCGGATACGGTATGGCAGCAGGAGTTTGAGGAGCTGTTCCCCTACGAGGAAACGGCGGACCAGGTGCTGGCCATCGACGCCGCGAAGGCGGATATGGAGAGCCGGAAGATCATGGACCGCCTGATCTGCGGCGATGTGGGCTACGGCAAAACCGAGGTGGCGCTGCGGGCGGCCTTCAAGGCCGTGCAGGATTCGAAGCAGGTGGCTTACCTGGTGCCCACCACCATCCTGGCCCAGCAGATCTACAATACCTTCGTGGAGCGCATGAAGGGCTTTCCCGTGAATGTGGTGCTGCTCTGCCGCTTCCGGACACCCCAGCAGATCAAGAAGTCGCTGGCAGACCTCGCCGCCGGGCGCGCCGACATTGTCATAGGCACCCACCGGCTGCTGTCCAAGGATGTGAAATACAAGGACCTGGGGCTGCTGATCGTGGACGAGGAGCAGCGCTTCGGCGTGACCCACAAGGAACGGATCAAGAGCCTGAAGCAGAATGTGGACGTTCTGACCCTGACGGCCACGCCCATTCCCCGGACCCTTCACATGTCTCTCGTGGGCATCCGGGACATGTCGGTGCTGGAGGAGCCGCCCATCGACCGGATTCCGGTGCAGACCTATGTGATGGAGTACAACGAGGAGCTGGTGCGGGAGGCCATCAGCCGGGAGCTGTCCCGGGGCGGCCAGGTGTATTTTGTACACAATCGCGTCAACAACATCGCGGACACTGCCGCGCAGGTGCAGGCGCTGGCACCGGAGGCCCGGGTGGCCTATGCCCACGGGCAAATGTCGGAGACCCAGCTGGAGGAGATCATGCTCCAGTTTATCAACGGCGAAATCGACGTGCTGGTGTCCACCACCATCATTGAAACCGGCCTGGACATCCCCAATGCGAATACGCTGATCATCGACGCGGCGGACCGCATGGGACTTTCCCAGCTCTATCAGCTTCGGGGCCGGGTGGGCCGCTCCAACCGGACCGCCTATGCCTTCCTCATGTACCGGCGGGGCAAGCTGCTCACTGAGGAATCCGAGAAGCGGCTGAAGGCCATCCGGGAATTCACGCAGCTGGGCTCTGGCATCCGCATCGCCATGCGGGATCTGGAGATCCGAGGCGCCGGAAATGTGCTGGGCGCGGAGCAGCACGGACACATGGAGGCGGTGGGCTATGAGCTCTACTGCAAGCTTCTGAACATGGCGGTGCGGCAGGAAAAGGGAGAGCTGACCGAGGAGGACAGCTTCGATACCCAGGTGGAATGTGCCATCGATGCCTTTATTCCCGACAGTTATATTTCCAACGAGGGACAGAAGCTGGATGCCTACAAGCGGATTTCTACTATAGAAAGTAACGAGGATTACATGGACATGCAGGACGAGCTGACGGACCGCTTCGGCGAGCCGCCCCGGGAGGTGCAGAACCTGCTGAGCATTGCCCGGCTGAAGGCGCTGGGACACCGCTGCTCGGCAACGGAGCTCAATGTCGGCAGGGGCAGCTACCGGGTGCTGTTCCGGCAGAAGGCGGTGCTGCGGGCAGAGCGGATTCCGGCACTGGTGCAGGCAGCCAACGGACAGCTTCGCTTCACCGGCGGCGCGGCGCCCATGCTGGTATACAAGCAGCGTCCCTCGGAAAGCCGCTGGACCATGGAGGAAACCCTGCAGCAGCTGGAGAAGCTGCTGACGGAGCTCCTGCCCATCTGATTGACAGAAGGATACTCTAAAGATATAATGCTTAGGTATTCGGCAAGAGCGATACAAAAAGAAGATAAACCGCAGCCCTGACGAAGAAGCGCAGGCGCGGAAATATGGAGGAAACTAGAATGAACAGAATGGATTTGGTAGCCGCAGTAGCTGAGAAGGCAGAGCTTTCCAAGAAGGATGCAGATGCAGCAGTAAAGGCAGTTTTTGATGCTGTGGCTGAGGCACTGGAGCAGGGCGACAAGGTACAGCTCATCGGCTTCGGCACCTTCGAGGTCAGCGAGAGAGCCGCTCGTGAGGGCAGAAATCCGAGAACCGGTGAGACCATGAAGATCGATGCATCCAAGATGCCTCGTTTCAAGGCAGGCAAGGCCCTGAAGGACAGAGTCAACGCATGAGATTGGACAAGTATCTGAAGGTATCCCGTCTCATCAAGCGGAGAACCGTGGCGAATGAGGCCTGTGATACCGGCAGAGTGAGTGTCAACGACAGAGTCCAGAAGGCATCCTATGACGTGAAGGTCGGGGATGTCATCGAGATTCGCTTTGGCGAGAAATCCGTGCGGGCGGAGGTCATTTCAGTGGCGGAAACCGTGCGGAAGAATGAGGCTGCGGAGCTTTTCAGGTATTTATGAGCGGACACAGAAGCCCCGGGCGGGGCGGTATGGAAAATCGGGCGGCCCTCCTGGGCATCATCGTGGTGGTGGCCTTTCTGGCGGTGGCGGTTATGATCCGCGGCTCCGGGCTGCGGGCCCAGAACCGGGAATACCAGGCCACAGAGGAAAGTCTGGATGCGGCCTATGCTTCCGAGTCCCTGCGTTCGGAGGAGCTTCAGGAGCAGAAGGTGCATGTGAAAACCAAGGAATACGTCATCGAAAAGGCGCGGGAGATCTTCGGATTGAAGATGCCCGACGAGGTGATCGTAAAGCCGGAGTCGTGATATTTGCCCCCTTTCCGGGTCTCGCAGCAGCTTGGCTGACGGGGGACCCGGGAGGGGGCCTTCGTTTTCACAGGGATTTCCCGCTGAGGCAGAAAGAATGTCTGTACGAAATCGCATAAAGAATTATATAATAGAAGAAGCTTTGATCCCGCCCGGCGGCCGCGTGCTTCTGGGGCTGTCCGGCGGTGCGGATTCCGTCTGCCTTCTGTGGCTCCTGAAGAGCCTGGAGGCGGAGCTTTCCTTCAGCCTTCATGCCCTTCATGTACAGCATGGCATCCGGGGCGAGGAGGCGGAGCGGGATCTTCAGTTCAGCAGGGAAATGTCGGCGGCCCTGGCGGTGCCCTTTCATGCGGTACATCTGGATGTGCCGGCGTATGCGGCAGAGAAGGGACTGGGCCTCGAAGAGGCAGCCCGGCTGCTGCGCTACCGGGCACTGGAGGAGACCCTGGCGGACTGGCTTGCCGCGGAGGGCGCTGCGGCGGAAAGCGGACGGATCGCGGTGGCCCACCATCAGGAGGATCAGGCAGAGACAGTGCTGCACAACCTGATCCGGGGAACGGGACTCCGGGGTCTCGGCGGCATGCAGCCCCGACAGGACCGGCTGATCCGGCCCCTGCTGACGGTGACCCGGGAGGAAATCCTCGGGGAACTGTCGGCAGCGGGACTTTCCTATGTGACGGATTCCACGAACGCCGCGCTGCAGTATACCCGGAACCGGCTTCGGCAGCGGGTATTGCCGGAGCTCCGGGCCATCAATGCCCGGGCGGTGGAGCACATTTCTGCGGCGGCGGCCCTTCTGGGAGAGGCGGACGCGCTGCTGCGGCAGCAGGCGGAGAGTTGGCTTGCGGCCCATCGGGAAGAGGCTCCGACAGGAGACACAGAGAGCCGGAAGTCTGAGGCCGGCGATGTCCTCACGGAGCTCAGGGTGTCGCTCCCGGCCCTCCGGCAGGAAAAGCCGCTGCTGCGGCGTTACATTTTCATGGCGCTGCTGAATGCCATGGACACCCCACGAAAGGACTGGGGCGCGGTGCATCTCAATGCCCTGGACGGACTTCTTTTCCGGCAGGGCGGCGCCCATCTGGACCTTCCCTATCGCATGAGCGGAGACATTCGGGGAAAGCAGCTGATCCTGAGAACCCATCGGGAGATCAACAGTATGAAAAGGAGAAAGAAAGCATGAGCGAGCATGTAAGAGTCCTCATTCCGGAGGAGCAGGTAGTAGAAAAAATCAAGGAAGTGGCAGCACAGATTTCCAGGGACTATGAAGGAAAGCCCATTCACCTCATCTGTATCCTGAAGGGCGGCGCCATGTTCATGTGTGAGCTGGCAAAGCGCCTGAAGAACGACAACATTTCCCTGGACTTCATGTCCGTGTCCAGCTACGGCGGCGGCACCACCAGCTCCGGCATCGTGAAGATCGTGAAGGATCTGGACGAGCCGCTGGAGGGCAAGAATGTGCTGATCGTGGAGGATATCATCGACACCGGCCATACCCTGAATCATCTGAGCAAGCTTCTGCAGGACAGAAAGCCCAATTCCATCGAGATCTGCACGCTGCTGAACAAGCCCTCCCGCCGGGAGAAGGAAGTGCCGGTGAAGTATTCCTGCTTCGAGATTCCGGATGAGTTTGTGGTGGGCTACGGTCTGGACTACGATCAGCGCTATCGGAACCTTCCTTATATCGGTGTCGTAGAATTCAACTAAAATTGACAAGGATGGTCAGGAAATGAACTGGGATGCACTGTATTGCTCGGGAAATGCCTTCTACCGGAGTCCGGAGGAACCGGATCCGGGGGACCTGGTGACGCTGCGCTTCCGCACCCTGCGGGAGGATGCAGCCGGGGTCTATATTGAATTTCCGGCATTGAAGAAAACAGAGAAAATGAAAGCGGTGGCCAGCGACCGCTACTTTGATTACTTCGAAACCACAGTGAAAATGGGAGATGAGACCCTTTCCTATGTCTTCTGGATCGAGGGAACGGACGGCAGCCGGGTGCGCTACAATCGCCTGGGTGTATCCGACAGTGATGCCCCGGCGCTGGCCTTCCAGCTGATTCCCGGCTACCATGTGCCGGACTGGATCAAGGGCACCATCATGTACCAGATCCTGATCGACCGCTTCCGGGACGGAAACCCCGACAACAATGTGCTGGATCACGAGTACATCTATCTCGGACGGTATGCGGAGGGTGTCAAGGACTGGGGCGCACCGCCGCAGCCCTTCGATGTGCACCGCTTCTACGGCGGTGATCTGCAGGGTGTGGAGGAGAAGCTGGACTATCTGTACAGCCTCGGGGTGCGGGTGATCTATTTCAACCCGCTCTTTGTGTCGCCCTCCAACCATAAGTATGATACCCAGGACTATGGACATGTGGATCCCCATGTGGGTGCCATGCCTCGGGACAACGGGGCACTGCTGGCAGACGGGGACACGGACAACGGCCATGCGGAGCGCTACCGGATCCGTACCACCAGCCGGGAGAATCTGGAGGCCTCGGACCTGGTCTTTCAGCACTTTGTGGAGGCCTGCCATGCCCGGGGCATGCGGGTCATCATTGACGGTGTCTTCAACCACTGCGGCTCCTTCAACAAGTGGATGAACAAGAGCCGCTTCTACCGGCCGGAGGAGGGCTATCAGCCCGGTGCCTACGAGCGGAAGGACAGCCCCTATACCAGCTATTTCGGCTTCTGCGACAGCCGGGACGAGGCCTGGCCGGAGAACGAGACCTATGAGAAGTGGTGGGGAAATGATACCCTGCCGAAGCTGAATTATGAGGAGTCGGAGACATTGCAGGAGGAGGTATTGGCCATTGCCCGGAAATGGGTGAGTGCGCCGTACTGCTGTGACGGCTGGCGTCTGGACGTGGCGGCAGATCTGGGACACAGTGAGGCCTACAACCACGACTTCTGGAAGCGCTTCCGCCGTGCCGTGAAGGAGGCCAATCCCGAGGCGGTGATCCTGGCGGAGCATTACGGCGATCCGTATGCCTGGCTGCAGGGAGATGAGTGGGATTCCATCATGAATTATGATGCCTTTATGGAGCCGGTGAGCTGGTTCCTGACGGGGATGGAGAAGCATTCCGACAGCTACAACCCGACGCTGATCGGCGACGGACAGGCCTTCTTCCGGTCCATGCTCTACAACATGTCCCGGATGCCGGAGAGCGCCATTGCCTCTTCTATGAACCAGCTGTCCAACCACGATCACTCCCGCTTCATGACCCGGACAAACCACTACGTGGGACGGCTGTCCCAGCTGGGGCCCGAGGCGGCAAGTCAGAACATCAACCCGGCAGTCTATCGCCTGGGCGCCATGATGCAGATGACCTGGCCGGGCGCGCCGACCATTTATTACGGCGATGAAGCGGGCGTCTGCGGCCTCACAGAGCCGGACAGCCGCCGCACCTATCCCTGGGGGCATGAGGATCTGGCGCTCATCGACTATCATATGTATCTGTCCCGGGCAAGACTCAACAATCGGGTGCTGCAGCGGGGCTCTGTGATGCGCCTGATGGCGGGACACAATTATGTGGTCTATGCCCGCATTTATGAAAATGAGGTGGCCATCATTCCCATCAACGCCAGCGGGGATGAGTATGCCCTGCAGATTCCGGTCTGGCTGACCGGCGTCACGGACACCACCCGGCTCCGCCGGATTCTGCTGACGGACAGCGACGGCTACAATGCCGGTGAGACCAGCCGCTTCCCGGAGCAGGGCTGCATCCGCTGCTATATGAAGCCCTATGCCGGGAAGATCTATTTGGCGGATTTGATGGAGAACTATCCAATGGGCTGAGCGGAAGCTTGGCTTACGGGTGCCCGTTGGATGCCTTAGCGGCGAGCGTATAAGAGACTTTGCGGTAGCAAAGTCTACCTAGTCAAGACCGGCCTAGGCCCGGTGGATTATGGTGCCGCCCCCAACGACATTCTCTCCGTCATACAGAACGACGGCCTGGCCGATGGCCACGGCACGCTCCGGCTGCGCGAAGGTGATTTGCACGCGGCCGTCCGGGAGGCACTCCGCAACAGCGGGTGCCTCCTTTGCTTTGTAGCGGGTTTTGGCGGTGACGGAAACGGGCGCTGCAGGTGCCTCCATGCTGATCCAGTTGAAGTTATCCGCGATCAGCTGCCGGGAGTAGAGACCGGCGCCCTCGGTGAGGATCACCTCATTCTTTTCCATATCCTTCCCGCAGACATACATGGGTGCCGGCAGCGCAAGCCCCAGACCCTTCCGCTGCCCGATGGTATAGCGGATGATGCCCCGGTGCGTGCCTAAGACATTACCCTGCTCATCCACGAAGGGCCCCGGTGCAAAGTGCTTTCCGGTATAGTTCTCGATGAAGTCGCCGTAGTCGCCGTTCACCACGAAGCAGATGTCCTGGGAATCGTGCTTTCGGGCATTGAGGAAGCCGTACCGCTCCGCCAGCGCCCGCACCTCGTCCTTGCTTTCGAAATCGCCGAGGGGGAAGGCGGTATGGGCCAGCTGCTCCTGACTCAGGAAGTAGAGCACATAGCTCTGGTCCTTCTGCAGGTTCCGGGCCTTCTTCAGAAGCCAGCGGCCCGTCTCCGGGTCCTGCTGAATCCGGGCATAGTGCCCCGTGACGATGAGGTCGCAGTCCAGCGCCTCGGCCCGGTGATAGAGCTTCTCGTGCTTCATGTAGCGGTTGCAGTCGATGCAGGGATTGGGCGTGCCGCCGGCCTCGTAGGTCTCCACAAAGCGGCGGATCACCTGCTGCTCGAAGTCGTCGGTGAAGTTGAAGACATAGTAAGGCATGTCCATGGCAGCGGCCACCTGCCGGGCATCCTCCGTGTCCGCCAGCGTACAGCAGGTATTGGCGCGGCAGACGCCGACGTCCTCATTGTCATAGAGCTTCATGGTGACGCCGACGCAGTCATAGCCGGCCTCCTTCATGAGCGCAGCCGCCACCGAACTGTCGACACCGCCGCTCATTGCGATCAGAGCTTTTTTCTTCATGCCTTGTGCTACCTCCTCTGTGCCCGCCTGCGCATCTGCGCGCTTCTCAGGGCTTTTACTGGCCTTCAAGTGTACCATGGGCGCAATCGGGAATCAAGAACAGGGGGCCATGCGCCGTATACCTTGCTTGTCATACGGGGCTGTGTGTGGTAGAATTCCATCTAAAATGGCTAATTATAGAAACGGAGATAAAAAACCAATGAAGGTATTTGTAACGGGCGTGGCCGGACAGCTGGGGCATGATGTCATGAATGAGCTTGCTGCACGGGGACATGAGGGGATCGGAACAGATTTGCTTCCTCAGTACAGCGGCATTCAGGACGGCTCAGCGGTTTGTACCATGCCTTATGTTTCGCTGGACATCACGGACGCGGCGGCAGTGGCCCGCACCGTCCGGGAGCTGCAGCCCGAGGTGATCGTGCACTGCGCGGCCTGGACAGCAGTGGATCTGGCAGAGGACGCGGACAAGCAGGAGAAGGTAGAGCGAATCAATGCCTTCGGCACGCGCTGCCTGGCAGAGGCGGCGAAGGAGGCGGGCGCGAAGTTCATCTACATCAGCACCGACTATGTCTTTGACGGACAGGGCACAGAGCCCTGGCAGCCGGACTGTCAGGATTATGCGCCGCTGAATGTCTACGGCAGAACGAAGCTCGAGGGTGAGCTGGCGGTACGAGAGCTGCTGGAGAAGTACTTCATCGTCCGGATTGCCTGGGTCTTCGGCCTGAACGGCAAAAACTTCATTAAGACCATGCTGAATGTGGGCAGGACCCATGACACGGTGCGGGTGGTGAACGACCAGATCGGTACGCCGACCTACACACTGGATCTTGCGAGACTGCTGGTGGACATGCTGGAGACCGAGAAGTACGGTTATTACCACGCCACCAACGAGGGCGGCTACATCAGCTGGTATGACTTCACAAAGGAAATCTACCGGCAGGCGGGCCTCAGCACGGAGGTGCTGCCGGTGACCACCGCAGAGTACGGCCTCAGCAAGGCGGCCCGGCCCTACAATTCCCGGCTGGACAAGTCGAAGCTCAGTGAAATGGGCTTCAAGCCCCTGCCCACCTGGCAGGACGCCCTGGCCCGTTATCTAAAGGCGCTGGAGTGATGAAGTTTGCATCAAAATTAATTAAAGGATAGAAAATACAATGGGTAAATATTTCGGAACAGACGGATACCGGGGAGAGGCCAATGTGGTCCTGACCGCAGACAGTGCCTTCCGGGTGGGAAAGTTCCTGGGCTGGTACTATCAGAAAAAGCTGAAGGAGGGGGAGAAGTGCCGCATCGTCATCGGTAAGGACACCCGGCGCTCCAGCTACATGTTTGAGTATGCCATTGCGGCAGGCATTACAGCGGCGGGAGCCGATGCGTATCTCATGCACGTGACCACCACGCCCTCCGTCAGCTACATTGTGCGGTCGGAGGATTTCAGCTGCGGCGTGATGATCTCCGCCTCCCACAACCCCTACTATGACAACGGCATCAAGGTCATCAATGAGAACGGCGAGAAGCTCTCCGATGACGTGATTGCGGAGATCGAGGATTACCTGGACGGCAGAACCCCGGAGGTGCCGCTGGCCACCCGGGATCAGATCGGACGCACCGTGGACTTCGCGGCAGGCCGGAACCGTTACATCGGCTATCTCATTTCCCTGGCCACCAAGTCTTTCAAGGGCATGAAGGTGGCGCTGGACTGCGCCAACGGCTCTGCCAGCTCCTGC
The DNA here is from genome assembly GCA_963591655.1 of Clostridiales bacterium. Lineage (GTDB taxonomy): Bacteria > Bacillota > Clostridia > Lachnospirales > Lachnospiraceae > Oribacterium. The sequence goes on from CAVATZ010000037.1 coordinate 13,217, forward strand.
GCCAAGGCGGTATTTGATGCCCTGGGTGCAGATACCCACGTCATCCACAATGAGCCCAACGGCCTGAACATCAACCAAGGCTGCGGCAGCACCCACATTGAAGCACTGCAGCGCTATGTGCTGTCCGAGGGCTGTGATCTGGGCTTTGCTTATGACGGCGATGCGGACCGCTGTCTCGCAGTGGACAACAAGGGACGGCTGGTGGACGGCGATCAGATCATGTACGTCTGCGGCTGCTATATGAAGGAGCGGGGCAAGCTCCAGGATGACACCATTGTCACCACAGTGATGTCCAACTTCGGCCTGTATAAGGCGCTGGAGGCGGCGGGCATCCGCTATGAGAAGACCCAGGTGGGCGACCGCTTCGTTTACGAGAACATGTCGGAGCATGACTATTCCCTCGGCGGTGAGCAGTCAGGCCACATCATTTTCCTGCGGAATGCCACCACGGGTGACGGCATCCTGACCTCCATCAAGGTCATGGAGACGGTGCTGGGCAAGAAGAAGAGCCTCGCGGAGCTCTGTGAGGGCTTCACGGTATATCCCCAGGTGCTGAAGAATGTGCGCGTGCACGACAAGGAGGCTGCCCAGAAGCACCCGGCGGTGCTGGCAGCTGTAGAGCGTGTGGCAGAGCGGCTGGGTGACAACGGCCGCATCCTTTTGCGGGCCTCCGGCACAGAGCCCCTGGTGCGGGTGATGGTGGAAGCCGAGAGCAATGAGGTCTGCGAGAGCTGTGTGGACGAGGTCATTGCCGTGATGCAGCAGGAAGGGCTTAATATAGAGTAAAAAACATAGAAGAGGAGATAAAGCAATGTTGAAGTACCAGAGATACCGGAAATTCCCGGCATTCCGTTACCCCCAGAGAACCTGGACTGACAAGGAGATCACCAAGGCACCCATCTGGTGCTCCGTGGATCTGCGAGACGGCAACCAGGCCCTGGTGGATCCCATGACCGTAGAGGAGAAGATCGAGTTTTTCAATATGCTGGTAAAGCTCGGCTTCAAGGAGATCGAGGTCGGTTTCCCGGCAGCCAGCCAGATCGAGTATGACTTTCTGCGGAACCTCATTGAGCGGAAGCTGATTCCGGATGATGTGACGGTACAGGTGCTGGTGCAGTGCCGTGAGCAGCTGCTGGCCAGAACCTTCGAGTGCCTGCAGGGGCTGAAGAAGGCCATTGTGCATATCTACAATTCTACCTCCGTGCTCCAGAGAGATGTGGTGTTCGGAAAGTCCAAGGAGGAGATCATCGACATTGCCCTCACCGGCACGCAGCTCGTGAAGAAGTATGCCAAGGACTTCGACGGCGAGATCCGCCTGGAGTACTCTCCGGAGAGCTTCACCGGCACTGAGATGGACTATGCCGCAGAGATCTGCAATGCCGTGATCGATGCCTGGGGCGCAGCACCCGGTCGTGAGGTGATCATCAACCTGCCGTCTACGGTGGAGATGGATACCCCGAATGTCTACGCAGATCAGATCGAGTACATGTCCAATAACCTGCACTGCCGTGAGTCTGTGGTGGTTTCTGTGCATCCCCACAACGACAGAGGCGAGGGTGTGGCTGCTGCCGAGCTGGCCATGCTGGCCGGTGCAGACCGTGTCGAGGGTACCCTCTTCGGCAACGGCGAGAGAACCGGAAACGTGGACATCCTGGTGCTGGCCTACAACATGTTCTCCCAGGGTGTGAACCCGGAGCTCAACATCGAGAACGTCCGGGAGATCCAGGAGGTTTACGAGCGCTGCACGAAGATGGAGATTCCGCCGCGTCAGCCCTATGCAGGAAAGCTGGTATTCACCGCCTTCTCCGGTTCCCATCAGGATGCCATCAACAAGGGCGTGCAGGCCATGCAGGACAGAAATGCGGAGTTCTGGGAGGTCCCCTATCTGCCCATCGATCCGGCAGACATCGGAAGAGAGTACGAGCCCATCGTCCGCATCAATTCCCAGTCCGGCAAGGGCGGCGTAGCCTTCATCCTGGGCTCCCAGTTCGGCTACAAGCTCCCGAAGGGCATGCAGCGTGAGTTTGCGGATTACATCCAGACCATCTCCGAGAAGCAGGGCGAGGTATCTCCTACACAGATCTTCGATGTGTTCCAGGCGGAGTATATCGAGACCAAGGAGCCGATGCACTTCAAGAACATCCGCACCACGGATACGGAGAACGGCGACGACAGCTACACCACATTGGCCAACGTGAACTACCTGAACAACGGCGAGCTGAAGAGCTTCAGCGGTGTGGGCAATGGCCCCATCGATGCCGTACAGGCCGGACTCGACCAGGAGCTGGGCATCGAGATCAAGGTGCTGGATTACTCCGAGCATGCCCTGACCTCCGGCTCCGGTGCGAAGGCAGTCAGCTACATCCACCTGCTGGATGAGAAGAGCGGCAAGACCTCCTATGGTGTGGGCGTGTCCTCCAACATTACCCGTTCCTCCATCCGCGCGATATTCAGTGCGGTGAACCGGATGTTCTATCCGAAGGAGGCAGAGGCTGCCGGCAGACGCCGTGTGCTGGAGAGCAAGGGCAGTGCCGCTGAGGAGAGTGCGTCCCTCTTCGCCAATTCCTGAGGAATAAAGAGTTGAATATTGTATACGCATCGAATGATGGATTCTGCCGGCATATGGCAGTCTCCATCTTTTCGCTTATAGAACACAATCGTCAGGAGCCCCTGCATTTTCATATCCTGTCAGACGGGCTTTCTCCGGAAAACCGGGAGAAGCTCCGGCAGCTGGCGGAGGGAAACGGCAAGGAGATCAGCTTTTATGAACTGGGGGATCTTCGTACCTCCCTTTCGGAGCGGGTCTACGGCCTCGATACCGGCCGCTTTCAGATCACCACGCTGGCCCGGCTTTTGATGGGCAGTCTCCTGCCGGATACCGTCACCAAGGCCCTCTACCTGGATGCGGACACGGTGGTGCTGCGCCCGCTGCACAGCCTGTACAAGCTGCATCTCGGAAACCGGCTGGCGGCCATGGCGCCGGAGCCGACCATTTATCCGGAGGTGAAGGCTCTGCTGGGACTGCCCGAGAAGGCGGCCTACTACAATGCCGGCGTGATCCTGCTGAATCTCTCCGGCTGGCGGGAGCAGGGCATGGAGGAAAACTGCTTTTCCTACTACAACCGGATGGGGGGAAGGCTGCCCTTCAATGACCAGGACATCCTGAATTATGTGCTGCGGGGTCAGATTGTGCGGCTGCCCCAGCGTTTCAATTTTTTCAGCAACTACTATTACTTCCGCTATGATGCCCTCTGCCGTCTGGCCCCCTGGTATGCCAAGGCAGAGACCGAGGAGAGCTTCTTTGTGGCGAAGCATCATCCGGTGCTGGTGCACTTCGCCGGGGCGGAGCGGCCCTGGATCGCGGGAAATCACAACCATTACCGGCGGGCCTACCGGATTTACCTGCGGCAGACACCCTTTGCCGACAGCCGTCCGCAGCGGGGCGCCGGCCTGTCCATGCAGCTCTACCATGCCATGAACGTGGCGACCTTCGTGCTGCCGGGACTCCGGAAACGGATATCACAGGCATACTTTGACCGGGAAGTGAAGAAACAGATGGGAGAACAGCATGAAGCTCAGCGCAGTGATACTGAACTATAACGATTACCGGCATACGGCAGAGCAGCTGCAGCGGCTCCTGCACTATGAGATTCTGGATGACATTGTGCTGGTGGACAACTGCTCCACCGACGACAGCGCTGCCCGTCTGAAGGCCCTGCTGCCGCAGAGCCCCCGGACCCATCTCATCCGGACCCGGAAAAACGGCGGCTACGGTGCGGGAAACAATGCCGGCATCCGTTATGCCATTCACTGCTGCGGGGCAAGCCATATTCTGGTGGCGAACCCGGATACGGTATTTTCCGAGGACCTGCTGCAGGCACTGCTTTCGGCCTTTGCGGATCGCCCGCAGCTGGGGGTTGCCAGTGCCGTGATGCAGGACGGACAGGGCGGACGGCAGCAGACTGCCTGGCCGCTGCGCCCCTGGCTGGGGGAGCTTCTGAACAGCGGTCCCCTTTCGCGCCGGATCTTCCGCAGCCTGATCAACTACCGTCCCGCCTATCTGGCCAAATCGGCAGCCGTGCCGGTGGATGTGGTTCATGGATCGCTTCTCATGCTGTCGGCCGAGGCTTTTCTGGCCTGCGGCGGCTATGACGAGCGGGTCTTCCTCTACGGTGAGGAGAACATTCTGGGCTTCCGCATGAAGCAGGCGGGCTATCGCTCCCTGCTGCTGCAGAACCAGAGCTATTCCCACGAGAACAGCGGCACCATATCGAAAACCTACCGCTCCATGGTGCCGAAGCAGAAGCTGCGCCAGGAATCGGAGCGCTTCTATTACCGGGAGTATCTGCACATTTCCCGGGGGCAGCAGGCATTTACGCAGCTTTTCCAGCAGATCGTGCTGTGGGAAACCCGGGCGGCGGAGATTCTGCATGTCTTGTAATGCAGCGGCGCGTTTTTGCTGTGAGCAGATGAGAGAGGAAACACAATGATCGGCATCCTTTTATGCACCTATAATGGCGAGGCTTACCTAAGGCAGCAGCTGGACTCCATTCTGGCCCAGGAAACGGCGGAGGACTTCCGCATCCTGGTTTCGGACGACGGCTCCACGGACGGCACCCTCGCGTTTCTCAGGGAAATGTCTTCGGTGCATCCGAACCGGATCACGCTTCTGCCGCCGCATGCTCCCACGGGCGCTGCCTGGCGGCATTTTCTGTCGCTTCTTGCGACAGGCTGTGCCCGGGACTGCGACTACATCATGCTGTCGGATCAGGACGATGTCTGGAAGCCGGAGAAGCTGTCGCGCTGTCTCCGGGAAATGAAGGCCATGGAGGTCGCTTACGGGACGGAAACACCGCTCCTCGTGCACTGCGATTCGGAGATCACCGACGGAGAACTCCGTGTCCTGTCGCCTTCCTTTGTGCAGTACCAGAAAATGAGTCCTCGGCGCTGCAGGCTGCAGCAGCTGCTGGTGCAGAACAATGTGGTGGGCGGTGCTGTTCTCATGAATCAGGCGCTGGCGTCGCTCGTGACAGAGGTGCCGGCGCACTGCGTCATGCATGACCAGTGGCTGGCCATTCTGGCCGCAGCCTTCGGGCACATTCATTTCGTGCCGGAGGCGCTCTATTACTACCGGCAGCATCAGGACAATGTCTTGGGCGCGGCCAAGGGGAGCCGAATCCGAGAAATTCTCGGGCGCCTCGGCATTGGCCGACAGGACGGGAAGAGCAAGGAAGAGATGGATGCCCATTCAAAGCAGGTCTACGGCGATCTGTTTCGTCAGGCCCGGTGCTTCCTGGAAATGTATGGTGACCGGCTCAGTCCGCAGCAGAAGAAGCTGCTCCGGGCCTTTGTCTCGATTCCGGAGAAGCCGCGCATCGGAAAGATTCTGACGATTCTGCGCTATGGCTTTACCTACAATCTGCTGCATCGCACCATTGGAGAATGTCTGTTTATATGATGAAAGAAAAGTATCCCTTTAAGGTCAGTGTCTGTGTGGTGACCTACAATCACAGGGCGTATATTGCGGAGTGCCTGGACAGCATCCTTTCCCAGCAGCGGAATTTCGGGCTGGAGATCCTGATCCATGATGATGCCTCCACCGACGGGGCGCAGGCGGTGATCCGGGACTACCACAGCCGCTATCCGGACATCATTCGGCCCATTCTCCGGACAGAGAACCAGTACAGTCAGGGCAAGGTGAACATCACGGGGCTCTTCAACATTCCCAGAGCAAGCGGGAAATATGTGGCCGTGCTGGACGGCGATGATTACTGGTGCGACCCCTATAAGCTGCAGCGGCAGGTGGATTACATGGAGGCCCATCCGGACTGCGTCTTTACCTTCCATGCTGCCCGGGTGGTGGACGAGAAGGGGCAGCGGCTGCAGGGCACCAGCATGCGGCCATACCGTGGCGACAGGGAGCTCAGCGGGGAAGCGCTGGTGGGGAGAAGCGGCGGCATTCCCTTTGCGAGCTTCCTGCTCCGGCGGGATATTCTCCTGCCGTTGCCGGACTATTATTTTCAGTGTCCGGTGGGCGACCGGCCCCTGGAGCTCATTGCGGCGGCCCACGGCAGGGCCTTTTATTTTGACCGGGAGATGAGTGTCTACCGCTTTTCCCATGCGGGCTCCTGGACCAGCACGCAGCTGTCCGGAGATTACCGGGAGAAGCAGGAAAGGTATGCCCGGGAAATGGCGGAGACCTATCGGCTGTTCGATGCGGAAACCGGCGGCCGCTTCCATCAGGAGGCGCAGGAGGCTGCGGCGCGGATCCGTTTCCTCACGGCGGTGAATGTCCGGGACTTCGGGGAAATCTGCAGGAAGGAAAATCGGGGCTTTTTCAAAGAGCTGTCCCGACGGGACCGCTTCTTCATCGGCTTTGAGCATCGGCTGCCCCATGTGTACCGGCTGCTGCAGCGCCGCTTCGGTGCGGGGCACTGAACCCGGCTGTCGGGCCGAAGACATTAGACGAAGGGAAAAGGAAATCAAAATTAAGATGGCGGAAAAGAATTTTAAGGGGAAGGTGCTGAACGGGCTTTTCTGGAAGCTGCTGGAGCAGACCGGATATCAGGGAATACAGTTTGTGGTGGCGCTGGTGCTGGCCCGGCTCATGAGTCCGGAGGAGTACGGCACCATCAGCCTCATCATGATCTTCATCACCATCGCCAACACCTTTATCCAGTCGGGCTTCGCCACGGCGCTCATTCAGAAGAAGGAGATTCGGGAGGCGGACTATTCCTCGGTGTTCTGGCTGACGCTGGGGATGTCGGTGCTCTGCTACGGACTTCTGTACCTGGCAGCGCCCTGGATTTCCGCCTATTACCGGACGCCGGTGCTGACGGAGCTCGTGCGCCTTATGGGCCTCGTGCTTTTTCCGGGGGCGGTGATCTCCATTCAGACCGCCTTTGTGTCCCGGACGCTTCAGTTCCGGCTGCTTTTTAAGTCCACCATGCTGGCGGTGCTTGCCTCCGGTGCGGTGTCCATCGGCATGGCTGTGGCAGGGCTCGGCGTCTGGGCGATGGCTGCCCAGCAGCTCGTATATTACCTGGTGCTGATGCTGTCTCTTTTCTTCATTGTGCGTTGGGTGCCTCGCCGGATCTTCAGCTTCGGCGAGATCCGGGAGCTCTTTTCCTTCGGCTGGAAGATTCTGGTCTCCGGTCTCATCGATACGGTATGGCAGAATATCTATGGCCTCGTCATCGGGAAGCAGTACTCCAATGCGGAGCTTGGCATCTATAACCGGGGCGAGCAGTTTCCGAAGCTGCTGACCACGAATTTAAATGCCGTGATCCAGTCTGTGCTGCTGCCGGCCTACGCGCAGCTCCAGGAGGAGAGGGGGGCGCTGAAGAATGCGGCCCGCCGTTCCGTGAAGCTCTCCGGCTTTCTGGTGTTTCCCATGATGGCCGGCATGCTGGCGGTGGCCCGGCCGCTGGTGCTGCTGCTCCTCACGGAGAAGTGGATCGCCGCCGTGCCCTATCTCTGCATTATGTGCGTCAACTATGCGATTCTGCCGATTCACTCCATCAACCTGCAGCTTCTCAATGCCCAGGGACGGTCGGATCTCTTTCTCAAGCTGGAGATTCTGAAGAAGCTGCTGGGCGTCGTGATCCTGCTCCTGAGCCTGCCGTTGGGCATCTTCCCCATGCTGCTTCTGAAACTTGCGGACGAATACATCTGCCTCGTCATCAACGCCTGGCCCAACCGCCGTCTTCTGGATTACGGCCCGCTGCAGCAGCTCCGGGACCTGCTGCCCTCAATTCTCTGCTCCCTCGTGATGGGCTTCGGCGTGGCCATGCTGCAGCGCCTGCCGCTGACACCGCTGCCGATGCTGCTGCTTCAGATGCTTGTGGGCGTTCTGCTCTACCTGCTCCTGTCGCTGTTTCTGAACCGGGAGGAGCTGCGGTATGTCCTGTCGCTTGCCGTTGGCGGCTTTCCTGTCGTTTAGTGTGAATTTTGGGCAAAAATTCGCGTAAAATGACAGGAACTTTTCCGGGAAATCAACACCAAATGACAGGAATCACAGCAGAAACTCCGCCAGTATGCTGTTGCTGACGTCCATGCCGCGGTC